>JBDRSE010000019.1:0-13194 GCA_043825095.1 bacterium
CCGTCGTCGCACTCCTCCACGCCGGCGCGCACGAAGCCGTCTCCACAGGTCGCCGGCTGGCAGCTCCCGCCCACGCCGTCCGGGCAGTAGTCGCCGTTGTTGCCGTTCCCGTCGTCGCACCCCTCACCGCACTCCCAGATCCCGTCGCCGCATTCGTTGTCCACCCGGGTGCAGTCGCCCTTGCAGCCGTCGCAGTCCGCGGTGTTTCCGTCGTCGCAGCTCTCCACGCCGGCGCGGACGAAGCCGTCGCCGCAGGCGGCCGCCTGACAGGTGCCGCCGGGGCCGTCGGGGCAGGCGTCGGAGTTGTTCTCGTTCCCGTCGTCACAGCCCTCCACGCCCACCTGGATGAAGCCGTCGCCGCAGCGCGCGACCTCGCAGGTCCCGCCCTCGCCGTCGGGGCAGGCGTCGGAGTTGTTGTCGTTTCCGTCGTCGCAGGTTTCGGTGCCCCCGTCGGTGTTCCAGACGAAGCCGTCGCCGCAGGTGGCGTTTCGACATGTTCCGCCGTCCCCGTCGGGGCAGGCGTCGCGGTTGTCCCCGTTTCCGTCGTCACACTCCTCACCGGCGTCCAGGATGCCGTTGCCGCACGCCTCGAGGCGGCACTCGTCGCTGCAGCCGTCACCGGTGAGGGTGTTGCCGTCATCGCACTCCTCGGTGCCGACCCTCTGGCCGTCCCCGCAGATCGGCACGCAGGCCGACGGGTCGCCGGGGTTGAGGTCCTCACAGCTCCACCCGGTTTCGATCTGACAGGAGGCGCTGCAGCCGTCATCTGCCTGCGAGTTCCCGTCGTCACAGGCCTCGCCCGACTCCACGATGCCGTTGCCGCACCCAGGCGCCGCGTCCACCACCGGCGCTCCCGGCGTCCAGTGGCTGCACCCGGCGAGGGTGGCGAGGAGGGCGTATGTGGCGATACCAGGAAAGAGCAGAAGCCATCCATGCCGCCGTGTCGATCGCGTAACCGGTTCCTCTGCGCGCATTCTCAAAGCGCGCAGACGCTGCTCAACAAGCCTGGAATTTCGCATGCCTTGGTCTCCTGGCAACGACGCGCCACCGCCACTTTCGGAAGGTAAGAAGGCTTGTCCTGTAGAGCACTACACGAGCAGTCGCACTCTCCGAGTCCGATGTATGTAAGTCTTCTTACCCAATTTTAGGATATCAATATCCTATACCTGAGTCAATGCCGACAGCACAGGGGGAGTTTACCGAGAGCGCCGCCTCGCTCAGGACCGGCGCGCGAGTGCGCGCGAACAATTTCCGGGATCCCCGAGAGTCACCTCAGGGACAACTCTCCAGGGTTGATGCGCACCTTCGAGGGAGGCGTGTGGTGCCCGGCGGATCCCGGGTCACCGCTTCTCGATGGGGACGAAGCGCTTGCCGAATCCGCCGATGTAGTTGGACGTGGGCCGGATGAGGCGGTTGTCCTGGAACTGCTCGAGCACGTGCGCGATCCAGCCGGCGGTTCGCGCCAAGGCAAAGATGCACGTGAAATACTCCTTCGGGATGCCCAGGGCTTCCTGCACCGTGGCCGAGTAGAAGTCCACGTTGGGATGGATCCCCTTCCGCTCGAGCACGAGCTTCTCGATCTGATGCGAGATGTCGAAGAGGTTCCGGGTGGCGGCGCGCTTGCTGAGCTTTTCGGAGAACCGGCGCAGGTGCCGGCTGCGGGGATCCTCGGTCTTGTAGACCCGATGGCCGAAGCCCATGATGCGCTTGCCGTCCGAGAGCATCCCATCGATGTAGGCCTTCGCCTTGCTCGGCCCGCCGATGGCGTCGAGCATCTCCATGACCTTGGTGTTGGCGCCGCCGTGGAGCGGGCCCTTGAGGCTGGCCAGGGCCGCGACGATGGCCGAGTGCATGCCGGCGAGCGTGGAAACCGTGGCCCGGGCCGCGAAGGTGGACGCCGCCAACCCGTGGTCGGCATGGAGCACCAGCAGCGTGTCGAAAATGGAGTGGTCCAGCTTGGACGGCACCTTCCCGTGGAACATGTACAGGAAGTTGGCGGCGAAGCCGAGCTCCTTGTCCGGCGTGACCAACGGCTCGCCACGGCGGAGGCGATAGATTGTGGCCACGATGGTGGCCACCTGCGCGAGGATGCGCCGGGCCTTGCGCTCATTGGCCCGGAGCGTGTTCTTGCCGCCGTCCGGGTCCCAGAGCCCGAGCGCGGACACCGCCGTCCGCAGCACGACCATGGGATTGGCGCCGGGCGGAGTGATCCTGAGGATGTCTATCACCTGGGTCGGCAGCCGCATCTCGGCCACGAGCTGCGGACGCCAGTCGTCGAGGGTGTCGAGGTCGGGAAGTCCGCCGCCCCAGAGCATGTGCACGATCTCCTCGTAGCACACGCGGCCCGCCAGCTCATCGATGTCGTAGCCACAGTAGTACAGCTTGCCGTTCTGCCCGTCCACGTAGCAGAGCCGCGTGTCTGCGGCCACGACGCTCTCAAGCCCCCGGACCGCCACTTTGCGCTTTTTTTCCGTTGCCATCCATTCCCTCCGAGTTCACGTGTTTCGTTCGAGCCACGAATGACCCCGTGGCGAGTCAAAGAGTAACCGCAATTGGCTGTTTCGCAATGTGGGACATGAGCCCACCCGCGCGGCTCCGGCTGGAGCCCTATGCGTGGCCGCACCCACTCGGTGAACACATCATCAGATCTTAGAACTCACCCGACGAGAAGACGCTGAAGACGTAGTGCTGGGTGACAGTGGAGGTTGCGGCCTCTTCGGGCAGGGTCTGGTCGGCAAAGGTCTGGCCGTCGGGATCGGCGATCTTCACGACGATTGCCACCGCTACGCCGCCGGTAGGCACTCCGCCGGGCCAAAGGGTGGCGATGGGGATGGAGCACTCGAGGAGATGGGTGCCCGCGTCCACGGTGCCGGTGAGCCAGGCCAGGTCGCTCGGATTGGACAGGCCGCGCCAGCCGGCGTTGTCGCTCAGGTTGGAGAAGACCTCGTTCATGCCCTTGGAGCCGACCACGAAGTCGGCGCCGAAGCCGGCGATGGCGAACTGCAGGCTGCCGTTTACGGGGTGGCCGCCCACGGTGGCGTCGAAGGCGCCGGTCTGGTCGGTGATGACGTCGGTGTCGGTGACGCCGGTGGCGCTGCCGAAGTCGACATCGAGGTAGGCCACGATGGCGTTGTCCACGTTGACCGTGCCGTCGATGCCCACGTAGAGGGTTGTGTCGTCAAAGGCGACGTAGAGCTCTCTCAGCTCGTTGGTGCTGGTCCAGCTGGAGAGGATGCTGTTGGTGGCCACGAGGTGACCGGCGGGCCAGTCGCCCAGGTCGCCGTTCACCGTGGGAGAGCCCACCAGCAGGTACTCGAAGCCGTCGGTGAGGGTGTCGACGACGTTGCCCGGGTTCTCCACGGTCACGTCCGTGACGCCCACCGCGCCGGGGGGCACCTCCGCGAGGAGCTCGGTGGCGCTGACCGAGGTCACCGACGGGCTGGGAGTGGCGCCGAAGAAGACCTGGGTGGCGGCCACGAAACCGATGCCGTTGAGGGTGACGGTGGAGCCGCCGGCAATGGAGCCCCGGGGCAGGTCCACTCCGGCGAGGGTGAGCACCGGAACGGCGCCCACCGCGAGGCTGCCGGCTTGGGAGGGGCTGTACTCCGTGGCGTCCGACGCGCCGTCCAGGTCGCAGTGGAGCCAGGCGGCGCCGGCGTCCAAGGAGAAGCGATAGGCGTAGTCATAGTCCCCGACGGCAGCCGCGGTGACGCTGGCCGCATACTCGTCGAAGAGCTGGGAGGCGTCCCCCACGTACACGGCGTCGGCCCAGGTCCAGGCCGCGTCGGTGGGATCGCTGCCCACCGGGCCGAAGCCGAGCTGGCCGGTGACGCCGGCACCTTGCCCCGGCCCGTCGGTGATCCCTTCGGCGTGGACCCGCCCGAAGATCGGCTCGCTGGCCTGGCCGACGCCGGCGGCGGTGGCCGCGGGGCGGTGGAGCTGGCACCAGGTGATCACCGGCGGGTCCTCTCCGAGGTAGGTGAATCCGCCCAGGAGCTGGCTGGACTGGGAGAGCTCGTTCACCACCCGCACGGTGACCGGGCCCGGCGCCGCGGCGGGCGGGGTGACGCAGGTGACCCGCGCGCCGGAGTGGACGACCACGTCGGTGGCGGGCTCTCCGCCGAAGGAGACGGTGAGGTCGCCCCAGAGGTTCTGGCCGGTGAGCTCCACCGCGGTGCCTCCTGCCACGGGCCCCTCGGCAGGGTCGATGGACTCCAGCACCGGGAGCGGGGGCGCGGCGTCGTTGGTCCCCGCGTCGTTGTGGTTGTCGTTCTTGTCGCCGTTGGCGCAGCCGAGCCAGGAGTGCATGGCCAGGGCGGCCAAGGCGGCCAGGGCGTTGATGAGCCGGGCGTGTCGTCTCATGGTCTTCCTCGGTCTATTGGGCGATCAAGATCATCCCACTGCGAGGGGGCAGCGTCAGGTCCAGGGCTCCTGCCGTGCCGACGGTGTAGCTCTGCTGCTCCGCGGCGCTGCACACGTGCGCGCCGAAGTCGTTCCCCTCGTCCTCTTCGCACAAGACGTTCACCAGGGTGGTGCCCGTGGGGAAGCTCGTGGCCATCACCGAGGTGCCGGTGTCATCCCGGGTCGACGAGGTCGACGTGCGCGACGAGTTCAGGACCACCAGCACGGTCTGGCCGTCGTGGGTGCGCTCGAAGGCGAAGATGCCGGCGTCGGCGGTGCCGCCGTCCGCCGGCGCGGTGGAGGCCCAGCGGACCGCGAAGTCCCCCCGCCGGAGCGGCGCGTGCTGGGCGCGGAGCGCGTTCAGGGCGGCGATGTAGCGGAAGGTCCCGTGGTTTTCGTCGTAGCCCGAGTCCCACAGGTCCTCCCGGTTGGCCGGGTCGTTGCCGCCGCTGAAGCCCTGCTCCGTGCCGTAGTAGATGCAGGGGATCCCGTCCTGGGTGAGCAGGTAGAACAGCGCGTTGTGGTGCGCCTGCGGGTCGTCGAGCAGGTAGCGGAAGCGGCCCACGTCGTGGTTGTCGATGAAGTTCACCAGGAGCTGCCGCGGGCTCACCCCGTTGCCCTGGCTGTCCACGGGGCCGTCGGTGTTGGGAGTGTCGGGGTAGTTCACGCTCCGCTCATTGAACAGGGTTTCGATACCCGCCGTGGGCGCGCCGTAGATGAACACCGCCTCGTAGACCCGGTACTTCTGGGAGAAGTAGAAGACCGAGTCCACCTGCTCGTTGCCGGTGTACTCCCCGAGCAGGTCGTCGTGGCCGTCGAAGGCCTCGCCGAACATGAAGAAGTTGTGCTTGCCGATCTCCTTGGCGAAGCGCCGGATGCGGGGGCAGAAGTCCTGCCAGAACTCGTGCTCCACGTGCTTCAGGGTGTCGATGCGGAAGCCGTCGAACCGCGCGGCTTCGATCCAGTAGGCGAACACCTTGAACAGCGCGTCCCGCACGTCCTGCCGGGTGGTGTCGAGGTCTTTCAGGCCGCCGGGGAAGTCGCCGCGCATCTCCTGGTCGCGGAGGTAGTCCTTGCACAGCGGGATGTTCCACCAGTCGTACGGGTTGGGCATGGGGTTCACGATGGGGTTGGTTGGGTCCTCCGCCAGCAGCCTGTCCAGCAGGTACTGGCAGGCCGGTACTTCGTAGCGCCACACCGTGACGCGGCCCCGCTTGTTGTACCAGGCCGGGTTGGCGAACTCCGGCGGCTCCGGCGGGACGCGGTTGATGGTGGGGTCGTACACCCACTCGACGGGCGCAGGCCCGGACTCGCCCAGGGACGTAAAGGCCTGGATGCCCCGGGAGTCGTAGTCCGGATCCCACTCCGAGGTGCGGGTGATGTCGGTGGAGAAGTCGGTGTTCTGAGAGCCGTAGGCCTGCCCCCCGCCGCCGATGAAGAAGTCGTCCGCCAGCCCGTTCCCGTTGATGTCGTAGTAGAACAGCTGGCCGATGTGGTTGGTCACGATGTCCAGGATGACCTTCATCTGCCGGGCGTGGCAGGCGTCCACGAGCTGCCGCAGCTTGGCCAGGTCGCCGAAGTGCGGGTTCACCTCGAGGAAGTTCTGGGTCCAGTAGCCGTGATAGCTGCCGAAGCCCGCGTCGGACTCGATGTTCTTCACCACCGGGCTGATCCACAGGGTCGTGACCCCCAGCGCCTCGAGGTAGTCGAGCTTGTCGATGATCCCCTGCCAGTCCCCGCCGTGGTAGGATCCCATGGCCGTCTTGTCCACGTTCCAGTTGTTGTTCGGATCCCCGTCCGCGAATCGGTCCACGAAGATCTGGTAGATCACCTCGTCCCGCCAGTCCTCCACCACCACCGGCCGCACCGCGTCAGCCGTCTCCATGTCCGCCGCGTCCACGCATGCGCCCATCCACGTCACCGCCACCGTCAAGGTGAACGCAGACGCGAGCGCAAACGCAAACGCTCTGCTCTTGATCATCTCATCGTGCTTCATCTTTGTCTCCAAGCGCTGCGTCGCCTCCGAGCGACCAGCATCACGATCAAGAACCCAAACCACCACGCTCCCGCCGCCGGGGCTGCGCTCCGACACCCGCATCCATCGCCGTCGTCCGGGGGATCGGTCCCGGCGTCGGCGGTCCCGCCGCCGTCCGGCTGGCCCCCGTCCTGCTGTGGCGCGCTCCCGTCCTGCCCCACTCCGGCGTCCACGCCGGCGTCGGAATCCCCCGGACCGTAGGCCCAGCCGGTGCAGCAGGGTGTGGCCGGCTCGTTGGCCGCCTTGGAGCCCATGGCGATCAGGTAGCCGCCCGCGCCGAAGCCCACCATGGGAACCTCCCCCGCATAGTCGGCGGTGTTCTCGTCGTGCAGCTCGGCGATGAGGTTGTAGTTGAACCCGGCCTGGGCCGTGACCCAGTCCAGGAGCGCGTCGGCGCGCGTCGAGCGCCCGGCCCAGCGCAGCGCCCGGGAGGAGCGCAGGTCCACGAACACCCACTCCTGGCTGTCGTACCAGCCCCCGTCGTCGTTGCGCATGTACCCGCGCTGGGAGGGTGGAACCAGGTTGGCGTCGAAGCTGTCGAACGTGGCCAGCATGATGTCCGACTCCGGCCAGATCAGCCCGAAGTTCACCGCCTCCACCACCGCGGCGTCCAGATACCCCATGCCCTGCTGCAGCTCCTCGTAGCTCTGTCCCAGCACGTCCCCGCCGTCCACCAGGTGCGTCACGACGGCGGTCTGGATGGAGCGCGCCGCGTCCCGATACCCGTCGGCCCGGGTCTGCTCTCCGCGGCTCTGGGCCAGCTCGGCCGCGGCGCAGAGGCCGCGGGCCGCGGTGAGGCTGGTGTAGGTGAACCGCTTCTGCATGCCGTTCCAGTGCACCTCCCAGATGGAGGAGTCGGCGGAGATCAGCCCGGTCTGCGGGTCTTGCAGGTTCACCAGCACGTCGGCCACGAGGGTGGTGATGGTGTCGTCCCAGTAGGCGTGCCAGAAGTTGTCCCCCCCGGCCCGGTGGTACTCGGACAGTGTCCACAGGAAGAGGCCGAAGCCGTCGAACTCGATGTTCGGGCCGTCCTGGTTGTAGTCCGTCTCCTCTTTGCCCATGCCGTAGTAGCGCGTGATCGAGATCTGGTACGGGTAGCCGACCTCGGCCTGGTGGTAGCCCGAATCGGCGCCCAACTGGAACTCCAGCGCGGCCCGCGCCTCGGCGAGGTGTCCGGTGCGGGCGAGGGCCGTCACGGCGTATGCCATGTCCCGGACCCACACGATGTTCCAGTTCCCCGGAGGCAGGGAGGCCACCACGCCGCCGTGGGACAGCCCGCCCTCGCGGACCTGGCCCATGCGCAGGATCGCCTCGGACTGGTTCCACAGGGCCTGCTCCGCTGCCGTGAGCCCGGGCGGCGGGCCGTGGCGCCAGCCGTTCCACCCCGCGATCTCGTCCGCGAGCAGGGTCTCGGCGTCCCGGCCGGCCAGGAAGGTCTGGAGGAACCCCCGGGCGCCGGGCACGTCCCCGAAGATCGCGAACCCGAGGGCCACGCCCCAGGACGCCGAGGCGCCGGGCGCGAGGGCCCCCACGTCCTGTTGGAAGCCTGCCACGGCGTCGTCCATGACGCCCGAGGCGGCGGTGTCCACGAGGTCTCCGCCAGCCTGGACCACGGGATAGGGGTTGTTGGGGCTGCAGGCGTGGCGCGTGGGCGCGCCGAGACTCAGGTACACCATCGCCGCGCCGGAGTTGCCCGTCTCGGAGTAGCTGTCAGACGCCGCATCCCACACGATGGACTCCCCGTCGGTGCCGGTGTCCGGCCGCCCGGAGCCCAGGTGGAAGTTGTGGATCGAGTAGAAGCTGACCGGGGCGGAGTCCGCGCCGGTGTTGTTGGTGGCGCGGATCAGCATCACCCCGCCGGGGCCGTCCAGCGCGAAGGGCGCGAACCGGAAGGTTTCGATGGTGAGGCCCTGGTAGTCCTGCACCGTGTGGATGACGCCGGTGCCGTTCACGTAGGACACGTCGGAGAGCGGCACCTCGGTGAGCCACGTGGAGCTGGCGCCCACGCGGACGCCGAAGTAGGTGTCGTAGCAGAAGTCGCGGGTCTGGGTCTGGCTCACGTTCTCGTCCCAGTAGCGGTAGGTGTGCTCCAGGAACGCCTCGGTGCGCCGGGTGACGCTGTTGTAGTCGAGGACCGTGTGGCCGTTCCCGGACACGAGCAGGTCGAAGGAGTGGTGGGGATCGGCCTGGGCGCTGGCGCGGGCGGCGCCCACGGTCAACAGCAGGACCGGGAACAGCGTGAGCACGACGCGGCGCCCCACTCGGGCCGCCGGGGCAGGGCGCACAGGTTGCTGGCGATGATGTTGGTGCGACATGGCTCACCTGTAGGTGGAGTTGAACCACCACTCGGCCTGGATGCCGAGATAGTGACCGGTGTTGATGTTCCGCTGGGGGTCCGCGGGGTTGTAGCTGAGCCGGGCGCCCTTGTTCTGGCCGTAGACCGTGTAGATCAACCGGAACTGCGGCCGGCCGTAGGTGCCCTTGCCAAAGGTGAGCAGGGGCATGATGGAGAGCTTCACCACCCCCGGCGTCTCCTTGTGGTGGGACCACGGATTCAGCCCCGCCGGGTTCTTCGCCTGGTAGGAAAGCTCCACCGCGATGGCGAACAGCCGGTGCAGGAACAGGTGGGGCCGCAGCACGGCCACGTACTCCCACCCGTCGTCCCAGTCGTACTCGTTGGGGTCGGCGTCCTTGAAGTACCGGACGTAGGCGCCGGCCTGCAGGCCGAACCACCTCTTGGTCTCGTAATTGGCCGAGAGCGCCAGTACGAGCTCGCGGGCGTTCTTGGCGCGCTTGTCCGTGGCGAGCCCAAAGGGAATGGCGAACTCGCCGTAGGCGGCCAGCCCCTGGGCGTACCGCACGAACAGGTTCGCGTGTGAGCGCGGCCCGAAGTTCCACAACCCCAGCTGCGCGCCCACCAGCCAGCCGAAGTCGGATTGGAGCTGCTCCTGCTCCTCCTCCGGGCGGTGCGCGTTGAGGGTGCCCTTGGGGAGGTGGTGAAACTCTCCGTAGAGCTTGATCTTGGCGCCGAGCTTGCCGTTGCGCCCGCCGAGCTGCTGCTCTGCCTTGAGGCTCGTGATGAGGCGCTGGCGATTCAGCAGCACCACGGTCTCGGAGGTGTTGTTGAGCCCGGGCACCAGCACCTCCTGGTACTGGTATTGATCCTTGAGGCGGTTCACCCCCGCGTGCCAGCCGATGCGCGTCCTGCCGAAGGCGTACTCGATGCCGCCGCCGATGGTGTTGAGGTTGTCCAGGGGCCAGAAGTCCAGCAGGTAGATGTCGTCCCCACGGTACATCCGGGACCCCATCCAGAGCGAGAGTCCGCGCACGAAGAGGTCGCTGCCCTCCAGGTAGAAGTTGCGCAGGGCCAGGGCGCTCGACCAGTCCCCGCTGAAGTGGAAGAGCTCCTCGGTGAAGGCCAGGGTGATCACGGTCTTGAGCTCGATGTCCCGAAAGGGCCGCAGCTTGTAGTACAGATCGAGCTCCACATAGGGGCCTTCCCCGAGTCTGGGGCCGTGCGCGACGAGGTTCGCCTGGCGCCCGGTTCCCCCCTTGGCGTCGGTGGAGATGCCGATCCGGCCGTAGGAGCCGAACCCGAACCCGGTGTTTGCCTTCTTGGGGGCTGGCGTGGCCTTTTCATCCTCTTTCGCCTTCGACGTCGGCTCGACCCTGCGCGGGGGGGGCGCCGGGTCGGCGGCACGGGCCTGACGGGGGGCAGGGCGCTCGTCGGTCGTCGCCGCGCCCCGGGCCGCGTCGGCGCTGCCGGCGCGCGCGGGATCCGCGGTCCGGGGTCGAGCTTCGTCGCCCGTGGCCGGCGTCGGCTTGTCTCCGGTCGGCTGAGCCAGGGCCTGGGATCCGAATGTGAGACACGCGATAGCGATGGGGATGATGCGTTTCATGCTGGCCTGTCGGGTGCTGCGGGGGTTTCTTTACCGGTATCATAATGTTAGGTATAAATGCTACTGGAGAGACAGGCTGTCGCCATGGACCATCAGGCCGTACTCGAGCACGCGCCTCTGCCGATCATCATCGTTCAGGATTTTCGGATCGTGTACGCCAATCGGTCGTTCATCGATGTGGCAAATTTCTATGGCTATGACTTCGACGACGACAGTGTCCAGCTGGCGCACCTGATGCAGCTCGTGGCGCCGGAGGAGCGTGAGGCGTCCATGGCCAACATCCAGCAGCTGCTCACAGACCCGCAGGAGGTGTGGCGAAACGTGCCTCGCACGCTGATCGCGGCCAATGGGGATCGGCTTCCGTCCCTGGTTTCCACCAGCCGCATCGCGTGGAACGGGAAGCCGGCCCTGGTGACCTCCTTCGTCATCATCGGTCTCGACAGCCCCACCGCAGAGCCGAAGAAAGGCAAGGGCCGTCGCCGCCGTCGCTCCACGGACCACCGCCAGCTGTCGCTGGAGAGCCTCACCCACCGCGAGCAGGAGGTCGCCCACCTGGTGGCCACCGGCTACTCCACGGACAACATCCGCGCCCTGCTGAACGTGGAGGAGTCCACGGTCCGCAGCCACCTCAAGTCCATCTACAAAAAGACGAACACCAAGTCCCGACTCGAGCTCACCCGCCTGCTCATCGGCTTGAGGTAGCGCGGCAAGCCCGTTCGCCCCGGCCCTCAGCCGCGCCGGTGTGACCCCCGAAGACGGCACGAATCACTTTACAACCTGCTCTTGCCGTTGAAGAAGCTGATGGCCGCCATGAACTGGTCGGGCGAGCCGTGGGTTCCGGAGCCGGTGCCCGAGTAGGGCGCGTCGGCCGGCAGACGGTAGCCGGCGCTCTGCATCCCGGCGACGATGGCGTTGGCGTCGGCGAAGTCCCCGCCCGGCCCCGCGTTGCCCCAGGGAGCGAAACCGAGCGCCCCCGCCGTGAGCACGGGCGTGGCCGAAGCGTTGACATCGTTTGCCCAGTAGGCGGCAAAATACGACTGCCGCAGGTCCAGCCCGAGCTGCAGCCCGGCCGACGTGCCGGCAGACTCCGACAGCAGGAAGGTGCGGTCGTTGTCGATGTTGTACAGGGACCGCACGTGGTCGAGCACCGTGGCGCCGGCCGCTCCGTTCCCGTAGTACGTGACACCGTCCAGCACGGCGAAGATCACATCCCCCAGGCCGAAGGGGCCCGCCACCTGGAGCAGGTTGTTGGTCATCTGCTGGGCGCCCTCGGTGCCCGAATAAACGATCATGAGCCGCGCGGGCACCGCCTGCTGATACCCCGCGGGCACGATGCGGATGTAGCCGACGCTCCCGGCAGTGGCCTGGGCGCCGCTGGGCGCGGTCGTGCCCCCCGACCCTCCGGAAGAGCCGCCGATGGGGGGCGTCACCCCCGTGGTCTGGGCGTCCTGTTGCACCGCCGCGTCCTGCCCCGGTGCGGCGTCCTGCTGCAGGGATCCATCCGGCTGCAACGCGCCGTCGGGCAGCGCGCCGCCGTCCCAGAGCGCGGCGTCGGGGTGCGGCTGACCATCCGGCGGGCCGCCGTCCCCGTTGCCGTGAATGGTCCCGCTTCCACAGCCGGCCAGAAGCAGGGCGGTGAGCCAGCCGATCTTTCGCACGAGTGTCACCTGTTCACAGATGTCATGGACTGTTCACAAACGTCACGGAGATTCTACCACAGGCCGCGGTTGTGGTAAGAATGCCGCACCACATACACCTGATAGGTGGCGCGCATGACAGACCAAGGCTATCCACCCCAGGGCTATCCACCCCAGGGTCAACCACCCCAAAGCTATCCGCCCCAGGGCTATCCGCCCCAGGGCTATCCACCCCAAGGCTACCCGCCCCAGGGCTACCCGCCCCAGGGTTACCCGCCGCCGGGCTACCCGCCGGGCTACGGCATGCCCCTGCGCTCGGCAATTCCCAAGGTGATGGGCATCCTGATGATCATCTTCGGCAGCCTCGGCCTGCTCTCGGCGCTGATCAACCTCGCGTCGGGCGGAGGCGGCCTCGGCATGCAGTCCCGCGAGGTGGCCCGCGCCTTCCAGGAGATGAAGCAGTTCCAGATGATCGCCAACCTCATCGGGCTGCCCATGGCCGTGCTGCAGCTCATGGCGGGCATCTGGGCCGTCAAGTACAAGCGCCACGCCCAGCTCCTCTCCAACACCTACGCCGGGCTCTCCATCGCCCAGGTCATCGGCAGCCTCATCCTCGTCTACTCCTGGCTCATGCCGGTCCTGGAGCGAGAGCTGCCCGGCCACGCCGGCGAAAACGTCAAGGCCATGATCACCCTCGTCTTCGTCATCGGCGGCGTCATCGGCATGGTGTGGCCAGTCCTCATCCTCATCCTCATGAACCGCCCCAACGCCAAAGTGGCCTGCGTCAACTGACCCCGTCGACCCCGAGCCCTCACAGCGAGCGACAAGGGGCCGGATCCGCATCGGCTGAGATTCGGCACAGCTACGGGGGCTCGTGGCTTCGTAGCGTCGCGCAGCGGCAGGCGTAGTCGAGCCGTAGCGACAAATTTCCGTCATTGACGGAGATGACGTAAGTCTTCAGGCAGGTTTTCGATATTGAACGTAACCAGTTACTATTACAGCGTTACCTTCCAATACTCAGCAATACGCGATCATGCGGGCTGACTTGACGGAGAATCTGATCTCGATCACCCCCATGCTTCGATTCTCACCATTCTTAGTTTTTCTCCGTACGCGTGATTGACTTTGTGATGGAAGTCTGCTAGCATGTTGATAGCAGTCCCGAGAGGTCTCGAGGGTCCACATGGCTAACATCCCCATCCGCAACCTCCTCGACGAAGTG
>JBDRSE010000020.1:0-61596 GCA_043825095.1 bacterium
GGGCCGCGGGGGGCGCCGGGGCCCGCGGGGCCGCGGGGGTCGCCGGGGCCCGCGGGGCCGCTGGGGTCGCCGGAGCCCGCGCGGTCGAGGCGGAGCCGCACCGGGAGGCCGGCCTTGGCGGGGGTGGTGAGGTACTCGATGTCCAGCTTGCGCCAGAGCCAGTCCCGCACGCCGGCACGGCAGAGGGGCTCCCGCAGCTCGGCCAAAGGAGTCTGGGCTCGGGCTCGGGCTCGGAAGCGGTAGGAGAGGGTGGAAAAGGTCGTCATGCGCGGATTCATTGATGCCCGCACCGTATCACATCATCTCCGGCGGAGGATCACCTCCGGCGGAGGATCACCTCTCGCGGAGGGTCGGTCACCGCTCCTCGATTTCGAAGGCGAGGTCGGTCCGGCGGAGGCGCTCGAGCAGGGCCGCGCCCATGGCCGCGGCAGGGGTGAGCACGCCGTAGCGGTCGGGGAGCCGGTCGGTGTCCCGGGCGAGGCAGAGCGCGGACTCGGCGGCCGTGATCGCGGTGACGTCGTAGGTGTCGAGCGGGCCGTGGACGAGGCCCACTATGTGTTTGACGTTGCCCGCGGCGTCGGGCTCGGTGAAGGCGTGGTGCTCGAACCGGATCGCGCCGCGTTTACGCTGGGACTGGGATGGGCCGGCACCTTGGGCGGGGAGGACGCGACGCAGGAGCCAGCGCGTGGGCGGGATCATCCCGCCGAGGAAGAAGCTCATGAGCCTTGTGTTGGCTTGCTTGGCGCGCCACCAGCCCCCGGCGCCCGGGCCGAAGCCGCGCTCCTCCGAGTACTGGAACTGCTCGCCATACGCGTAGTCGAGCAGCTCGTTCGAGCGGCGCACGATGCGGCTGTTGACGGGCCCCATCAGGAACATGCCGGTGTGGTGGCCGGTGTCGGGATCCTTGCGGCTGCCCGGGCGCTCGGGCTGGTCGGGGCCGGAGCGGTGGTCGGCGGAGTTGAGGGCGTAGGGGTGCAGCATGGACTTGCGGAGCGCCTTGTCGCGGCCGGCCTGCTGCCAGAAGTGGAACATGGAGGCGTAGGTTCCGCCGCTGTAGCCGCGGGGCCACAGGGTCACGAGGCACTTGACCCTGGAGGGGCGCAGGCTGTGGTGCCTCTGCAAGTGCTCGTGGACCATGAAGCAGCCGAGGTCCGAGGGCACCGAGTCCACACCGCAGCAGTGCACGACACGCACGCGGTTTTGTTGGGCCTGCTCGTGGTGGGCGTCGATCATCTGCCTGATCCATGCGGGTTCCCCTGTGATGTCGCAGTAGTGCGTCCCGTTGCGCACGCAGGCGGCCACCAGCTCGGCGCCGTGGAGCGCAAAGGGCCCGGCCGCGGCGCAGACCGCCCGGGTCTGCCGGGCCAGCGCGTCCAGGGAGTCGGGGTCGTGGCTGTCGCCGGTCAGGATCGGCAGCTCGGAGACGCTGGGGGCGAGCTCGGCGAGCTGCCTGCGGAGCGCCTCCAGGGCTTCGCGCCGCCGCCCGGCGATGGCCCACCGGAGCGGCTCCGGGTTGCCGCTCAGGCGAGCGAGGTACTCCGCGATCAGGCGGCCGGTGAAGCCGGTCGCGCCCCAGACGACGACGTCGTAGGGCCGGTCTTCGGGTTTTGGTGCGCGGGCCGTGGAGGCGCTGGGTGGTATTGTCATGCGGGGGGCAGACATCCCCCTACTCCAGAAGTTCCGACTTTTTCCTCGGTCACCCGGTCTAGACCTGTGGCTCAACCCTGGGCAGTTTGTTTGTCGAGAAACCCGAAGACTCTGCCGTTGACTCGTGATCCTGCTTGGGCGATGCTTCGCGTCGACCAATCAGCCTCAGAGGAGATACCCATGGAAGAATTCGGAAAGAAGATCTCAGCCGCAGGGGCGTTCCTGGCGCTCATCGGAATCCTGTCGTCGGTGCTGTACCTCATCAACTTCAACCTGAAGATCCTGGCGTGGATCGATATCTGGGGAGTCGGAGTCGGCTGGGTCATCCGCCTCGGGCTGATCCTGGGCGGCGCGGCCCTGTTCTTTGTTTTTGCTGGCAAGGGAGATGGTGAGAAGGGTGAGCATGGCGAGGGCGGAGGCGGGGACGGGGACGAAGACGAGGACGAGGACGAGGACTGGGACACCTATCGCGCCAAGGTAAAGGCCGATCCGCGCTTTGCCCAGCTCCTGGCGCAGGTGCAGCAGAGCCATCCGACCACCTTCGACGATCCGCCGGATGGGGACACCTACCAGATCGTGCACTACCAGTTCACCAACGACACCGGCCAGCCCCTGTCACCCGAGGACGACTCAATCCTTTATCTCAGCATCTACCTGAAGCGGAAGAACAAGCCCCAGCGGCTCCAGGTGGGCACCACCCTGGCCACCGGGGAGCTGGTCACCACCGAGCTGAGCGGCATGCAGTGGTCCTACGTCGTGCCGTAGTTTGGCCCTACCGCTATAAGAACATCTTGAGGTATTCGGAGTAGGCGTCACCCGTGGGTAGGGTGGTGTCCACCAGCAGGGACTTGTCGGCCTCGCTCTCGCGGTTCTGCCAGTACACGCCCGCGCCGCGCCGCTGCCAGACGGGCACCTCGTCGAACTGCATCTCGTGCTGCACGAGGATCTCCAGCTTCTCCTCGGTGCCCAGATCCGCCACGATGGTCTGCGCGGTCTGTTCGTCCCCGGTCTTGGTGTGCAAGGCGTGAAACACCCAGCGATCCAGGGAGAGCCGCTCCTGGCACTGCTGCCGCCACTGGAAGTAGATCCGCGCGAGCTCGGGGCTGGGAAACTGGTAGAGATGCACGTCGAACAGGGCGAGATCCCCGAGCAGCAGGCTCAGCTTGGCCGCGGAGTTGGACGCGATCCGGCTGACCAGCCAACGCCCACCGTGGTTCGAGCCGTCCACATCCGCGTTGAGCAGCAGTGAGAACTCGCCGTGCTCGGCGTAGCCGAACAGGATCTCGGCATCGGTCCCCACGAGGTGCCCCAAGGTCTTGACCACCGCCTTGGCGAAGCGCACGTCGAAGGGCTTGTCAAAGCCGAGGGCCGGATGCTCGTACAGCCGCTGCCAGTCGCGGATGCCACACCGGATGACCCGCACGAACCCCCGCATGGGCGCGTCGTCGTCGAGCAGCTCAAACGCTCGAAAGTGCTCGATCAGATCGTTGGGAAGCGTCTCTGGCATTGACCGTCCGGAACCTGTCATCCGCTACGCAGGATGAGAAACAGTAGCACAGGAATGGAATCTGCATCAAGAAGATGACACGGAATTTCGCTGCCAACGCAAGGGGTTGTGTGAACCACCCCCTTTCCCATTCCCCCCGGATAACCGCCGAGGGGCTACGCTGACTTTCCTTGCCAAGAGCCGCCTGGTGAGGTAAAGGCATACGACTTTTCAACCACACCTGACCCGGAGACGATCCCGTGCGTGTTTCCAAAACGAACCTGTTCCTGTGGCTGGCTGCCCTGACCCTGCAGCTCGGCACCACCGCCTGCGTCCGGAAGCAGACCAGCCAGCCCTGTACTCAGGCGCAGCAGAGCCCCAGCGGGGTGAAGCCGCCCAAGGCCCGCCCCGACTGCAAGGAGGCCTGCAACTACTTCACCTACTGCCAGTCCGCCCGTTGGACCTCGGCCACGGAGCAGAAGGGGCTCGCCGACCGGTGCGCTGAGCAGTGTCAGACCGCGGCTCCCAAAAGCCAGATGGAGACGTTCTTCGCCGGAATCAAGGGCTGCGCGGTGAACCAGCCCTGCGTGCCCTTTGGCGACTGCATGCGCAAGCTCGTGGAGAAGCTCCAAAAAACCGAGAGCGGCGAGCCGGTGGAGGATCCCAAGGCGATCTACAAGGTTCCGGTGACCGGATCGCCCATGCGGGGCCCGGCCGACGCGCTGGTGACGATCGTGATGTTCGCAGACTACGAGTGCCCCTTCTGCGGTCGGGGCAACGGGACGATCAACCAGATCCTCAAGCTGTATCCGGGCAAAACGCGCCTCGTGTACAAGCACTACCCGCTGCCCTCCCACACCGGCGGTAAGCGGGCCGCCGAGATCGCCATCTGCGTGACCAAGCAAAAGGGGCAGCCCGCCTTCTGGAAGCTCCACGACCGGCTGTACCAGAACCCCGGAGACTTCACCGAGGCGTCGCTGCTCGCCCACGCCAAGGCCGTGGGAGCGGATCCCGCGGCGGTGAAGGGCTGCATCCAGGATCCGGCGCAGCTCGCCTCCATGGCGGCAGACCTGAAGCTCGGCATGGCGCTCGGCGTGGACGGCACGCCGGCGTTCTTCATCAACGGCAGGAAGCTGAGCGGCGCCCTGCCCGTGGACGAGTTCAAGACGGTGGTGAAGGAGCAGCTCACCAAGGCGGAGGCAGCGGTCAAGGCCGGCATCCAGCCCGCCGACATCTACCAGCACGTCACCAAGGACGGCCACACCAAGGTGAAGTATCTCAAGGGCAAGGGCCCGAAGGATCCCCACGGCCAGGCCCCGGCCGAGCCGCCCGAGCTGGACTCCACGGTGGTGTTCCGGGTCCCGGTGAGCCGGAATCACCCGGCCCTCGGCCCCAGGGACGCCCTGGTGACCATCGTCGAGTTCGCAGACTTCCAGTGCCCGGCCTGCGGCACGGCCGGCCCCGAGCTCAAAAAGGTCCTCAAGGCGTTTCCCAACGACGTGCGGCTGGTGTACCGGAACAACGCGCTGCCCAACCACCCCGACGCCGCCCTGGCGGCCGAGGCGGCCCTCGCGGTTCGCGCGCAGAAGGGGGACAAGGGCTTCTTCGAGTACCACGACAAGCTGTACGCCAACCTGCGCAACCTCTCCCGCCCGGTGCTGGAGAAGCTCGCCGTCGAGCTGGGCGTGGACCTGGCGCGGTTCAAGAAAGCGCTGGACGAGCACACCTACAAGGCCCAGGTGGACGCGGACGGCAAGTTCGCCGATCAGATGGGCGTGCCCGGAACGCCGGCCTTCTACATCAATGGCCGGATCGTCATGGGCATGCTGCCCGCCGACGAGCTCCAAAAGCGCATCCAGGGCGAGCTCGCGGCCGCCAAGAAGCTCGTGGCCGGCGGCGTGGCCCGCGCGGCCCTGTACGACCACCTCATGAAGACCGCCAAGGACAAGCCCGTTTTCAAGACGCCGGCTCCTCACCCGCCGCACTAATCAGGCACAAACCGGGAGGGGAGCCGACGCCATCGCAGCCGCGCCGGGTCGCTGTGCCGCCTCCCCCGTGAACGGTTGCGAGCTGACGTCTACTGGATCTTGCGAACAAAGGTGGCAGGGTCGGGCATGGGGTTGACGGGTTTGAGCGGTTCCGGGGGGGGGGCGCTGGGGTCGTCGGGCTTCTTGGTGCCCAGGGTGATGATCATGGTGGTGGGGGGGTACACGACGGTCCAATACTGGGACCGGACCTCGTGACCGTCCTTGTCGAAGAAGATCCGCCGCCTCCGGACCGTGTACCCGCGCTGCCCGTGCTGCTCCACCTTGCGCGTGCCGATGAGCTTCTTGTCGTCGTGACGGAGCTCCTCTTTGAAGGCCCGATCGGCCACGATGCGGCGCTCGAACCCGATCTTGTAGAGGCGCTTCGCCCCCAGGAGCTCGGCCCGGACCCGCCCGCTGTTGACCTGGTAGTGGATCACCACGGGAAAGTCGTAGGGGTTTTTAAGCGTCATGGTGACGCTCGGCCACACCACGGTCGCGTCCAGGCCCAGGTCGATGTAGTGGGAGGGCATGCTGTGCACGTCCGCCTTCACGACTTCCAGCCCCGCAAAAAAGGCGGCCGCGAACAGGGTCGAGGAGATCTGACACAGCCCTCCGGCGATGCCGTCCACCAGCTCTCCCCGCGCAATCACCGGCGCGATCCGATACCCCTCCTGCTGGCTGCGGGGGCCGAGGACCTGGTTGAAGTCGAACTCTTCGTCGGGCATCAGGATGGTGCCGCTGAGCTTTCGGGCCGCCACCCGCAGGTTGTAGGTGCGGTTCCGCCACCGGTAGGAGAGGCTGTAGGGCGTCTCGTACCAGCCCAGCACCGTGCTGATGCTCAGGTTCCGGAGCTGGATGGACGAGATCTTGGGCCGCACCTCCCGCACCGCCAGGGACACGTCCCGGCGGCCTCCCCGCGCCGCAGACAGGATGCGCTCCTGGCTCGCGTAGACATCCAGCTCGTAGCCGACCCGGCCGGGGATGATGCGGCGGTTGATCAGATCCAGGCGCGCGCTCCTGGCCCGCACGTCAACCTGCTCCTTGTACGAGCGCAGCGCTGCCAGGGCCCGAGACGGATCCAGGCCGAAGCCCGGCGCAAACCGCAGCCGGCCCGCTCGCGCCCGCCGCCGCTCCAGCAGGCGATCGAACAGGCCGCCCCGCCTCCCGAGGGCCCGCAGGCCGGGCCAGAGCGCTCCACTGCGCGGCGTCACTCCCAGGGCGTGAAAGGTGGATTGGAAAGTGCCTCCGGGATAGCGCAAGGTCACCGCGCCTTCGAGCAGCCGCTGCTCCCACTCCTGATGCCCGCGTCGGATCCGGTCCACCGACCGGCCCCCGACGTCGCGCCCGGCGAGCCGCACTCCCGGGATGACCCGCCCGTCGCGGTTCCCGGAGCGATAGGCCACCCACACCCCGGCCACGCCGGCGCCCAGCGCCACGGCCAGCACCAGCCGCGCCGCCAGGAGCGCGTTGGACGTGGGGCGGGGGGTGGATTTCGAAGTCGGTGTCATGGTTGCAGCGCACCCTGGTCCGGCAGCCCGCCCCGCCGATGGAGCGAATGCCGGAGCGTCAGGACCAGCGTCTCCTGGAGCCTCACCAGCTCCACCTGGGTCACATCGCAGTCTTCGAACTGATACTCGCTCATGAGCCGTTCGACAACCTCCTCCACCACGGCGGCCACCGCGGCGAGTGACGGATCATCGATCCGACGGGAGGCCGCCTCCACCGCGTCGCTCACCATCAGAATCGCCGCCTCGCGACTGCGAGGCAGCGGACCGGGATAGTAGTACACCGCCGGATCGATGTCCCTTCCCTGCTGCGCAGCTCTGTGCATGGGCCCGTGCAGTCCGCTGGTGCCGTGGTGCTGGGCGATGAGCTCCCGCAGCTCCCCGGGCAGTCGGTACCGCCGCGCGAGCCGCAATCCATCGGCCACGTGCCGGCTGATCCGGAGGGCGCTCTGCTCCGGGCTCAGCGCGAGCTGCAAATCAGCCTCCCCCGCCTCGGGCCGGCGGTTCTCCGCAAACGCCTCGGGGGCGAACAGCTTGCCCAGGTCGTGAACCCAGGCGCCGGCCCGCAGCAACGCCAGATCACCGCCGAGGGCGCGGCCGCCCGCCTCGGTGAGGAACGCGACGTTCCGGGCGTGCCGGTAGGTGCCCGGGGCCCGCCGCCGGAGCTCCCGCATGAGCGGATTCCACGGGGCGGACAGCCGCCTGAGCCGGCGGGCGGACGAGACCCCCGCCCACCGCTGCACCGGCCACGCCAGCAAGAGCGCCGCCACCCCCGCCACCACCGCCCCGGCGCCGCCGAAGGCGGCATCGAATCCGCCGAGCTCCAGGCCCGAGGGCGGCCGGACCGGCGCCACGATGAACAGCACGCCTGCCTGCACCACAGCGCCCGCCAACGCCGCGGGGACCACGACCGACGTCCGCCGCGGCAGGGTGAGCAGCGCCGAAACCACGACTCCGGCGCCCACCCCCATGAGCGTTGCCCCGGCCACGGCGCCGGCCAGCCCAGCCAGCGCCAAGGTCGTGACCCCCACCAGCACGGCCGACCTGCGGCCGAGGGTCAATCCGGCCAACAGCGCCCCCAAGGCGAGGGGCGCGCAGGCCGCCGGCAGTCCGGCTTGGATCTTCACCAGGTGCGCAGCCAGGGCGCTCATCGCCGGCAGGAGCAGCAGCAGGGACGCTCGGCGTCGTCGCACCTTCAGGAGCGTCACGATCCACACCACCAGCGCCAGCACGCCGGCCATGAGCGCCAGTCGCACTGCCAAAGGGCCGGTGGGCTGAGCTTCGAGCACCGGGCCCACCGCGGCCAGAACGACCGCCAGCAGGCCCAAAAGCCAGAAGAACCAGGGCGCTGGCGAGCCTTGTGCCATGGCGCCTCTCTACCGGTCGCTCATTGCGCTCCGGTCACGGCCGTAAAGTTAATCGTCTTGGTGACCTTGGGGCCTTTGAATGCTGGATAGGTGAGCCCTTTGACAACCCCCTGGAGGCACTTCCGGAAGGCCTCGGCCTTGGGCCCGGCCGTCACCTCGACCTCGGCCACGGCGCCGCTGTTCGCCACTGTCATGCGGACGCTGGCCACGGTCGTGCCGCCGCCGCCTTGGGCGGCAAAGCAGGGCGCTGCCCGGGAGTAGGCGTTGTTGGTCACGGCGTTGAAGACCTCGGCCTTGGGTCCCTGGGGGTGGCCGTTGATGGTGCTGGCCGCCTGACTCATGGGCGGCGGGATCCTCGGAGCAACACCGCCCGTGGAGAGGTTGCTCAGGACACGGCGACGGGAGGGACGGCGGGGCTCGTCGTCGTCCGGGTCGCCGGTGTCGTCGTCGCCATCGTCGTCCCGCATGGCCGACTTCATGGGCTTGGGGGGCGGATCCTTGATGGTCGGCGGCGCCGGGGCCGTAGGATAGCTCTTGCCCTTGCCGCAGCCGGGCAGGGCAAACGCAAGGATACAACTGACCAGAATCAATGTGCTTTGAGGCCACATGCAAAACATGGTAGCAGCCGAGCCGGAGGTGGTCAAATCGTGGTCCCCAGGCCACCAGCCAGGGTACCGTTCACGTGGTAGACGACACAGCGCTCTCGCGCTGGCGGGCTATGTGGGGACGGGGAGCGGAGTCTTCCGCCGCGGAGCGGCGGAGCTGTCGAATGGGCTTCGCTACTTCGCGGCGGGGACGTTGTAGATCTCGATGACCTTCTCACCGAGCCCCCAATACTTGTGCATGCGCATGATCACGAGCTTGGTGCCCCCCAGGCGCCACGCCAGCAGGCGCTGCGGACTGGGGATCGTGCCGAGCAGCGTGCTCTGCTTGCTGGTGACGTCCAGCCGAAACAGGTGGAACACCTCCGGCACGTTGCGCCGCTGCCCGAATAGCGTCGGCCACTGGGGATCCACGGTGAAGCTGAACAAGACGGTCTTGCCGTAGGTTGCCCGCTGATTGAAGGAATTGAAGTTGAACCGCTTCAGGGGCGGGGTGGTGTCGGAAAGCGCCACCCGCCGGTTCTGGACGTCGATCATCTCCCAGGTGAACGCCTTCTGGGTCCCGTCGATGCGCAGCAGATGTCGCTGGACCTGGTGCTTCTCGCGGATCTTCTGGATGCTGTCCCACTCCCGCAGGTCTTCGATCTCGCGGTCGGAAGCGAACTTCCTGGTGAAGGGATCGTAGATTTTCTCCCGGTCCGGCAGCCGAACGTCCCGCTTGCGATCGTAGGCGCCCGCCACCCTGACCACGACGCGGGTGAAGTCAGGCGTCCAGTAGGCGATGTTCATCTTGGGTTGGGCCACCTCCCCGGAGACCTTGGACACGAGCCGGGCGAACTTGCCCCGGCGGAGGGTTTTGGCGTCGTACTGCGTGACCGCGTGAAAGACGCTCTGGCCGCGTGCGTCGCGGAGATAGGTCACGATCTGCCAGCCGGTCTTGACCTTGCGATAGACCAGCTCGTGGAAGTTGGTAACCTTGCCCGCGGCGCGCCCGGTCAGCTCGTAGAACGCCGCCTGACGCGGTGGATTGTGCGCGCGCGCCTGCAACTCCGACACCAGCACCAGCCGTTTCGAATCCGGCGTGAAGTAGAGCTGGACCGGGGCGACGGTGACCTTGGTGATGTTCACCCGCGCGATGCCACGCGTCCCGCCCCCGAGGGCAACGAAATTCAGGAACGTCGGACTCTTGCCCTCGCCGACGTGCAAATAGGCCAAGGTGCGGCCGTTGGGGCTGACCGCGAAGTGGGCATCGATGTACCCGGTCTTGACGGAGATCTGGCTGGCCTTCTTCAGCGAAGAGCCTCTCCCCTGCGCCTCGGAGCCGGCCGACAGGAAGAGGATGAGCCCCGTCAATACGAACAGTTTTCGCCCGATCATCTTGGACCTCGCGCACGATTGTCTTGGCCGGCCTATGATATCCCCAGGTCTTCTGGAGTCAACCCAGGGTTTTTCCTCACTCCTGTGGCTGGGTTTCCTCGCGATTTTCGGATATCATGCTTTGATCATGAGCGCTGCCAAAGACAAATCGGGCCCCGGCCCCAATCGGCGCGGCAGAGGGGGGTCCTTCAAGCCGTCGCTCGGATCGCGGATCTGGCGACTGATGGTGGAGCACCCTCGCGGCGTGCTGATCGGCGCGGCGACCTTGCTCGGGCTGATCATCGTGCTGCGCAACTGGCGCTGGACCAAGGCGAATCTGCTGGTGGGTGACGTCGAGCTGCCGTTCATCGTCTGGGCGTTGATCTTCATGCTGATCGGCTACCTCACCGGGAAATGGATCGAGTGGGGTATTCAGCAGCGCCGGATCCGCAGAGGCACCTACAAGCCCCGGACCTCACCGGACGAGCTGGCAGACGCCACCGCCACCCTGGAGGGTCGGCTCGAGCGCACCGAGGAGGGCGAGGGGGATCCCGCCACGATCATCGATCGCAGCGGCGGAGGTCGCCCGGCCGCTCACAGCGCAGAGCTGCCCGTGGAGCGCGTGGACTACTGGGAGGATGCCAAGGATCAGCCCCCGGAGAGGCGACCGGCACCGGACGGGTCCTTCTCACCCGCGGCGGCGCGAGCTGCGGCCGAGCCCCCCCGCGGATCACGCGCCCGCGACGAGGGGCGTGGGTATCGGGACTACGGGGACTACAACGACGCGGGACGCCACACCGACACTGGTCGCTATGGAGACTACGCCGACAGCGGCGGACGCTACGACGACTATCAGGACAGCGGCGCGCGCTACGACGACTATCAGGACGGCGGCGCGCGCCGCGGCGGACGGCGGCGCTGAGGAGTCCAGGCACGCCTACTCCCTCAGCTTCCGGACATTGCCAATCCGCAGCGTGACCTTCTGCTCGTCGAAAAGCTCGGACAGGGGAATGAGGTACTTACGGGTGACTCCGCAGAGCTCCTTGAACTCGGTGGGGCTGATCTCGCCGTGCTCCCGAAGATAGGCAACCAGCTGCCCCTTCAACCGCTCGATGGTCAGGGCGCCGAAGACGAAGTCGTCCTTGGCCCGCACGAGCCGACCGCCCTTGATATGACTGGCGAGCAGATCCCGCACGTCACTCTCGGCCACCCCCAGCTGCCGGGCGAGGGCGCCCGCCTTGGGTGGCTCGTAGCCGGCATCCTCGATGGTCTGTCGGACCCGGTCGGCCAACTCCCGCAGGGCCATCCGGTCCGCGCTCCCGGTCGGGGCCACCGAGTCTGGATCTCCCTCCAGCCGTCCCTTGCGCACCAGCTTGTCCACCACCAGCCGAAACAGGCGCGGCGGGATGTCGGCGCCGAGCCGGCTGAAGATCTCCTGCCGGCCGAATCCGTCCGCCATGGGTGACGCCGAGGCGAGCTCGTCGACTACTCCCACGATTCGCGCCCCGAGCAGCTCGAAGGGGCGCCCGTGCACCACCGCCTGGGCGTCGGCGTCGAACCGCGTCAGCTGCCCCTCACTGACCAGCTTGCCCAGCAGGCGCGCCGTCTGCGCCGGTGGGTATGGAACCCGCTCGGTCAATCGCTGCAGCGTGATCCCTCCCATGCCTGCCGACTCCACCTCCAGGGCCAGCCGCTCCAGGGGCTCGGACATGGCCAACCGCTCGACGAACGAGGCGTACTCGTCGTCCCGCTTCCGGCGCCGTGGGGGATGCGACCGGACCACCAGCCCCCCCCCGATGGTGGAGCCGTGATCCTTGGAGAGCGCGAAGCCCTGCAGCACGAATCGATCCCCGGGCAGGAGCACCAGCGGTCGATCCAGGTCGACCTGTGCCCACGCCGTCTCTCCCGGCTCGATGGTCTCCGCGCCGAGGGGAATCAGCTTGCCCTGCGCCTGAGTCGTGCCCTGCAGCACGATGTAGCGCTGCCCCCGCTTGATCGGATTGTCGACCCACTCGAGCAGCTGTAGCTGGGCATCGAACCGACGGGTGGGGGTGATCTCTCCGGCCCGGGTCAGCACCAGGCCTCGCGCCAGCTCGTCTCGGTCCGGTCCCTTGAGGTTCACGGCCGTGCGCTGCCCGGCCCAGGCCTCCTCCACCTCGTTGCCGTGGACCTGGATGCCCCGCACCTTGCCCCCGGTGTCGGTGGGCGCGGCCAGGAGGTCGTCGCCCACACGCACCGTGCCGGCAATGAGGGTTCCGGTCACCACGGTGCCGAACCCATGCATGGTGAACACGCGATCCATGGGCAGCCGGAGCAGCCCGTCTGCCTGACGCTCCGGCACGGACCGGGCGAGCTCGAAGATCCGGGCGCGGACCTCGTCCATTCCCTCCCCGGTGGAGGCAGAGCAGCGGACGATCACCGGATCCTCCAGGAACGTTCCCTCCACCGCCGCTTGAACGTCGGACTGGACCAGCTCGAGCCACTCCGGATCGTCCACCAGATCCACCTTGTTCAGCGCCACGAATCCCACCCGCACCCCGAGCAGCGAGCACACCGCCAGGTGCTCCCGGGTCTGCGGCATCACCCCCTCGTCCGCGGCGATGACCATCATCACCGCGTCCACTCCTGCGGCACCCGCCGCCATGGCGCGGATGAATCGCTCGTGGCCGGGGACGTCGACGATGCCCACCGTGGTGGACCCGGACGTGAGTGACGCAAAGCCGAGCTCGATGGTGATGCCGCGGGCCTTCTCCTCCTTGAGGCGGTCGGTATCCACCCCGGTGAGCGCACGCACCAGGGCGGTCTTGCCGTGGTCGATGTGGCCCGCGCTGCCCAAGACAAAACGGTCGGTGCTCATGAACCGGCAGTGTAGCCCGTTTCATTGATAAGGGAAGTGACGGATATCCCATGGATCTCAGGGGGGGATCGTTTATAATGGCGCCGAATATGACAGGAAACTCAAAGTGATTCGCGGATACCTGGTTGCAGCGCTGATGCTCACCATGGGGTTGGCCGGCGTGGCGGCCATCGCGACCCAGGCGAGCCGGTCCCTGTCGGCCGACAGGCCGACGAAGTCCGTTGCCAAGGCGGAGAAGATCCAGCCCGAGCCGGCCGGAATGTCTTCCACCAGTGCCCAGCGGCCGGACGCGGGCGCGCCGGTCCAGACGTCCGCTGCCGACGCGGGCGTGGCAAAGGCCGTACCGCAGGACGCCGACGCCGCGGCGCCCCGCCCCAAGTCCACGCCGGATGCCGCGGTGCCGGCCGCCGACCCGCCCCGGCATTCAGGGCCCGCACCGGTGCTGGTGGTGGAGTTCGAGGCGTCTTCGTCGTCTCCGTCACGGCAGGGCCGGCGGGCGATTCGCCGCCTGATCCGCGAGCACGGTTACAAAGGAGTCCACTACCTCCTCACCGGGTACGCGGCGGAGATGCAAAATCCGAAGCGGAACCGGAACCTGGCCAAAAGACGCTGTCGCAAGGTGGCGCGGCTCATCCGGAAGCGCGGCGTCAGCCGCCGGTGGTTCCGGTGCGGCGATCCCGTGTATCGACAGCAAGAGGGCGAGGCGACCGCGGCCCACAAGGCGCCGGCCTGGCGCAAGGTCGTAGTCCGCCTGGAGAAGCGGTGACGCCGTGACGGCTCCGGTGATCTGGCTCGTGGCGGCCGTCAGTGCGGTCCTGCTCATCGGCGGAGGGTTCTCCCTGGCGGCTGTCCGGTTTCGCGCCCGGGTGCTGGCCCGACGTCGGCAGGCAGAGCAGCTCCACGCACAGCTCGATCGCAAATCCGCAGATCCCTTCGGCGAGCTCAAGGTCATCGGGGAGCAGCTCCGCCGCATCCAGGACCGACTCGGCCAGGCCGAAGAGGCCGCCGGTCTGCCTGTCACCGCGCCGGCACCCGCGCCGGCGCCCGCGCCCGCGCCCGCCCAATTCCCGGGCCCGGCGCCCTACTCCGCTGACTTGACCGCCCCACGGCCGACCCTCGAGCTGGAGGGCGATCTCCAGCTGTTCAAGCACGAGGTGTACGAAAAGACCAAGCGCATCGATGCGCTGGCGGCAGAGAAGCAGCGCCTGGCCGAGAAGATCGTCGGGCTCGAGTCCGCCCTGAACACCGCGCGGTCGGCCGTGGCCTCACCGGCTCCGGACGACGGCCCCCCGGGGCGCCCTTCCTACGGCGGCATGGCCCTGGTGGACGTGCTCCAGCAAGAGGCGGACGAGCTGCGCGGCAAGATCGAGGAGCAGGACCGGTTGATCAAGGCGTTGGAGAAGCAGGACCGCACCGGGCTGGTCCATGAGCTCGAGCGCATTCGCACCGAGCTCGTGAGACGGAACGAGGAGGTGGCCGCCTTTGACGTGAAGCTGGCTCGCGCCGATAAGAAAGCCGAGCACCACCAAGCCCGGTCCCAGGCCTTGGAGCGGGAGAAGGAAACCCTGGCGTCCAAGGCGCTGGACGCCGCGGCCCAGGTCCGGAACGCCAACGATCGCGTCCGCGAGCTGGAGCAGCAGCTGGCGATTCAGGGTCCGGGCGGCGCCGCACCGGTTCCCGGCCAGATGCAACCGCCCATCACCTCGAATTACCCCGCCGCCCGGAGGCCCGCCCCGTCGCGGCAGCCGCCGCCGCCGCCGCCGCTCACCCCGCCGCCGCCGCGCTCCGCGCCGCCAATCCCCCAGAGCGGGAAGGAGCCGCGACCCCGGTCCGGCATCTTCCCAACGCCGCGATCCAAGAAGGACCTCATCGACTGAGCATCCAGGAGGCGCCGTGGCTGAAACCGCCCTCATGATCGACGTCGGAGATCACGCCCTCGAGGCGCGCTACCAGCCGGGAGCGGGCGCGCGGGCGATCGTCCTGTGCCATCCGCATCCGCAGTATGGCGGCTCCATGGACAACAATGTGGTGCTGGCGGCCCGAGACGCGCTGGGAGCGCTCGGGTTCGGCACCCTGCGGTTCAACTTCCGCGGCGTGGGGCGCAGCGGCGGCGCCCAGGCAACTGGGCTGGGAGAGGCCGACGATCTCGCCCCCCTGCTGGAGGACCTGGCCGCACGGGACGCCGACGAAGTGCATCTGGCAGGCTACTCCTACGGTGCGTGGGTGGCGCTCCAGGCCCTTCGGGGGGGCCTGACCCCCGCCTCGCTGCTGCTCTTCTCTCCCCCGCTGGACTTCCTGCCCTTCGAGGACCTGCGCCTTCCGGACGCGGACTGCCTCATCACCGTGGGCGACCGGGACGAATACTGCGCCGCGCCCTCGCTGCAGCGTTGGCTCGACCTCCAGCCCGGTACCGACCGCCTCACGCAGGTGGTCCTGCCGGGCGGGGATCACTTCTACTGGGGACAAGAGGGCGCTTTGAAGCGCGCCATCACGGAGTTCGCCTCCGCGTAACCAGCGCGGCCGCCAGCTCGTCCGCCTCCTGCTCCTCCCGTCGTCGCTGCTGCACGCCCCGGCGCTGCGCAGCGCGCTCCCGGTGCTTGTGGACCAGCTCCAGCGCCTGCCGCGCCGACACCGCGGCCCCACGGGCAGCGTCGGCCGCGCGCTCCGCCGCGGACAGGTGGAGCTCCTCGGCCCGGAGGGCAGCCACCCGCTGCTGCTGCCGCTCGTTCAGCCGCTGCCGAAAGCGACCTTCGCGTTGCCGGTCCCCTGCCCGAAAGGAGCCCCGATGCGCGCGCTCCTGGGCGGACTGAGACTCCAGCGCCGCCGCGGCCTCGGCAACGGCCCGCTCGGCAACCTCCCGCTTCCGGGCCTGCTTCTCCACTGCCTCCAGGGCCCGGACGAGCGCACCCTCGGCCTCGGCCAGCTCGCGCTGGCGCAGATCCAACAGCGCCTGTAGCTCGGGTCCCAAGGTCTTGTCACCGCGGCGCCGCCGCCGCCCGACCATCATCGAAGGTGTTTCCCGCCGCGTCAATCCCTGGTAAACGCCTCACACCAATCGACCGAATCGGTGCTATGGTCCGTACCCAATGGAGCGCCTAGGCCAGGGCATCGTCAAGCTACGCCATCCGATCCTGCTGGTCACCTTCGCGGTGGTGATCTGCGCCGGCGTGGTGCTGCCCCGCCTCACCATCGACGTCTCCAGCCGCAATCTGCTGTTCGTGGACGAAGCGGTCCGCAAGAAGTTCAACCGCTATCTCGACGAGTGGGGCACGGATCGCTGGCACATCATGGGGGTGAAGTTCACCAAAGGGGACGCCTTCACCGCCGAGCGCCTCGCCTACATCCGTTGGATGACCGCGCGCCTGGCGCGGATCAAGGGCGTGCTGGAGGTCCAGAGCATCACCAACACGGCGGCGATGTCGGCCAAGGGCGACGAGCTGTTCATCGGGCCCCTCGTGCCCGACCAGATTCCCCGGGACCCGAAAGCCCTCGACGAGATCCGCCGCCGCACCCTGTCGAGCCCGCTCCTGCGCCGCTCCTTCGTCAACGACGAGGGCACCATGGTAGCCCTCAACATGCGGCTGGAGGAGCCGGGCAAGGACGAGCGCAAGATCATGGAAACCGCGCAGGTGGTCGAACGCTTGCGCAAGACCGTGTCCAAGCCGCCCCACACCGAGCTCTACGTGATGGGCGGCCCGGCCATGCTGGCCACCATGTACGAGATCATCCGCCGCGACCTCTGGGTCCTCACCCTGGCGCCCATCTTGCTGGTGGGGCTGATCCTGCTCGTGGTGTTCCGCTCGGTGCGGGGCGCGCTCCTGCCCCTGGCCGTGGTGCTGTCCACCGGCGCGATCACCTTCGGCGGCATGGCGGCCTCGGGGCACAACGTGAACCTGGTCACCACCATGCTGCCGTGCCTGATGATGGTGATCGGGGTGGCCGACGTGATTCACGTTTTGGTGCAGCACCGGGAGGCCGTCCTGGACGGCCTGGACCCGCGCGCCGCCGTGGTGGAGACCGTGAAGCGCGTAGGGCTGCCCGTGTTTCTCACCAGCGCCACCACCGCGGTGGGCTTCGGCTCCCTGGTGCTGTCCGACGTCCCCCAGGTGCGGGAGTTCGGCATCTTCGCGGCCATCGGCGTGATGGTGGCCATGCTGCTGTCCATCGTCTCGGTGCCGGCCGCGCTGTGTCTGCTGCCGCAGCCCCGCCCCGGGCAGGCGAAGCGCCTGACCGAAGGCGCCGTGTCCAGGGCGCTGTTCCGGGTCTACGAGCTCGCGCGCCGGAGACGGTGGGCCGTGATCGCGGTGAGCGTCGCCGTGGCGATCTTCGGCGGGCTGGGCCTGCTGCGCCTGGAGGCGGAGAGCTCCACCCGGGAGTACCTCCCCAAGGACCACCCCCTGCGGACCCAGTTCGCCATGGTGGAGTCCCACCTCATGGGCGGAGTCCCGGTGATCCTCCACGTGCAGGACCGCCGTCCCCTCGTGGCCGCGGCGCCCCGCCCCGAGACCGAGGCGCCGGCGCCGCTTCCTGCCAAGGCGCCGACGGGTGAGGGTGCCGACGAGCTGGTCGACGACCCGGAGGACGACCTCGCCAAGGACCGGCCCGCCGGGGCCGCGGCTCAGCCCGCGCCCGCGCCCCCCGCAAAGACCGACGACGAGGTGGTCGACGACCCGGAGGACGACCTCGCCAAGGACCGGCCCGCCAGGGCCGCACCACGGCCCGCCTCTGCGCCCGCGCCCGCCAGGAAGGCCGCCGACGAGGTCATCGACGATCCGGAGGACGATCTCGGCGCAAAGCATGTCGTTGCCGCCAAGGCGAGGGCGGCCACGTCGAAACCGCGGGCCCGCGCCGCCCCGCCCCCGGGAAAGCAACGTCTCCGGCACCGCGAGCGTCTCCGGGACCCTCAGGTCCTCGGTGTGATCGATGAAATATCCACCCGCCTCTCACGGTTGAAGTACGTACGGAAGGTGATCAGCATCACCGAGTACCTCAAGGAGGTGAACCGCGTGATGCACGGCGGGGATCCCAAGCACTTCCGACTGCCCACGGACCGGCGCGTGATCGCGGCGTACCTGGAGATGGCCGCCGGGCGGGACCGGGAGGGCATGGAGCGGCTGGTCAACTGGGAGTACTCCAAGGCGAACGTCACCGTGATGTGCGCGTGGCCGAACACCAGGCGCATCCGCCGGGTCCTGAGCGAGGTGAACCGCTACCTCGCGCGTCCGGACGTCAAGCGCCGCCTCGGAAAAGACGTGACCGTGGAGGTGACCGGGGTCGCGCCCATGCTGGCCAATGTGGCCGACAAGATGGTGAACGGTCAGATCAAGAGCTTCTTCATGGCGCTCGTGATCATCTGCATCATGATGGTGGCCGTGCTCTGGTCCTTCCGGGTGGGGCTGCTGGCGATGATCCCCAACGTGCTGCCCATCCTGCTGACCATGGGGCTCATGGGCTGGCTCGACATCACGCTGAACGTCACCACGGTGATGATCGCCTCCATCGCCCTGGGCATCGCCGTGGACGACACGATTCACATGCTCGTGCGCATGCGGTCCGAGAGCCGCCAGCGCGGCAGCCACGAGGAGGGGGTCCAGCGGGCGCTGCAGAGCGTCGGGCGGGCCGTGGTCTTCACGTCGGTAGTGCTCTCCGGCGGCTTCGCGATCCTGCTGCTGGCCAGCCTGGTGCCTGCCGCGCACTTCGGGATCCTGATCGCCTTCACCATGCTGACCGCGCTGCTGGCCGACCTGGTGCTGACGCCGGTGCTGATCCTGTGGCTGAAGCCGTGGGTCAAGCCGTCTGCCGGGGACGCCGAATGAGCTCTGCCACGCTCCTCGAGGTCAGCGGGCTGCGGTTCACGTTCCCCGATCAGCGCCAACCCATGTTCGACGGCCTCGACCTGACCGTATCAACGGGTGAAACCGTGGTGATCATGGGCGGCTCCGGTTCGGGCAAGTCCACCCTGGCCGAGCTCCTGTTCGCGCTTCGACCGGAGCAGCGCTACGACGGCCGGATCTCCTTCGACCGACGCCGGGCCGCGCTCGTGCTGCAGACCGGCGCGGTGTTCGAGCACCTCTCCGTCGGCGAGAACCTGGGCCTGGTGCTCCGCCGCTTCGGCAAGCCCCACCACCGGGAGGCCATCACCGCGGCCCTGGCCCGGGTGAAGCTGGACCACCACCCTCCCTCCCGGCGGAGCGACACCCTCAGCGGCGGGGAGAAGCGGCGCCTGGCCCTGGCCCGGGCCCTGTGCGCAGATCCCGACTTCCTGTACTTCGACGAGCCCTCGGCCGGGCTCGACCTGGACAACGTGTACAGCCAGGGGCGACTGATCCGCCAGGTGGTCCGGGACGGTCGCAAGGGCGCCGTGGTGGTGACCCACGATCCCCTGCTGGCCGCCCTGGTGGCCGACCGCGTGCTGCTGCTCGACGACGGCGCCCTGGAGGAGCTGGCCGCGTGGCCGGGCTCCCCGGACGCGCTCGACGAGGCGACCGAGCGGGAGCGGTTCGAGCAGGTCGAGGCGGCCGTGATCGGACGCTTCAAGCCCCGGCCCGGCGAGCGCGACCAGACAACCTCGTGGGCCCGGCGCGTGGGGGGCGCCCTGAATCCCCTGGCCATTGGAGACTACGCCCTGGGGGGCCTGCGCGCGGTGACGAGCCTGCCCGCAGCGCTGCGACACCCGCGGGACTTCCTGAGCATCTTCTGGCGCAGCCTGTCCCTGGCCGGCGTGGGAGGCATCCCCTTTTTCACGCTCATCGGCGGCATCCTCGGGGCGACCTTCATCATGATCCTGCTGGCCGCATCGATCCTGCCGGCCCGCATCACCCTGGACAAGGTGCAGGCCGTGCCCCTCACCGCCATTGCGGCGCCCCTGGTCGGGTTTCTGTTCTCCGCCCGCTCGGGCAGCGCCCTGGCCTCCTGGCTGGGCGGCATGACGTACTCCCGCCAGGTGGACGCCCTGCGCACCCTGGCCATCGATCCCGACAAGTACCTGCGCTCACCGGTGTGGCTGGGCATGGTCGTCGCCTACGCCCTGTGCACCGCCGTGTTCTTCAGCGCCATGTGGGGAGGGGCCTGGATCCTGTGCCGGTGGAAGGTCGGCATCGACGATCCCACGCCCTACCTGCAGCCCTTCGGCAGCCGGCAGATCACCACCCAGGCGCTCATGAAGATCCCGCTCTACGCCGTGGTCGCGTCTACGGTGACCACGCAGATCGGGCTGCAGCCCAAGCCCACGAGCGAGGCCGTCGCCCGGGGGATCACCCGGGTGATCATCGTCTGCACCGTGGCGGTGGCGTGCACCGAGCTGATGTTCGCCGGGCTGCTGGCCCTGGGAGGCGGCGCGTGAGCGGGGACTGGGCCGACCGTCACGGCCCGGCCCAGCGGCTCGGCGGGACGCTGCTGGTGCTCGGCGTCTGGCTGGGAATCGGCTGGCTCGTCTGGCTGCTCGCGTGGCCCGGGCCGACCCCGGAGCTCACCCTGGACAGCCCGCAGCTCGCGCGGCTCCTCCCGCTGGACCAGCCCGTACACGTCACGGGCACCTCCCGGCATACCCGGCGACTCCGCTGCGAGGGTCGGGACGTCACTCCAGGGCCGGACGGCCGCTTCGATTATCACGCCCCCGGCCCCACGCGGCCCGGGCTTTACGTGCTGCGCTGCGTGGCAGAGAACGCCCGCGGGCGCAATTTCCCGTTTCCCCAGGCGCGGCTCGCCGGCGCCTCCCGGCCGCTCACCGACACCATCGAGGACGCGGTGGTCGTCGTGCTGCCGCTGGCCGCGCTGCAGGCGCAGGGGGGGCTGCTGCACGGGCTGAGCCGGCTGGTCACCACCCGGCTGGCGACCCACGTCATGGCCGCCGCCGAGGCGCTCACCTTCCAGTGGGGCGGGCTACGGCTCGGCCCCATCCACATCGGCGGCCTCACCCTGCTGGGCATCGAGGCGGCGGGCAGGAACCGGCTGGCGCTGACCCTCGGGCTCCAGGATCTCTCCATCGGCTTGCACCTCCCCGACGGCTGGGTGCCCGACCGCGCCCCGGCCGCGCTCCGCACCCTCCTGCTCCTCCTCGGCAGTCAACGCAAGCTGACCCTTCCCGGCACCCTGCCGATCACCGTGCGGCTCCACTGGCCAGTGGGCGGGCGCCCGTCCCTCGCGTTGGGCAGGCTGTCCACCCACCACGTGCACAAGGCGCTGCCGTTCAAGTTCCTGGCCGATACGGCCGCCGCCTTTTCGGCCCTGCTCTCGGGCAAGCTCCACGAACAGCTCGCCAAGGCCCTCCGCAGCGCCGGCGGCCTGACGCAGCAGCTCGAACGGGTGTTCGCCCAGGTGCAGCGCCGCCTGGGCCGGCTCAGCGGGCTGATCCCACCGCTTCCCAAGGCGATCTCACCCGGCCGGATCGCGGCCTGCCTCGCGTTCCGGCTCTCCCACATCACCACCTCCCAGCGAACCAAGGTGGTCCGCTTCCACCTGAGCGCCACCGTGCAGGGCTATGCCGAGGGCCGGAGGTGCACCGAACCGGCCGCAATACGCCCCATTCCCCTCCGGGGCGTGATCCCCTGGCGGCTCTCCCTGGGGCCGCCCGCGCCCGTGGACGACCAGGCCGGCCCCTCCCTCGTGGTGGCCCACGATCTGATCAACGCCTACCTGGCAACGGTCTGGGCCTCCGGCGGGCTGGACCACGTCCCCTTTCGTCTCCCGGCCACCAAGCAGGCGGGCTTCGATATCCGCAGCCTACGCTACCACCTGCCGCCCGTGGTGACCACCGCGGCCGGACGGCTGCGGCTGGAGGTGGGCGAGCTCGGTGTGCGCCTGCACACCGTGGGCGAGCCCCGGCGGCTCTTTGCCGCGCACCTGCGGCTGGCCGTGGCCGTGGCGGTACACAAACAGGGCCGGATCCGCTTCCAGGTGCCCAGGACCGCGCCGCCCGAGCTCCACGTGCGCTGCGAGCAGGAGGCCGGCGGGGCCTGCGCGGCCCAGTCGCGCCGCTTCCAGTCCCTGGTGAACATCGGCACCGAGCTCGCCTTCCGCCCCGAGCTCGCCGGCCCCGCCCTCTCCATGGAGGCCGCGCTGCCCACGCTCCGGGGCCCGGGCGTCAACCTCGACGTGCGCGGCGTGCGCGTCGTCCCCCGGGGCGTGGTGATCCAGCTCGGAGTGCGTCAGCGCGGAGTGCGTCAGCGCGGAGTGCGTTGACGACGGCCCGGGTTCCCGCTACACACCTCCAACCATGACCATCACGAATCTGAGAGCCGACATCCTGGTGGTGGGCGCCGGCACCGCAGGCGCTGCCGTGGCCGCCCGGCTCGCCGAGCGCGGCCGCCAGGTGCTGCTCGCGGATCGCCGAAACCCCGAGGACGCCGGAGCGCACTGGGTCAACGCGGTCCCGGCCTGGCTCTTCGACGAGGCGGGCGTCTCCCGCCCCGAGCCGCCCGAGCTCGTACGTTCGGGCGACAGGCACACCTCCGTGCTCGCCGACGCCTGGGGAACAGCCTGCCAGCGCGTGCTCAACGACCCGGGCCTGCACGTCGACATGCGCCTGCTCACAGCCCGCCTGCAGCGCCGCGCACAGGACGCGGGCGTGACGCTTCTGCGCGGCCGGGTCTGCGACGTGTCCATGACCGGCAACCGCCTGCGCGGCGTGACCCTGGACACCGACGACGGCGCCCTGACCGTGCACCCCCGGCTCACCATCGACGCCTCGGGGATCGCCGGCGCCATCCGCAAGCGCACACCCACCCTTGCCGCGGCCTGCCCGCCCCCCGCGCCCACGGACATCTGCGAGGCGGCGCAGTACCAGCACCGCGTCACCGACGAGCAGGGGGCCCGGGAGTTTCTCGCGCGCCACGGAGCCCTGCCCGGGGCCAACTTCACCCGCACCGCCCTGGAGGGCGGCTACTCGATCCTCCTTTGGAACGTGAGCGAAGACCTCCGGGAGGTGGGCGTGCTCTCCGGCACCATTCCCACAGGCGGCGCGCGGCCAGGCGCCGCGATCGTCGCCGAGTTCGTCGCCCGGCAGCCCTGGATCGGCCCCCGGCTCTACGGGGGCGCCGCGCCGATCCCCCTCGGGCAGCCCTACACCCACCCGACCGCGCCCGGGGTGGCCCTGGTGGGCAACGCGGCCAACCACGTCTACGCCCTGCACGGCAGCGGGGTCGGCATGGGGCTCATCGCCGCGCGCGTGCTCGCCGACGCGGTCAGCGGCGCGGTCGATCCCGGCGATCCCCAGGTGCTCCACCGCTACGCCGCGCGCTTCCTGCGTCGCTTTGGCGGACGGCTCGCCGCCTCCGACCTGTTCCGACGCTTCTCCCAGCAGCTCGGAGGCATCGAGGTCGCCGAGCTCCTGAGGTCCAAAATCGTGGACGGACCCATGCTGCTCGCCGGGCTCACGCAGACCCCCTTCCAGGCCGATCCCCACGCGCTGCAGACCGTGCTCCGCGCCGCGGTCAGGCACCCCCGGCTCGCCGCCCGCCTGGCCCCGGTCGCGACCCGCATCCTGCTCATCCAGCAGGCCTACGAGCGCTACCCGACCGCTCCCGACCCCCGCGCCCTGTACCGCTTCGACCAAGCCACGAAGCGCATCCTCGGATTCTAGCTTCCAACGCTCGCCTAACGCTCGAGCACCGCCAGCACCTCGAGGTGGGGCGTCATGGGGAGCATGTCGTATCCCTGCAGGTGCGTGAGCTCGAAGCCCGCCGCCTTCAGCACCGCGAGATCCCGGGCGAGGGTCTCTGCGGAGCAGCTCACATAGACCACCCGCCGGACCTGCGACGCCACGAGCGCTGCCAACAGCTCCACGCGACAGCCGGTGCGCGGCGGGTTGAGCACCACCACGTCCGGCGGCTCCTCCATCAAGGCCTCGAGCAGCTGATTGGCGTCCCCGGCCCGAAACCGACAGCCCCCCAGCCCGGCCTCTACGGCGCACTCCGCCGCGGCCCTCACCGCCTCCTCATCCCGCTCCACGCCGAGCACCTCCACCGCCTCGCCGCCGCAGACGGCCAGGGTCTGCGTGAGCGCCCCGGCGCCGCTGAAAAGATCCCAGATCCGTCGCACCGCGCCCGCTCCGGAGAGCGGCGCGAGGGCCGCCCGGGCCGCGTCGCCATACAGCGCCGCAGCCACCTCCCGGTTCACCTGCCCAAAGCCGTGCCCCGACAACCGGACGGTCACCGGCCCGTAGCGATCCGAGAGCTCGGGCCGGCCCCACACCACCTCGCCCTGCCCGCCAAACAGCACGTTCCCGCCCGTCTGATTCACGTCCAGGGTTAAGCCCACGAGCCCCTCCACCCGCGACGCGAGGGCCTCGGCCAGCTCCGCCCAGGGCCGATCCCCGGTTTCGGTGACCACCAGCGTGACGAGCACCTCCTCGCGGTCGTTCGCCCGCACCCCCGCGTACCGCAACAGCCCCGTGCGCTGCTTCTCGTCGTAGACCGGCCAATCCCCCTTCGCATCCAGACAGCTCGCCAGGGCGCGGGCCGCGCGATCCACGGCCGGCGCCATCACCGGACAGCCGAGGGTGGAGACCACGTTGTGGGATCGGGGCTGGTACCCGCCCAGCACCACCCAGCCCCGCTTCCGCCCCACCACGTACTTGCCCCGGTTCCGGTAGCCCGCCGGCTTCGGCGAAGGCGTGATGCTCAGCGCCCCCGCGCCCGCCACCCCCTGGGCCGCGAGCGCCTCCCGCAGGGCCCCGAGCTTGGCCTCCCGCTGCGCCCCGCCGCCCAGGTGCGCCCAGGAGCAGCCCCCGCACCGATGATCGACCCGTAGCCCGCGCCGCCGGTCGCGAGACTCGAGCTCCAGCGCCTCGATGCGCCCCCACGCCAACGCGCGATGCGGGCTCACGTGCTCGATCAATACCCGCGCCCGCTCCCCGCGAACGCCCCCCGCCGCGCACACCGTCACCCCTCCCGGGCCCGGGCCCACGGCCAACCCGTCCCGGTCATACCCCTCGAAGGTCACGGTGCACTGCGCACCGGCTCGGAGCTTGCTCTTCAATGAAGCCTCCTTCGGCGGCCTACTGTAGCGCATCTTCGACGAAAGCCATGTGAAAGCCTCGTCCTCAGGTCAGAATAACCACAGGTCAGAATAACTACGGATTGATCCGCCGCTGCTCTGGGTGATACCATTAAGTCGGCGATGTTCTGCGAAGGGTGATCGCATAGAGAACAACGAAGCTGATGCACTGGGAGAGGAGCGGAACATGTCTGATGCAATCCGAGTAACAAAAAAGCTGAACTTCTCGCGTCCCAAAACGCGTAGAAGAGCCATGCCGAAACCACAAAAAAAACAGTTAGTTGCGTCTGCATCGGCGACGCTCCTCCTGCTAGCCCTCTCTTCTGCCCCACCGGAAACTAGGGCGCAACCCTACGGCTACATGACCCAGGAGCAGGTTCAGCACTTTGCCGACTGGCGGGCGACGCTACCTGTGGCTACCAGCACTAAAGGAGGCGGTATCCCCCAATGGTGGTCTTGGAGAACCGTTTTACGAGACGACCCGAATAATCCAAACGGAACAATCGTGGTCAACTACGTCAACGATTTTCCAACGTATCAGCAGACTGGTGCGATGTGCTACCTGTTCGCGTCGTTGACCGCGCTGCAGATCAGGGCCGCGATCGACTCGGACGGCTGGGCAGGCCTGTACGGCTGGCCGGGCTGGGGATCCAACGTGTACCGCGGATTTCGTCTGTCCGCGAACAACATCTGGAACTGTGAACGACGGTTCGATGACTACGGCTGGCCCGAAGAGGCACTCTACTGGTTGGTTAACCATGGCGTGGTCGAGGACTGTCTAGATCCATACACACATCCCTTTCCGGCCCACGGGGAATCTTCTTCGCAGCGACCGCCGTGCCAGAACTGCGACCGCTACCTCTGGCTCGATCCTTCGAATTTCCCCGGGTTCGGATGCACTCCGTGGCAGAGCATGGCCCCGGAGGTATTGTACTACAGGCCTTCTGGATGGGAGGCCGTGGAAGACGCCGACGATGGCTCGATAGGCGCCTTCATGAATCTGGCGAGACAAATCCTCGAGGGCCCGGTCGTCGAGTCAGTGCAGTGGAAATCAGATCCTCAAAATCTGTCAGATTGCGTCCCAGGCTCGCCCACAGCCGGTTTTCACTCGGTGACCCTGATCGGTTACAACATGATGGGCGGGCAGTACAATCTGATTGTACGGAACTCTCACAATAACAGCGTCGACTTCACGATTGACTATCTTGACTGGTACGGCTCGTCGAACTGCGGGATCGGCCAGTACTCGGTCAGACCGGAGACCGTCTTACCGCCTGAGCCGATCGAGTGGGACTACCTGGATGCGCCACCCATCTCTCAGCAGGTTCCCCTCTCTCCGTTCTCTACACGAATCTGTGAAGTCGACGAGGATGGCGATGGGTTGGACCTGTTCAACGACAACTGCCCGCGCGTGCCCAACGCAAATCAGGACGACACGGACGGGGACCAGCGCGGTGATGCGTGCGATAATTGCCCAGGTGAAATCAACCCCCAACAGGTTGATCTCGACGAGGACGGGCTCGGCGACCAGTGCGACGACGATCGTGACGGCGATCTCATGAGGTTCGACTTCGACTGCGATGACTACAACCGCCAGCGCACCTACGACATCGACGGCGACGGGATGTGCGAGCGCGATCCCGCCCAGTTCGATGGGGCCGACTGCCTGGCGGCGTGCACCCGGATCGCGCGGCTCTACTACGGCACAGACTCACTGCAGCACACTCTGTGCGTGGAGAGCTGCAACATCCTGGATAACAATTACTGGGACAACTGCTCGTCCTATCCGGACATGGTTACAGACGCCGTCGCTTGCGCGGAGACTGCCTCGTACATGCTGGCGCCCGACGCGGGCGGAGCGCCCAACCCCGACTGCGCGCGCATCTACGGTAACCCTCGTCCCTACCCCTACCTCCCGCAAGACGACTTCGACGGAAACGCCGTCGGCGACCAGTGCGACCAGACCCCCAGCGTCGCCAGCGTGACATTCGAGCCGAACGGCCAATGCACAGGCAACTACAACGTCCGCTTCCGCGCCCACGGCGGCTCCTGGAACGAAACAAACCAGCAATTCGACCCCGTACAGCCCACCGCAGTGACCATCGGCGCTTGCGCGTGTCCCTTTAGTGACATCATGGCGACTGGTGATGTCTGGAATCCTGCATGCTCTCTCACAACTGGATCTTGCCCCACAAATGGTGGCAGGTACCAATGGGATCCGATCGTCTCGAGCAAATTCGCATGGCCGAACCCCGCCGACCACAGCGACCTGACGGGCGAGCTCTACCCTTACGGCGGACAGGACACCGGCGTACCGTGGCAGAACTACGCAGCCGTGCGTGACTACGCCGTGGCCCTGGATCGGGTATATCGCTTCAACCACGACAGCGGCGACAACCTTCACGAGTTCCAGTGGCACTGGAAGGACTACTACAATTGGACCACAGGCAACACCGCGAAGCCGGAGAACTGGCAAGCGCTCCAGGACGACGGATCCTCCACGAACACCACAAAGATCCGAGTTGCTTGGCCCGACATCGTCAACAACGTCGTGGGCCCGGTCGACTCGTCCAACAGCACCTTCTCCAGCGCCCACGCTCTAGGGGACTGCCTCCCGCGGATCCATGATCGTCTGCCGATCCACCCGCACTTCTGGTTCGACATGTGGTTCGGCGCCGAGATCGGCCCCTATCGTGATCCTCCGCGCTGGGCCGTCACGCTGCTCTTCGACGAGGTGAGCAAGGCGGCGAGCATCGTGGCCTTCGGGGAATCCCTCGCCACACCCGCCTCGATCAAGGAAGTGACCTATCTCCCGGGCAGCGCGGAGCAGCTCGCTCCCTTCAGCGGAGAGTGGGCGGCCACGGGCGGTGGGATCGACAGCGCAGAGCTCGGCTTCGACATGGGACGGGTTCGAGTAGGGTTCCTGTATGACGCCGGGCCGGAGGTCGCCCCCGAACAGCCGGATTCCGCCAGGCTGTGGCTCGGCTTCGTGAACTCCTCGGACAACTTCTGGGTGACCACCGAGCAGCTCGCCGGCACGGCCCAGGCGAGGCCGCCCCGGCTCGGAGATCCCAAGCTGGTCTGGCGCCACCAGGAGCAACGAGTGCTACTCGTCGGGAACAGGACGATCTCCACCGGTGAGCGCGAGCAGACCGAGACGAGCCGGGTCTACGAGCTCGATCTGGCCGGTGGCGCGTGGCAGGATCGTGGCCGCATTACGGGCTTGCCGAGCGAGCTCACTGGTTACAGCCTCAGCGCCGATCCGGTTAGAGGCACCGCGGTGATCTTCGGCGGCCGAGCGACGTCAGGTCCGCCGATCACCGGCGATGAGGGCCCGCCCTCCGAGGACCCATCGGAGCAAACCTGGACGTCCTCCGACATCTACGAGCTGGACCTGCTCACGCTACACGCGCGCAGGGTCTTGCCGATCGGACGCCCGAGCTTCCCCCTCGACCGCCACCTGCACGGCGCGCGCCTGGACCCGGCCGGTCGGACCTTGACGGTGTACGGAGGCCAACGGGGTGAGGCGATCCTCGACGACGCGGCACAGTTCAACCTGTACACCCGATCCTGGGTCCAGCTCCATCCGGGTGGTGCCGGCGGCCCGGGCCCACGCGTACGTCCCTTCGTGCACTTCGATCGTGACCGCGGCCGTCTGTGGGTGGCAGGCGGGGCGGACACCTCGACAGACACCCGACTCGAGGCGTGGATGCTTGACAGGGGGCAAACCGACTGGCAGCCGCGAGTGAGCCTGCGAGGCCAGGTGCCCGAGCTCCCCGGCACCCTGGAGGATGTCTTCTGCCGGGACTGTGGCAACAGCCATGTGCTCTCAGTCCCGGCCGGCGTCAGTGGGCCCGGACGGCTGATGCTGGCGACGCTCACGTCGACCGAGACGGACATCCGGCTCGAGGTGACCGACAGCTCCGGGACCACGGTGGGTCGCGACGAGTCCTCGGCCACGGAGCACCGCGTGGTCTTCCTCGGCCAGCCGGACGAGGGCTATCGCATCTCCGTCCGGGCCGGCCGGATCTTCGCGCCCGACGAGTCCGCTGCGTACACACTCACCGTGAGCGAGGCGGTGCTCAGCCAGGTAGCCACCTATTCCGGTGTGTCGGGAACGAGCGACGTTGCCGTGCTGGGCGATGTCGCGTACGTTGCCGGTAACGACTCTCTCGCAGCAGTGGATATCTCGGATCCTCTGGTGCCGGTCACGATCTCTGCGCTCGCCTTGACAAGTCCGACGAGAGGAATAGCGCCCATGGGTCCGTTTGCCCTGTGCCTCTCTCGACACGCGGCCCAAGAGGGCCTTACTCTGGTAACCGTGCTGGACCCGACGGCCATGATCATCGAAGGAGCAGAATTTTCACAAGGCCTCGATCGGGCCGTGTCGGTGGCCGGACGGTGGGTCTACCTGGCGGCCGGCGCCCACGGCGTGGCCATCTTCGACGCCCTGGATCCGTCGGCGCCGGTCCTCGTGCAGTACCTCGACGTCGGAGATCAGGCCTACGAGGTTGTGGCGCGCGGCAGGCTGCTGGCTGTCGGCCTGATGCACGGCGGCGTAGCCCTCTACGACACCAGCGATCCCGCGTGGCCGGTTCTGCTCGGCAAGGCTCCGGTACCGAAGAACCACCAGGTCAAAGCCATCGCCCTGCTCGGGCAGCGCATGCACGTTCACGCTGCAAAGGGCAACCAGCAGGCAGTGCTGGTCTTCGACATCGTCGATCCCGAGTCACCGCTGGAGGTGGGTCAACACGAGGTCGGGCTCGGCATCGCGACCTTCGGCACCGTGGCGGGTGGCTTCGTGCTCTCGGCGACTGCTGACGGCTTCGAGGTCTACCGCGCGGAGGCGCTGCCGTGAAATTCCTCGACATGAGCCGGGCACTGACACTGGCATGCACACTTGTCGTTTTCGCTTGCTCGATCGGTGCGTGTGTTGACGAAGGTGTTGGAACTGACGGCGGGCTGGACGTGGACGAGCTGGTAGAGGCCGGCGTGGACTCGCGTCCCGAGGCAAGTGTGCTGGACTCTGGAGTCGATGCCACGCCCGACGCCTGGGTATGGGCAACAGAGCCGTGTGACGCGACTTTCATCGAGCTACCGATGTCCGGAGATACTTACAGCCTGGGGAGCTTCAACTGGGATCGATATGTGGTCTACGACGACTGGCGAGTGCCGGGCATGGAAAAGCTCCAGGATGTGTATCTATACGACCTGCATACCTGTACAGAGTTCCAGATGACCGATGCGCCAAACGTCCAATTTTATCCGCTTATTTGGGATCTTAAGATCGGTTGGACTGACACGGAAATGCTCGAATCCCTTGGCTACAGCAAGTTGATTATGTTCGACATCCAAGCGGCCAGCTTCTCAAACCTGAGCCAGCTTACATCGGCCAACCTGGCTGTGTTCAACGACCGCTACTTGATCCACTACACCAACGAGGGAGAGATCGACCCACAACACTATCACCCCATGCTCTGGGATCGCTGGAGCAGCGACGAGCTGGTCATCGCAGAGTCCTGGCAGGGGGCGGAGCACTTCAGCATCAGCGAGACCCACGCGGCGTGGATCGCGAGCTGTCAGACCTGCGGCGGCATCTCGGACGTGTTCTACATGGACCTGGCGACCCGAGAGATCGTGCACCTGGACAGCACCATCGTGGGCAACCAGCTCAGCACGACCACCTGGGGCGACTACGTCCTGTGGCAGGACGATCGGGACGGAGGCAACTGGTCGGTCTACGTACACCGCATCAGCACCGCAGAGACTCGGGAGCTGATCGATGATCAGGTCGAGCGTTGGTATCCGTACCTGCGCGGGCACCTTTTGACGATGACGAGCTGCGCCTTTTCGAGCGACTGCGCCACTGTGGGTGGTGACGTGGTGCTGTTCGACCTCGAAACCGAAGTGAGTAGACGCGTGACCTCCACGCCAGGGAGCTATTGGCCCCTGTACGCCCACGGCGACTGGCTGGTCTACCGGGAGCAGATCGTGGGGATGCACAAATACAAGCTCTTCGCCGTGCACATGGATGCCGCCGGACTGGTGGACGCGACCGGGCACGTGGTCCCGGACTAGACATGCAGGCGTCTACTTCACGGTGTACCGAGCGGAAGCACGGTCGTTAGATGAAGTGACAAAGGTCGGGCGCTGGCGCCGGCATGCACGCTTCTCGTTTCCGCCTGCTCGACCGGCGCGCGTATCGACGAGAGCACAGGTCCCCACGGCGGGTCAGGGCGCCAGGAGCACATGGGCGGCGCGGACCCGGCGCTTCCAGCTCGTGGACTGGAGGTGCGCGTGGAGCCAGGGATAGATGATCGCGGGCTGCAGCCGCAGGATGCGCCGGGCGAGGCTGAGCTTGTGGGTGGGGTCCTGCTCCGCCTTCCACGCCAGGCGGAGGAGCGTGGGATCCGTGGCGAAGGGGTAGGCGAGCCGCCGGAGGGCGGGGTCCTTCTCCCCCACCAGCGCGGCCAATAGCGGTCGATAGGCGGCCCGCGGGTTGCGCGCCATGTTCGTCAGCGCGGCGTGGCGGATGGCCCGGTTGCGGCCCTTGGCCAGCCGCAGCAGCACCGCCTCGGCAAGGGGTTTCCCGCCCGGCAGCCCCCGGGCGAGCCCGAGCTTGACCGAGTTGCGGTAGGAAAAGAACGCGCGCCTCAGATTCGGCAGGTGGGTGGCCGAGCACTGCGCCGCCAGCCCGTGGGCCGCGGCCGTCAGCAGCGTGTCGGACGATTGTGGGGACTTCAGGTACCCCACGTAGCGGTAACAGATCGCCTTGCCGAAGCTCGTCAGCCGCACGAGCGCCTGGCAGGCTGCGTTGCGCTGCCAGCCTTGGCGCGTGTAGGTGAGCTCGAGCAGCTTCCTCCACGCGTCGGCGCGCCCTGTCTCCGGCAGGGCCAGGATCGCTGCCGTTCGAACCGTGGCGGTCGCCCTGGTCGCGTTCGTGAGCTGCTGGATGCGCTTGTAGACGGCCTCGCTGCCGCCGGCCCGGGCCGCGAGGGGCAGCGCCGTCAACAGCGTCTTGGGATCTCGAGCGTTGAGCAGCGCCAGGAGCGCCGCTTCGGCCTTGGGGCGGTCCACCGCGACGAAGCGGTGCAGCAGCGCCGCGGCGTGGGCGCGAAGCAGCGGGCTGCTCGACCGGAGGAGCGCCCACAGCAACCCGCGGCTGGGCGCCACGGCCCGGGACAGCTTCCACAGCGCCTCGAGGTGGACGAGCGTGCCCGCTGAGCGCGCGGGCGAGGCCTGCTGCCGCGCGAACGAACGGGTCAGCACGCGGACGGCCGCCGGCTCCGTCCGTCTGACGAGCGCCGCGAGCGCGCGGGCCAGCTGCCCGTCGGTCAGGCGGGCCTTCAGCACGAAGTCGAAACGCGTGAGCGGCGTGCGCCGGTCGTCCAGGGTGGCCACGAGCTCTCCCGCCACGACCCGGCCATGCTGCGCGACCGCCAGCTTCATCACCTCCTGCCCGAAGCTCCGGGCATAGCGCGCCAGGCGTCCCGCCCGGGCCGCCTCGCTGAGCCGCGTGAGGGCGTCCGACAGCTTCCCTGCCGGGATCAGGGTCCGGGTGAAGAGGAGCTCGAGGACTCGTAGGGCGGACCGGTCGACGTAGGGCTTGGAGCGCTGGAACGTAATCTCGACGTACACATGACCGTCCTCGGAGCGAACCAACGGCGGCGGAGTGGGGAAGCCGTAAGCCATCAGGAGCATGTGTCGCGCCGTGACATCGAACCGTTTGTAGCCCGACTTCCGGACCTCCTTGACGTCGAGGACGACGCCGCTGGGCGAGAAGTGGATCCTGAACGTCACCTTCCTGCCAGGGTCGTTGAACGGGTCCGACGGAAGTGTCCGCGCGGCCACTCTCCGGAGCACGTCGTTGACCCAGACTCCGTACACCTTGGCGTGGATGCGATCCAGGTAGCGCTTGGACGCCGGCGTGGCCGGCATGTACCTGGCCCATCCCGTGGGGCTCATCGTCCCCAGGACGGCGAGGCTCACCAGAAAGGAGATGGTCGCTGCGAGCCACGGGCTCGAGCGATGGCGCTGCGACCGTGTTGGGGAGTGGGTTCGTCCAGACAAAGCTGCTTCTCCTTTGCCGCCGCTGCTGCGTGCGCTCCGCTGCTGCGTGCGCATCCGCCACCGCGTGGCTCAGTCCCGAATACTCGCCTGCCTCCGACCTCTACGTCTCACGAATGTAGCAGAAAAAGTCGTGATCGTGGTTCCCGGCCGCCTCCGGTGTCAGACGCGGCACCCGTCCCCTCGAGGGGTAGCCCGCCAGCGCGGGAGCGCTGTGCCGCCGACCTTTTTGAACGGTAACCCAAAAAGGACACTGCTGCGCCCGCCGCCCGGCTGGCGGATCCGGCGACTGTTCGCCATCAACCGACCATGAGTGAATCCGAAGACCTCTTTGACCCAGCAGACCGACCGTTTCCCCAAGGGCTCCAAGACTTGCCAGAGATTCCGTCCCCGGGGCGTCAGGGCGTTGACCGGAGCCCCGGTCCGGGATCCCCGGATCTGTTTTCCCACGCCGGGGCGGGCATCAATAATGCGGGGTAAGGTCGAGTTATTTGCGCTATAATGCAATGCATTACCTGGCATGAAGCGAGGATGAATCCATGGCCATGACAAGCGTGCGGATGCCGGATGACCTGGCGGAGCGGCTCGAGCAGCTGGCTGCGCGCCTTGAGCGGGCAAAGGGGTGGGTCATCAACGAGGCGCTGCGGGAGTATCTGGAGCGAGCCGAGCTACGACAGCGCATGCACGAGGATACCATGGAAGGCATCGAGGCGCTGGAAGCCGGGGAAACCGTCGACGGGGACGATGTCCTGACCTGGCTCGACAGCTGGGGGACACCAAACGAGCTGCCTCCGCCTGAATAGTGAACATGAAACTGGTCTTCAGCGCCAGGGCTCGCGATGATTTGGCGCGTCTTCGTGAGTTCATCGCCGAGAAGAACCCCCAGGCGGCCGAGCGCGTGGCGCGGATCCTTCTGACAGCCCTCCAGCGGCTCGTCGATCACCCTCACCTCGGACGGCCTGTGGAGGAAATCCCAGCCTGTCGAGATCTCGTGGCCGGCGTCTACGATGTGAGATACCGATCGGTAGAGGAGAGAGTCGAGATCATCCGGATCTGGCACGGCAAGGAGGGTCGGTAGAAACCGCCGGGTACGAGAGGGGGAGTTCACTGTGAGCCGCTCGCTCAGATGCACTCCTGACATCAAAACCGATGACTGCCAGCGGCATTGCGAATACGCGGACTGTTCCGCTGGTCATGTCGATTTTGCTCGCCGAGTCCGTTCCCTCGAGGGGTAGCCCGCCAGCGCGGGAGCGCTGTGCCGCCGACCTTCTGAACGGTTACCCAACAAGGACACCACCTCGCTCGCCGCCCGGCTGGCGGATCCGGCGAATATTCGTTATCAACTGACCATGCGTGAATCCGAGCTTCTGCGGTGGCCGGGGCGCACCGGCGACCTCCGACGGCCTCCCATCGCCGAGATCAACGCCCTGGCGGCCGCGCTGCGGGTGGCCGGGGAGGAGCTGATCGATCTGGGCCAGGCGGTGCTGGGGCTGCCTCCGCCGGCGGGCGCGATGGATCGGGTGCGGCGCTACATCGCGGCGGGCGGGGTGCAGGGGTACAGCCCGGATCCGGGCCTGCCCGAGGTTCGCGAGGCGGTCGCCGGGTTCTGCCGCAGCCGCAAGTCCATCGCCGGGGCGCGCGCCGACGAGGTGATGCTGACCTGCGGCGCGAACCAGGCCTTTGCCAACGCGCTGCTCACGTTGACCCGGGCCGGGGACGAGGTGATCACCTTTGGGCCGGGCTACTTCGACCATGACTTCGCCATCCGGCTCGCGGGCTGCGCCAACGTGGAGGTCGGGCTCGGGCGTTCAGGGGATCGCTTCGTCTTCGACGTGGCGCGCCTGGAGGACTACATCACGCCGCGCACCCGGTGCGTGGTGCTGGTGTCGCCCGGCAATCCCACGGGCGCGGTGATCGATGACGCGGCGCTGGAGTGGCTCGTTGCGCTGTGCCGGGAGCGGGGCCTGTGGCTGATCTCGGACGAAACCTATGACCTGCTGACGTTTTCACCGGCCCGCCACCAGAGCCCGGCGAGCCTGGGCGGGCGGGAGCAGATCGTGGTGCTGGGCAGCTTCTCCAAGGTGTTCGGGCTGGCGGCCTGGCGGGTGGGCTACCTGCTCGGCCCGGCGCGCTTCATCGAGGAGACGATCAAGACCCAGGACGCGCTGGTGGTGTGCGCGCCCGTGCCGGCGCAGCTCGCCGCGCTGGGAGCCCTGGACATGGTGGACGAGTTCGTGCCTTCCGCCCGGGCGACCTTGCGGGAGCGCCGGGACGCGCTGCTCGCGATCCTGCGGGAGTAGCCCGCGGTGATCCCCACCGAGCCGGACGGGGCCACCTTCCTGCTCGCCCGGCTGGCCGAGGAGGGCGACGACGTGGCTTTCTGCCGGGAGCTGGTCACCCGGGCCGGCGTGATCACCGTGCCGGGCTCGGCCTTTGGCCCCCGCGGGGCCGGCTGGGTCCGCTTCTCGTACGGCAACCAACCCGTGGCGCGAATCGAGGAGGCAGGCGCGCGGCTGCGGCAATTCGAGCGCTAGCTTCTCTACCGCCTTCTGCCACCCTTGCGGCCGGTCTTCGGCTGGAGTCGGATGCGGGCGCTGGGGCCCTCGATGTGGAAGTGATCCCGGTGGTAGCGATCCCGGTCGGGGGTGAAGACGTGCCGGAAGGCGTTGTTCTTTCTGAGGGCGCAGAAGAACGCCCGCCAGGCCTTGCCCTTGGGGGTCTTGTTGCGTGAGCCGCAGCCCCACTGGCCCCGTTCGTAGTGTCGGATCACCGAGGCGTACCCAAAGGCGCCGTCGATGGCCGTCACGTCCAGGGCCAGCCCATAGGCGTGCTTGGACAGCCGGCTCGTGCCCTTGACGAGGGAGTGGCGCCAGCTCGAGGAGAAGTAGATGCTCGCGATGCCCGCCCGGCGGATCTCCCGGCCCTGGGCCGCGAGGACCTCGACCATGCGGCAGTCGAGGATGAACCGTCGTTTGTTGTTCCAGGTCTTGCGGTAGAGCACCCGGCCGAGCCGCTTGGACAGCAGGTGCACCGGCGTCTTTACCCCCTTGACGTTCCGGAGCATGCGGAACTTGATGCCGGCCTTGCGGAGGCGGGACAGGCACGCCGCGTCCTGCCCCTTGGCCGGGCGATAGGTGATGCGCACCAGCTCGTCGTAGTCTGTGGGGCGCTTGCCCGTGCACTTGTAGCGGCTGCTGTCGCACCTGGGCTTTGGGGGCTTGCGCTTGCTCACTCGACGCCGGGCGCGAGCATCGGCTGTGGTCGGGGAGGCCCAGGCACCGATTCCGAGCAGCAGCGCGACGACGACGACCCGGCGAATCACAGGATCAGCTCCCCTGGGAACGGTCGCCGGGCAATCACGGTTTCACGATCCACTGCCGACCGCTTGCGGAGGCGGCGGAGACGGCGGAGACGGCGCATCTCGTCGATGGGCAACAGCGCGCCGGACACGAGGTCCACGTACAGGCGGCCGTCGAGGTGATCCAGCTCGTGCTGGAAGATCCGGGCCTCCCACCCCTCGGACCGACGCCGGCGGCGGCGCCCAGCCAGGTCGTAGTACTCGAGCTCCACCCACGCGGCCCGGGAGACGAGCCCGCCCACGTCGCGGATGGACAGGCAGGCCTCGTAGCCGTCGACCCGGCGCGGGGACCGGCGCAGGATCCGCGGATCCACGCAGGTGAGCACCGGGCGCGGCTGCGCCGGGCGATCCTTCACCGGGCGCGGCTGCGCCGGGCGTTGCCCGGTCTGCAGCTCCACCAGCACCACCCGGCGCGGGAGCCCCACCTGGGGCGCGGCCAGGCCCACGCCACCCGAGCGCTTCAGGGTCTGGCGCATCAGCTTGTCGATGCGGGCGAGATCTCCGAAGGACAGCTCCCGGGCGGGCAGGGCGCGTCGGCGCAGCACCGTGCCCGGGTTCGGCGCGCCGAGCCGGTACTGCACAATGGGCAGCGGTGTGGCGTGGCGCCAGACCAGCGATCGCTCCGGGGGCTGCAGCGCGGTCGGGCCGGTCGCCCGGAGGCCGCAGCCCGGGAGCAGGGTCAAGGTCCCTGCCCCACAGCCGACCAGCCACTCTCGCCGATTCAAGCTCACCTTCGCGCTCCTTGGGGAGTTCCTGGGGCAGCATGCAACGCACACCACAGGAGCGCAAGGGATTGTGCGCCACCCTTGGACGCCCGCATTGGGCGCCACCCTTGGACTTCTGAGACCGGCTGATGCTCACCCACGGGCAAAGAAGTCGGGGACCGGCGCCTCGAAGACGAGGGCGGCACCGCCCGGGCCGGCGCCCGTGACTTCCAGGCGGTGGGAGTGCAGGCAGATCCGGTCGGCGGACCGCTCCGCTCCGGTGTCATCCACGAGCCGTCTGGCGCCGCCGTACCAGCGATCCCCGACCACGGGGCACCCCAGGGACGCGAGGTGGACCCGGAGCTGGTGGGTCCGGCCCGTGTGCAGCCGGAGCTCCAGCTCGGTGCATTCCGGCAGCCCGGCAGGAGCGCCGAGGACCCGGTAGTCCGTGCGGGCGGCGTCCCCCTGCGGATCGATCCGCATCCGGCCCGGCCGCGCCGGGTCCCTGCCGATGGGGGCGTCGATGCGCCCCTGCCGCTCCGGAGGGGAGCCCTGCACCACGGCGCGATACCATTTCCTGGCAAGCCCGCCGGTGAACCAGGAGGTCACGACTCGCGCGCCGGCTCGATTGAGCGCCAGGGCCATCACCCCGGAGACGTCCACGTCCAGCCGATGCACCACGATGGGGCGCTCGGGCAGCCCGAGCTGCTGCCGGGCGAGCTCGGGCAGGGTGCCGCGAATTCCGAGGGGCGTGGGCGCAGAGGGAACACCGGAGGGCTTGTCGAGCACGAGCACCCGCCCGTCCCGGTAAAGGGGCGGGCCCAGCTCGACGTGGGCATCGGGGGGAAGCTGCTCCGGGGCCCGGACCCGGTCTCCGGCTCGCAGGACCAGGGACGCCCGACGCACACGACGGCCATTGACAAACACTGCGCCTGCGTCAAGAAGCTTACGTGCCAGCGTCCGACTGCAGCCCTGCTGGGCACCCAGCACCTTGTCCAGTCGCTCGCCAACCAAGGGGTCCGGAACGACGAAATCGTGAAAGCGGAAGCGCTGCATCGTCTTGATATTCTTTCTACCATCTGGTACAGAATGAATCAGAAGATTCTGCAAGATATCCCTCTGAGGAACAACATGGGTAGGGCCGAGCAGATCGAGCGCCGTCGTAAGCGCGGTCGTTCCGAATCGTACGAGATCAGCAATCTGGGCGAACACCCGATCTGGTCACGGTTCTCGGTCCAGGGCCCCAGTGGCAAGCAGTACGAGGTGGCGATCCGCAGCCTCAAGGCAGAGATCTACCACTGCCAGTGCCCCGATTTCGCGACCAATAGCCTCGGGACTTGCAAGCACGTAGAATCCGTACTCAACCACCTGACAGAGCACTCGGGTGAGGCCCTGCAAGAGGCCCAGGCCGGCGATCAGGAGTCTGGCTCGCTGGTGTACCTGGACGCCGGGGCCAACCCACCCCAGGTCCGGTTCCGGGCCAACGGCGGGGCGACCGCCGACACCCTGGCCTGGGCTAAAAAGGCCTTTGACGCCGATGGGTTGCTCCACGTGGACCTGGCGGTCTCCGAGGACTTCGCGGCCCGGGCCGAAGACGCTCAAATCGAGCTCGCTCCCGAAGCCCTGGCGCACATCGAAGAGGTCCGCGTCCGCAACGCCTGGGGGGCGGACAGGAGCTCCGCGCTTGAAGATTTCGCGCGGTTCCGGGACGCGGTGGTCAAGCACCGCGATCACGGCGAGGAGCCTCCTGCTGACGACGCGGCGCTCCACACCTTTGTGAGCCACTTCGGCGAGCTGGCCGATTGGGAGCTCGACGGCGCCGAGCACCTGATCCGCCAGGGGCGCGCGATGCTCGCCGACGATCCGGAGCTGGACAAGGTCAGGCAGACCCTCGCGGCCTGCGAGCTCCTCCGGCTGACCGGCCGCGCCAAGAAGATCCTGCTCACCTGCCCCGGGGCGCGACGACAGCGCTGGATGTCCGCGGTGGCGCAGCTCTGCGATGTCTCGCCCCGGATCGTGGGGGGGGCCACCTTCGAAGAGCTGGCCCGGGCCGAGGCCAACTCGCCCTACGCCGTGGCTTCCTACAACCGCCTCTACCGGCACATGGACAGGCTGGGCGACACCGAGTGGGACACCCTGGTGCTCGACGAGGTGCAGCGCATCAAGAGCTGGCCGGCGCCCACGGGTCAGGCCATCAAGTCCTTCAAGACCGCCTACGCCTTCGCGCTGACCTCGGCGCGGCTCGAGCAGCGTCCCCAGGGATTCTTCTACACGGCGCAGCTCCTCGACCCCTACCTGTTCGGCCCGGCCTGGAAGTTCATGGACGAGCACGTGCTTCGGGACGGGCGAGGCGCGGCCATCGGGTCCCAGAACATGGACCAGGCGCTGGACGCCCTGGGCGACCGCTGGCTACGGCGGACCCTGAAGGACGTCGGTCGGCCGGCAGCGCCGCGCTCCGTGGACCTGAACGTAGAGGTCACCCACTTTCAGCACCGGCAGCTGGATCCGCTGCTGCGGACCCTGCTGGCCATGGCGCGGGTCCAGCAGGTGTGGTCGGCCAAGGAGCGCCAGGAGGTGGTCAGCCTGCTCGGTAAGCTCCGGACCATCTGCACGCTGCCCGAGCTCATCAAGCCGGAGCGCCCGGGATCTCCCAAGCTCGACGAGATGTGTCACCTGGTGGAGGACATCTGCCACGGCAGCGAGCACACGGTCACCGTGCTATGCCGCCAGGAGGTGGTGGCCGAGGCCATTGCCAAGCGACTGCTGACCACCGGGGTGACGATCCATCGACTGACCGCGGAGCCGTCGGCCAAGGAGCGAAAAAAGCAGCTCGCCGCGCTGGCAAAGGGCGAACGCCCCTTCGTGCTGGTCACCAGCGACGAGGCCATCGCCGGCGCCGACCTCTCGGCCCTGGCGCAGATCGTGATCCACGCCGAGCTTCCCTGGAGCCCCGCAGGCCTGGAGCGCCGCGCCGATGTGTGCGCCGGCTCGGCCAAAAAGGGGTGCGCCCTCGTTTACAACCTGCTCTGCGCGTCCACCCCGGAGGCGGCCGCAGCCGAGGCCATCCGCCGGCCCGGCGACCACATGGCCCAGCTCGTGCCCGATCCGGACCGGGAGCTCGAGGCCCTGGTGGACGCTGAGGAGTGGCAGCTCCGGGAGCTGATCGGCCTGGTGGTGGACGAGCGCATGGTGCTCCGGCCCAAGAAGGCGCTGCTCGCCGGCAAGCCGGTGTCCACACCCCAGCGCGCCTTTACGCTGCGCGGCCTCAAGGCCAAGGAACGCAGCCGGCGAGCCCAGGTGCCGCAGAAGCGCTACCTGCTCGGGGAGAAGCGCGAAGGGGCAGCCCCGCGCCGGGCGGCGCCTCTGCGACCCGAGCGAGGTCACGCGTCCGCGGATCGATCCCCGGCCCAGGCCGTGCGCCCGACCACCGCGGGAGACGTGCTCGTGCTCGGGCTCGAAACCCGGGAGGACCGACTGACCGCCAGCCAGCCGTCCCAGATCCACACCCTCGGGCTCGCCATGGCCGTGACCTACAGCTTCCGGTCGGGGAGCTTCACCGCCTGGCGCAGTGAGTACATCAACGACCTCGTGCGCACCCTCCTCGGGGCAAAGCTCGTGGTCGGGTACAACCCCTTCGGCTTCGAGTACAAGATCCTCGCGCCTTACACCGGGCGCAACCTGAGCCGCATTCCCACCGTGGACCTGATGCTGGAGATCACCAAGCAGGTGGGCAGGAAGCTGCCCTTCGATCTCATCACCGGCCCCACCCTGAACCGGCCGTGGGCCGGGGATCGCACCCAGGCCTCGACATTCTTCAAGCAGGGCCGCACCCGTGAGATCGCCGGCCTGTGCACCGAAGGCGTGAAGGTCGTCCGCGACATCTTCCTGCACTCGCTGAACAATGGTGAGCTCCTGTACAAGTCCGGCCCGGCCGACGAGGGCTCGTCGGTGAAGCTGGACCTGCGTCCCCGGCTCGATCTCGAGCTGCTCAAGCTGATCCAGGTCCGCTAGCCTCGCATGTCCGAAGACCTGCGTAACAACAAACGGCGGCTGCGGCGCCGCATCCTGGCGGAGCGGGATCGCCTCACGGCGGACCAAATCGCCCTGCGCTCGGCGCGGCTGCACGCCGCCCTGTTCGCGCTCCCCGAATACCAGGCCGCGGCAACGGTGCACCTGTTCGCGCCCTTTGGCTCCGAGGTAAACACCCGCCCGATCCTGCGGCAGCTCTGGGACCGACAGCGGTGCGCCGTCCTGCCCCGGGTCGCCCCGAATCGGCAGCTCGACCACCTCGCCGTGGGCGGCTGGCAGGACCTGGAGCCCGGGTTCAGGGGCATCCCCGAGCCCAGCGCGCGGTGCCGAGAGACGCGACCCCGGGACGTCGACCTCGTGCTCGTGCCCGGCGTGGCCTTTGATCGCCGGGGCGGACGCCTGGGCTACGGCGGGGGCTACTACGACCGCTTCCTGCAGGACTGCCCGGCCCCCCGGGTGGCGCTGACCTTCGCCCTGCAGCTCGTGGACGAGGTCCCCCGGGAGCCCCACGATCTCCTGGTGAATAAAATCGTCACCGACGAAGGCGTGATCGAGATCTAGCCCCATTGCCAGTCAGTTGAGAAACTGCCGGACTGTGTCGATCCCTTCATGCAGGCTTGGACCGGATCTTCTCGGACCTCCGACCTCCGCTCTCCGCTCTCCGATTTCGGATTCCCGCTTCTCGTCGATGAAATCGGAAGATTTGGCGGTTTTTTGCGGACATCTTCTGATCTGATCCGACATTCGGGCTACAGCCCGATCACCTTGTAGCTGAGCGCGACGCTCTTGATGTCGGCCTTCTTGAAGGCGGCCTTCATGGTGGTGAGGGGCACCTTGATCTTGCCGACGTACTCGTACTGCTTGCCCTTGACCACCGGCTTGACGTAGCGGGCGATGAGCTTGACGGCCGCGGCGTAGTCTCCGGTGAGCTGGATGGCGGCGACCCGCTTCGTGAGACTCTCCACGGCCCGGGGGAGCTTGGTGAAGTCCACCTCGAAGCGACCGTCCTTCCAGACCACGCCGCCGTGATCCACGTACCAGCCGAGCTGGACCGCCACCATGCGCGGATAGGTGCCCTTCAGCGGATAGGAGGACAGGCCGAGGATGTGCATCAGCCCGGAGACGTAGCGGGTCTTCGCCTCTTCGGGCTTGAGCCAGCCGCGCTTCACCGACTGCCCGATGAGCCACATGCTGGTCACGTCGGCCTTGAGCTCCTCCATGAGGGTGGTGTGCTCCTTGAGGGCCTGGTGCACGGTCACCTGTCCGTCCGCGGTCCGGATCTTGAGCTCGTCGTGGGCCCCGAACCCGTGGGCGAATTCGTGGAACGTGGTGTTGGTGATATCGGCCGTGGTGGACACGTACCGCTGCTGCGACGGCGCCAGGATCAGCGCGGCGCGCCGCTTCATGATCGTCTTGAACGCCGTGGAGTGGTTGACCAGCATCACCTTCTTGTACAGCCCTTCGTCCACGGACTTGCCGCGGTTGGGCAGGTGGAACGCCACCGTGGCGCCGTGGGGCGCCCGGGCGTCTCCACCCGAGCTGATCACCTGGATGGCGCGGATGGCGATGCGCGGGTCCAGCTTCCGGGGCTTGTAGATCTTGCGCCCGACCAGGGTGGCGAGGCTGTTCTCCATCTGCTGCAGGCTCTTTTTGAACCGGGCGAGCCGGGCCGTGATCTCGGGGTCCTCCAGGCCGAAGACCATCTTGAAGCGCGCCTTGAGCTGGCGCGGATTCTTGTAGGTCTCATAGGGCCCCACGTTCACCTCCCACTTGCCTTTCAGGGCGATCCAGTCGTAGTCGCTCGCGTCGTAGGGGAACGGGGTCTTGGCCTCGAGGGCGTCGGCCCGGGACAGCAGGAACTTCTTGAGCGTCGGCTCCGCAGCGAACCCGGCCGCCTCGCGCAGCACCTTGGCCAGCCGCCTCATGGGCGGCCCCAGCAGCGGGTCCGCGGCGTAGGGAACCGCCTTCCATGCGGACCTGCCCAACCGCCGGACCATGGTGAAGTTCGAGAGCAGCTCTTTGCTGTTCGGCGCCTTGGACAGGGCCGCGAGCTCGGCGTCGTTCATGCCGGGGGGCCAGTGGTGAAGCCCGAGCCGCTTGGGCACCAGCGCCGGGTGCGCGTTGCACAGCCGGTGCTCGTCGTCGGTGCACCAGGGCATCTGGTAGCGCTGGTACAGCTGCTTGTCCAGGGGGGTCCCCCGCACGGCGATGGCTTTTTCGTACAGCAGGTTGTTCGGGTGGATCTGGAGCTTGTTCAGCTCCTCCACGATGGCAACGGCCCGGAGCAGCGCGCGGCAGAGCTTGTTGTCCTGGGGCGAGAGCTCGGACGCGTCGAACACGAGGGTGTGCGCCCGGTAGCGCTCGAGCTCCCGCTTGACCCGCTCCCGGCGCTGGGCCTGCTCGTCCACCACGGGACGCCGCTCCGGAGGTTCCGCGTTCGTGGTCTTTCCGGCCCGGTCGGGGGGCGCGCCCGGCTCCGAGGCCGGCTCCCCGCCGCTGCGCCCTTTCTGCTTGCAGCCCGCAGGGGCCGTCACCAGCACCGCGACACCGAGCGCCGCAGCGAGACACGAGCTCACAGACTTCATGGGCACCTCCGCAGCGGAGCATAGAGAAGGAGATCCGGAAAGGCAACCGGGGAGGGGAAGTCGGACCATCGGACCATCGGACCATCGGACCATCGGAAATCCGAAAATGAGAGGAATGAGACAGGAGGTGCAATCCGGAGCGGACCATCGGAAATCGGACCATCGGAAATCGGAAATCGGAAATCGGAAATCGGAAGTCGGAAATCCGAAATCCGAAATCGGACCATCGGCCATCGGAAATCGGAAGTCGGAAATCGGAGAATTAGGGGGACGGACGCGGGGGCAATGAGGATCGTCGGACGCGGACGAGTTTATTTACGCAACTTCGCTGGGGTGACTTCGATAACCGAGAACAGGAACCTTGATTGGAGGCATGTGATGGAACGTCTGGGAACACTCAAAGGAAAGGACTTGGCTGATCGTCTCGCCAGATACGCAGCACAGGTACTGCGCGTCTCTGGGGAATTGCCCAGCACCAAGGAGGGACGTCACGTACAAGCCCAGCTTCTGCGTTCCGCGACTGCACCCGGAGCACACTATGCCGAAGCCAGAAGCGGTCAGAGCTCGGCAGATTTCATCCATAAGGTGGCCCTCGCCGCCAAGGAGGCGCGCGAGTCGGTGCACTGGTTGCGGACATGCATCCACGCCCGTTTCGTCGAGCGAGACATTCGTTCACTCGTTGACGAGGGTGAGCAGCTCACAGCAATCCTCACCTCGTCACTTCAAACGGCCAGGACCAACCAGAACCACTCCAACTCCTAATCGCTCCCCGCTCCCCGCTCTCCATTCTCCGATTTCCGCTCTCCGCTCTCCGCTCTCCGATTTCCGATTTCTTCTCCCTCACGGCTTCCGGTCGCGCAGGATCTTCCCATCCGGCACCTTGAACCGACAGCGCTGGGAGGCGGCGCGTTGGAGCTCGTAGTCACCCGCGGTGCGGAGGTCCAGGCGCTGGACCCGCGCGGCGAAGGCGCGGGGGTCGACGAGGGACACGCCCGGGCCTCCCACGAGCACGCTGTTGCGGGACACCGGGGTGTGGAAGCAGGCCGAGCGCGGGAACACGGCCCGGAACGTCCGGATCAGCTCGTCCCGGCGCTGGCGCTCGTTGGGCGAGAGGTTGGCCACCACCACGCCTTTGGGGGTGAGCAGGCGGCGCACCTCAAAGAAGAGCTCCTTCGTGCCGAGATGGCGCGGGTAGTCGTCGGAGTCGTAGGCGTCCAGGAACACGAGATCGTACCGCGACGCGGCCCGCTGGACGAACCGTCGGCCGTCCCGCACGTGGATCCTGACCTTGCCGGCGGCGGCAAAGCCGAAGAACTTCCGGCAGGCCTTCACCACCACCGGATTGATCTCCACCGCCTCGAGCTCGGCGGCGGGCGCCACCCGTCGCAGGTGCCGCAGCCAGCTCCCTCCTCCCAGACCGATCATGAGCGCGCGCTTCGGCCGCCCGGTGTAGGCCGCGCCGAGCAGCGCGGTCCGCACGTACTCCAGCGGCTCGTGGTGCGGCCGGCTTGGATCGTAGGCGCTCTGATCCTCGGCGTCCGCCGCGCCGAAGCGCAGGATGCGCAGGCTTCCCTCGCGCACCACGTAGACCGCGCCATGGGCGCTCCTGGCGTGGAAGAGCACCTGCCGCGCGGCGACCGCGGCATCGGCGCGCGGCAGGGGGTGGTGCGGGGTCGGCTGCGGACAGGCCACGCACAGCAGGGCGGCCGGCAGCCACACCCCGCGGGGGATCACTCGGCCTCTCCGGGGGGCGCGTCCGCCGCCAGGGGCACGAGCTCGAAGCTGCCGTCAGGCTGCGGCGCCACCCGCACGCCGTACATCTCCACCACCCGGGACAGGGGGCGCCCGAACACGAAGTCGAGCTCATCGGCCGGCAGGGGGAGCTTGTCCACCAGCAGCGGCCGGAGCTGGGCGTCGTAGGCGAGGGCGTCTAAGATCAGCTCCAGCGCCTGCTCCTCGCCCTGCGCGACCGCGGCAAAGGCGTCGGCGATGGGCTCCAGCGCGCAGTGGGCCTCGTGCGCCAGCAGCGCCTCGGCCACGGGCTCGTCCGGGGACAGGACGTGGGCGCGGCTGAGCCGCTCCTCGTGCTTCACGGCGTGCTCGATGACCTGGGTGTCCCAGCAGGCCTGGGCGCGGCACTGCAGCGGCCGGTCGAAGTAGATGCCGCAGTGGTTCTCGTCGTCGTCGAAGAACAGGCAGTAGCCGGTCTCCGGGTGCTCCCGCAGCTTGATGGTTTCGTCACGGAGCACCATGGTGCCCAGCGGGGCGGGGAGGCTCACCGCCTCCCCTCGCCGCAGGGTGAAGATCTGCGAGCGCTTGACGACCCCCTCGGTGAGCAGCCGCAGGTCGTCCAGAAAGAGCGACGGGCTCGCGCCCCGGCAGCAGTCACCGCAGCGCAGGCACTCCTGGCGCGTGGCATAGCCGGCCCGCTCGAGCGCGCTGAGCAGCTCCCCGTACCGGGTCTGCCGGATCACCGTGGGCAGGGTGATCCAGTCGACGGCCAGGCCGGTCCAGGCCGGGTCGCGCCGCACCGAGGCCGCGGCCTCGCCGAGACGCTCGGGAACCCCGATCCGCTCCATGAACTCCTGCAGGGCCTCCTGCCACATCGCCTCCACCTCCTCGAGGCTCGCCCGGCCCAGCTTTTCGACGAAGGGTGCTTCCATGCTCAGCTCGACACTCATCTTGGCACACTCATCTCTGCGAATAGGGAACTGTATGGGGCGCCGCGGCCCGGACGTCAACCGCGAGCCACAAAAAAACGCCCCCCGGCGAGCCGGGGGGCGTGGGTCACCCAAAGGGGTGGTTACCCGGTCCGAAGGACCCTAGAACGCGCAGAAGCCCAGGCGGGTCTGCGAGATGTCGTTCGGGCCGTCGGGCGGGTACAGAATCGACTGCGACTGGCAGGTCGGGGTCGCGGTCCCGGTGGGCACGGCGCCCATGGCCTCGCAAGGGGCCTGGTCGCCGCCGGGGTTCTCCGTGTCGCAGTAGGGCACGCAGCGCTCCGGACCGGCCGGCGTGGTGGCGAACAGGTCGTCGTTGGTGCAGATGGAGCCCGAGGGGCAGACATCGGCCGTGTTGCTCGAGTCGCATTCCTCCCACACGGCGTGGGTCGGCGCGGTGGACGCCATGCAGACCCCCACCAGGGAGCCGTTGGTCACGTCGCCGCCGGTGAACTGCACCATGACGCAGCGGGCGCCCGCGGCGTGGGTGTCCTCGCAGGTCTGCGCCGGGTTGCTGAGCAGGTGGTTGGTCACCAGCGAGCAGGTGGTCATGCCGTCGGTGGGGTCGGTGACCTCGGTGTCGCGACAGTAGGACAGGTCGCCGGACCGCAGGCCCGTGGTGGAGTCGATGTTGGACTCGCTGAAGCAGTTGGCCCCGGAGGGGCAGGGCAGCAGCTCGGTGCTGGCGGCCGCGCCGTAGAACGCCACGGCGTAGGCCTGCTCCCAGTTGCAGAACTGGCCACAGGTGCCCTCGAGGGCGCCCTGGGCGGAGAGGCAGATGCCCATGTCGCACATGAGCTCGGAGCGGTCGGTCACGTCGATGGCATTCGCGGGGCAGACGTCGCCATGGGCCAGCGTTCCCGCCTCCATGCACCAGCCGACAGGAGTGTCAGTGGGAGCATCACGGCCGAAGATCGGCAGGCACCAGCACTGGCCGCCGCCCGGAACCTGGCCGTACTCGTTCGGGTTGACGTCGATGTCGCCGCCCGGGGCGCAGACCGCGGGCCAGCAGAGGTCGCCGAACTGCGGGCCGAGGCACCAGTTGTTCCAGTAGCAGTCCGAGGTGTCGGTGCAGTGCCGCATGCACATGATGTCGCCACCGGAGGTGGGCAGCGTGGAGCACTCGAGCTGCACGTTCCAGTCGTCCTCGCAGCAGTCGCCGGTGACCAGCGGGTCACAGTCCTCCCACACACCGGCGTTGCACGTCGACTCGCCGACACAATCCACGTCGCAGTTGCTGGCGTTTCCGCCGTTGACGTCGGGGCAGCCCACCGGCAGGCTCGTCGGGTTGGTGCCGCAGTCGCAGTCCTCGTTGGTGTCGACCTGGCCGTCGCCGCAGATCGGGATCTTCACGCAGTCGATGCTGCAGTTGGAGCCCGTGGCGCCGTTGGCCGCTAGGCAGCCCGCGGGCAGGGTGCCCGTGCCGGTGCCGCAGTCGCAGTCCTCGCCGAAGCTGCGCACGCCGTCTCCACAGAGGATGCACTGGGAGACGTCGTAGGTGCAGAGCCCGCTGCAGGTGAGCTGGCCCGTGCTGCCGGTGACCACGTCCGCGCAGGTCCGGTTCGCCAGGTCCACCCCATCGCACTCCTCATTGCCTGTGGCGATCCCGTCTCCGCACACGCCGCTTCCGCCGTCGTCGTCACCACAGCTGGCGAAACCCAGCATGGCCACGCAGCCGACCATGACCAATAGACTTCTTTTCTTCATCATCTCCAACAACTCCTCTGTACAAGGGCACCAACGGTGCGGTTTAGGTTACTTGTGTGGGATACTTACTAAATCCTCTAACTCACTTCAATAATATTTTTTATGCCTCTGTTTATCCCATAGCACGGATTCCCGTCGCAGATCAATGCACCACGTGAACGGTTCTTTATCGTCTCTGGATCTCGGCGTTTTCCACGCAGTCGTCCCGCTTCCCCTGTGTTGTCTTCAGCTGCTTGTCATTGTTGATAAAATCAACAAAGGGGAGCGCCCCGACATCAGCCTTCCGCGCCCTCTGAGCTCACTGACCCGGCCTGAGCCACGGCGTTGCGACCCGCTGCCTTGGCCCGGTACATCGCCTCGTCGGCGCACTGGACCAAGCCCGTGGGATTGTCGGCGTCGTCCGGGCTGGTCCCCACCCCGATGGAGATCGTGAGCCGTCCCCCCGGCTGGCTTTCCTCCCCGGCGAACCTGGTATCCGCCACCCTCCGCCGGAGGTACTCGGCGACCAGGGATCCCGAGTGCTTGTCCGTGCCGCTGAGCAGGACCGCGAACTCCTCACCCCCGTACCGGGCCACGACGTCGTTGACCCGCCGCCCCGTGCCCAGGATGGACGCCAGCTGGCGCAGCACGGTGTCCCCGGCCTGATGGCCATGGGTGTCGTTGTAGGCCTTGAAGTGATCCACATCGATCATCAGCAGCGTGACCGGCTCGCCGGTGCGCTGACTCCGTTCGGTCTCCCGGGCCAGCTGCTCGTGGAAGTACCGGTGATTGTACAGCCCTGTCAGGCCGTCGGTGACGGCCAGCTTGGAGAGCCGGGCGTTGGCGTCCTCCAGCTCCCTGGTCCGCTGGAGCACCTGATCCTCCAAGGACGCGTTGAGCCGCTCGAGCTCGGCGTTTTTCCGGCGCAGGTCCTCCAGCAGCCGGGCGTTCTCCTGGGACAGCCGGAAGCGGTCCAGCATGCCGGCCACCACCAGCCGGAGGTCGTGCTCGTCCCAGGGCTTGGCGATGTACTGGTTCAGGCCGGCCCGATTGATGGCATGGACCACCGCGTCCAGGCCGGCCTGGCCGGTCAGCATGATCTTGAAGGCGCCCGGAGACTGCACCGCGATCCGCTCCAGCAGCTCGGTGCCGGTCATGCCCGGCATGATCTGATCCACCACGACCACGGCGAGGGTTTCGAGCTGCTGATCCAGGCCGCTGATGAGCTCCAGGGCCTCGTCTCCCGAGGCCGCGGCCTCCACCTCACAGGTGTCCCCGAAGCCGTCCTCGAGCTGCTCCTTGAGCACCGAGAGCACGCTCGCCTCGTCGTCGACGCACAGGATCACCTCCCGCAGCGGCGGCGCGGCGCGGGTGGGACTCTGCGAGCTGTCGTCCCGGATGATCATCGCCTGGCTCCTCAGATCCTATGGTATCGCACTTCGCCACCCGCCGCAGCGATCCCGTCAGGTCTCTGTTTCCCCCTCGGGATCCGCGTCCGGGACCGGCCCGCTGTCGGCAGCTGCCGCCGCGCGCGCCGAGCCCGAGCCCAGCTCTTCGGTCGCCTCGACCACGGGCGGCGGGCCGGCCAGGGGCAGCGCCACGCTGAAGCAGGTCCGCCCCGGCTGCGACTCGGCCTCGATGCGCCCGCCGTGCTTCTCCACGATCCGACGCACGATACCCAGCCCCAGCCCCGTGCCTTGCCCTTGGGGCTTGGTGGTGAAGAAGGGCTTGAAGATCCGGGGCAGCACATTCTCATTGATCCCGGGGCCGTCGTCGATGATCCGGACCACCACCTCGTCCCCCCGCGACTCGGTTTCAATGCGGATCTCCCCCTTGGGCCCGGCCGCGTCGGCCGCGTTGGCGATCAGGTTCGTCCAGACCTGGTTCAGCTCGTCCACGTACACCGGCACCGGGGGCAGCTCGCCGAAGCGCCGCGTGAGCTTCACGTCCTGCTGGAGCCGGCTGCCGAGGATGATCAGCGTCGTCTCGATGCCGTCGTGGATGTTGATCCGATCCACCCGGGTCTGATCGAGGTGGCTGTAGGCCCGCAGGGCCGAGACGATGCGATTGATCGTCCCGATGGCGGTGGAGATGGCGAGGTTGTTTCGACGAAGCATCACCAGCTCCTGCAGACAGCCGATGAGCGGCGCCACGTCGTCGGGGCCCGTGAGCGCGAGCAGCTTGGCGGCCGAGTCCGCGGCGCCGAGGTCCACCAGCCTCCGGGCGAGGCGCCGCGCCTCGGGCACGCCGCTCCGCTCCAGGGTCGCCGTCAGCGCCTGGGCCTGCTTGCGCGCCTCGGCCGGCGGCACGGAGACGCGCAGCTCGGTGGTGGCCGCGTGGGCTTGGACCTCATCGATGAAGGCGTTCCATTTGGGCACCGTGAGGCCCAGGTTGGCCAGCTGTCGGCAGAACTCCAACAGCCGGACCGTGTTGCGTTCCAGGTTGGACACCGCGCCCTGAATGGCGGCCGCCGGCGTGTTGACCTCGTGCGCGATCCCCGCCACGAGCTGCCCGAGGCCGGCGAGGCGCTCCGACAGCAGGAGCTGGGCCTGGGCCTCCTGGAGCTCCACGAGCGCCTGCTGCAGCTCGGTGTTGGTGCGCTGGAGCTCGGCGGTGCGATCAGCCACCATGTGCTCCAGCCGCTCGTTGAACACCGTGACCTCCTCGTAGAGTCGGGCGTTCTCGATGGCCGTGCTCGCCTGATCCGCAAAGGTCGCCAGCAGGCGGAGCTCCGCCTCGCCGAAGGCGGGCGCGGGTGGGCGTCGGTTGACGAGCATCACGCCCAGCCGCTGTCCCTTGTGCTCGAGCGGGACGATCATCAGGGAGCCGGAGAGACCGACCGCCAGCTCCGCGAGCTCCCCCTGCTCCACGTCGTCGATGCAGAGCGCCCGCCCCTCCTGATACGCCAGCTCTGCCAGGGCCAAAGCGCCCGCCGCGGCCGACGACTCCCCGTCCTCGGCCGCCGCTTCCACAGTCCCCACCGCCGCGCCCACTGCCAGTCGGCCGTGCCGGTTCTCGAGCAGGATGGCGGTGGACTCCGCTTCCAGCGCCCGGCGGATCTCCTCCACCACGGTGCGGAGCACCTCCTCCAACCCGACCACCGAGCTCACGGCCCGCCCGATGTTGTGCAGGGTGACGATCTCGCTGATCCGCGCCCCCAGGCGCCGCTGGTTCACGCGCAACGACTCGGTCATGTCATCGAAGGCCTGCCCGAGATCCCCCAGCTCGTCCCCCGGCTTGAAGCCGATCCGCCCCTCGAGGTTGCCCTTCGCCACGGCCATAGCGCGCTCGTGCAGCAGGGTCAGGGATCCGCTGAGATCCCGCGACGCCCAGGACGCGATGAGAAACGCCAGCAGGAACACCCCGCCTCCGAACAGCAGCAACGACCGGTAGGAGCGGAGCTTGCCCGCCTCCAGGGATCGCCGGTCGTGCGCCACGTAGAAGATCCCCACGGTCTTCTGCTTCGCGTCGACCAACGGCAGGGCCCCGACTGAGTACTCGGTCTGTCCCTGGCTCGCCACGCCGACGCGGGCCTTGCCTGCGAGCAATCCATCGATGAAGGACGACGGCAACACGAGCCCCTGGGTCGGGCGCCCCCGCTCGTCCTGGAAGGAGGAAGCCACCGGCTTGCGCGCGAGGTAGAAGCCCACGTGCAACCCCAGGGTGGACCGGATCACCTCGGCGAAGCGGTGGTCCAGGGGCACCTGGACGAACACGGTGCCCAGCACTGAAAAGTCGTGGTCCACCACGGGGGCCACCGCCCGAATCATGGGATAGGAGCCGCCGCTCACGATATTCACCGTGTGCAGGAACCGGTTCCGCCGGGCCTTGGCCATGACTCCCCCGGGGGGCGCCTTCCGGTCCGGCGCTTCGCCGCGCCGCGCCGCGCCGAGGGTCTTCCGGATGATCAGCCGGTCCGAGCGATCCAAGAGCACGATCTCCCCAAAGCTGATGCGCTCCCGATACCCGGCCAGGATGCCGTCCACCTGTTTGCGAAGCGTGTCGCGATCGGTGATCTCCTCCTTCCGGTACCGGCGCAGCGCCCGGCGGAGCAGCGGATCCCGGCCCAGCCGCACCGCGTTGGCGCTGATCTGCGCAACGTCGGAGAGCACCAGGTTCAGCCCGATCCGCAGGCTGCGGTCGGTCTCGCCGGCGAGGTTGTCGTTCACGCGGCTCCGCACGACCTGCAGCGAGTACAGGCTCGCGCCGATCAGCGGCAGCGCGCCGGCGATGAACAGCCAGATCAGGAGCTTGGTGCGAATCCGTAGGCGTCCGGCCATTGGGCTACCTGAGCTCCACCGTGCGGAGATCGAGGATGGAGGACGGATGGGCCAGGAATCCTCCCACCTCGCGCCGCAGCGCAATCACCACCTTGGCGTGGGCCAGGGGCACCCAGGGCGCGGTTATCATGACGACCTGCTGCGCCCGCTTGTAGAGCTCGATCCGTTCCTTGCGGTCAGAGCTCTCCCGGGCGGACGCCACCAGCTTGTGGAAGGCGTATTCCCGGTAGAAGGCGTAGTTCAGCTTGCCGAACACCGCGTTGGTGGAGTCCAGCAGGTTGTACAGGAAGTTGTCCGGGTCCCCGTTGTCTCCGGACCAGCCGTGGAGGGCCAGGTGGTGCTGGCCCTGCTGCAGCCGCCGCTTCTGCTCGGCGAAGGGCATGATCTGCAGGTCCACGGTCATGCCGATGGTTTCGAGATCCCGGGCGATCATCCGCGCCGCCAGGATGGGCCGGGGCAGGTAGGCCCGGGGAGAGTCCATGACCAGGAACTTGGGTCGCAGCGTGGAATCGTAGTTGGCCTCCTTGAGCAGCTGCCGGGCCCGGTTGACGTCGTGATCGTAGCGCTTCACGTCCGCGGTGTAGTAGGGCACCATGATGGGCGGCAGCGGGCCGATGGCCGGCTCGGCCATGCCCTGGAACGCGAGCCCGATGAGGGCCTGCTTGCGGATCGCGTAGTTCACCGCCTGCCGGACGCGTCGGTCGTGGAACGGCCGCTTGTCGTTGTTCATGGCGACGTAGACCACGTTGTTGGCGGGCATCTCCGTGAGGCTCAGATCCGGGTGCAGCCGCACCAGCTGCAGGAGCTCGGGCGGCAGGTTGCGGGCGATGTGGACCAGCCCGCTCTGCAGCGCCCGCAGGCGCTGCCGGGCGTCGGGGATGCGCACGAACACGATGCGATCCACCTTGGGCTTCGGGCCCCAGTAGCTCCGGTTGGCCTCCAGCTCGATCCGGCCGCTCCGCACGTCCCAGGAAACGAACTTGAAGGGCCCCGTTCCCACGGGATCCGGCTCCTCGCCCGGCTTCACCTTTCGAAAGGCCCGGGGGCTGACGATGGAGACCGGAAACATGGCCAGGCTGGCCAGCAAGGGCTCGAAGGGCCGATCCGTGGTGATCCGCACCACGTGGCTCGACTCGCGCGTGATGGCGACGATGTTCCGGTAGTAGGAGGTCCAGTAGGGGAACTTCAACCCGCCCGCCGGGGTGCGGACGTCCTTCTGCTGGCGCATGAAGGAGAACACCACCGCGTCCGCGTCCATGGGGGTGCCGTCGTGAAACCTCACGTCCTCGCGCAGGAAGAAGCGCCAGGTCCGGCCGTCCGCCTGGCGCTCCCAGCGGGTGGCCAGCGCGGGCCGGGGCTCCATGGAGTTGGGCGCGTACCGCACCAGGTGCTCGAACATCTGCTCGAGCACGTCGATGGACTCGTTGTCCGTGACGGTGGCCGGGTCGAGCCGCACCAAGGCGTTGGCCTGGCCGATCACCAGGGCCTTGGGCGCCTTGGAGCGGCCGCGCCCGCACTGGGCAACCGTGGCGAGGCTCAGGCATAAGAGCGCGTATATGATTCGCTTTGATCGAGACATGTCTGTGCGTGGCATATTAGCAAAAGGCTCACAGATTGTCGCAGATGATGCTGGAAAAAATGTGGTAGACTTCTGGGCTTAGGTACAACCACGGAGGTTGACATGAGCAGTATCCGGCTCTGCGTCCTGATCATCACCCTGCTGGCCGGCTCCTCTGCCGTGGCCGCACCAGCCCCGGCAAAGGCCGACCCGCCGGCCGGGGCAAAGGCCGACCCGCCGGCCCGGGCGAAGGCCGACCCACCGGCCCGGGCGAAGGCCGACCCGCCGGCCCGGGCGCCAGCCAAGCGGCCGCGGCTCACGATCACCCCGTCGGACGTGTCCAAGCCGCCCCCGGATCCCAACGCGACCCCTGGCGGCGCCACCGCGCCGGGCCTCGGCAAGCCCCAGCCCGCCGGGGGAGACACCCCAAAGGAGATGACCCCACCGATCAAGAAGAAGAACCTCAGCCATCGGCTGCAGGTGTCGATCGACATCGCCTTCGGCGTGGGCTACTCGCTCATGGTCGTGTACGACACCACCACCACCTGGTGCGGCAAACAAACCGATGACGACGAGCACTCCAGCTTCTGCCCCGGCTTGTACCCCCCCATGTTCGACTTCGCCCTGGGCTTCGGGGTGCACGACAACCTGGACATCCTGGCCGAGTTCCGCCTCGGGGTGATGAACGACAACGTGGGCAACAAGCCCATCCTCTTCATGCCCGGCATCCGGCTCTGGATCGACCCCAAGCAGCCCTTCAAGATCGGGATTTCGCTGCAGGTGGTGTTGGACTTCACCAAGCAGGACAGCGCCGAGCAGCTGAACATGGGACCCCCGCCCAAGGGCACCAACTTCGACGTGGGCGCCCGCTTCGCCGCGACCTTCCAGTACGACTTCGTCCGCTACTTCGGCATCTTCGCCCGCGTCGGGCTGACCAGCAATTTCATGCGCTGGGTCCAGATCAACCTCGAGGGCCAGATCGGCGTCCAGACCCGCTTCCCCTAGAAATCTGGTACACTGGGACGAGCGGCAGTGGGCACGGGTCCCGGCCCCTGAGGGCCGCTGAGCATATTCAGAGGAGAGCCATGAAACACTATTTTAAAGCGCCGTATGTGTTCACGGGGGCGCTATTCGAGGCACCTTCCGAGCACAGCGAGGGTTCCCCCGGAGGGGGCGGAGGGGGCGAAGTGAGCCACGAAGTGGCGGATCGATCTCCGGGAGATGCCCCGCCTGGCTCGGTGCCGAAACCAGCCCGACAGATCCGCCGCTCCGCGGCGGAAGACTCCCCTCCCGTCCCCTCAAGGGGAAGCCCGCCAGCGCGGGGGCGCTGTGCCGTCTACCACGGGAACGGTTACAAATCGCCGCGCCTGATCCTGGCCGGTCTGCTGCTGGCCGCGCTGACGCTGGCGGGCTGCGACGCGCTCAAGGGGCCCGAGCTGTCCCTGACGGCCGACCGCACCACCATCTCTGCCGGGGGGCACGAGTACGCCGTGATCACGGCCACCGTGTACACGAAGGGCTCGCCCGCCGTAGGCGTGGAGGTGGAGTTCAGCACCGAGACCGGCAGCTTCTCCTCCTCGGACGACGTGGCGTCCCAGTACGTGGCCACCGACTCCGAGGGCAAGGCGACCGTGCAGCTGTTCTCGCCCCTGACCCAAGGTCAGACCGAGGTGACCGCCACCTACTCCGACGAGGAGAGCGGGGTCGACGCCGTGGACCGCCTCACCATCGTGTTCGGGCCGCCCCAGGCCGGGAACCTGCCGGTGGACGGCCGGTTCCACCTGGAGTGCATGTTCCTGAACATCGGCGCCTTCCGCACGCCCAAGCCGGACATCGAGGTGCCGTGCAACCTCTCCGCCCAGACGTCCCAGGGAGACATCCTGCAGGTGGACAGCCTGAACGTCTTCTTCCTCGCCGAGGCCGGAACCCTGACCACCGTGGCCGACCAGCTCGACTACAACGTCGTGTACTCCGTGATGGGGGGCCACCCCGAGCCGGTGGACGTGGACCCTGTGAGCGGTGAGCCCTCCCGGACCGGCTCCCTGGGCGAGGAGCACAACCCCCGGGACGGCGTGGTGACCCTGCTCGCCATCACCGCCGGAACCGAGTCCTGGACCGACATCAACGGCAACGGGGTGCGAGATGAGAACGAGCCCTTCGAGGACATCGGCGAGCCGTTTCTCGACGTGGACGACAACGGGGAGTTCGACATCGGTGAGGAGTACTGGGACAGCAACGGCGACGGGGAGTGGACCGGCCCGAACGGCCAGTTCGACAGCGACACCTTCATCGGTGCGCAGGCCAAGGTGATCTGGACCGGCCCGCTGGCCGAGGCCGCGGACGCGGCGCGGCTCGAGACGAACCCCGTGAACACCGTGCTCGGCGACGGGGGCCAGATGACCATCTCCGTCTGGCTGCTCGACGAGCGCATGAACCCCATCGCCTCCTTTGCCGAGAACAGCGACACCATGACGCTCTCGGACACCTCCTACAACCTGGCGTTCAACCCCGACTACGAGGTCCTGCTCGACGAGCGGCTGGGCATGAGCTTCGACAGTGAAACCGGCGGCATCCTGGAGTTCTATTACAACTCGAACTGCATCCAGGCGGCGGGCTGCTACCAGATCGGCGTGTCCGACGCCTACGGCGGCACCATCGAGGATCCGCCGCTGCCCTACATCGTGAGCGTCTCGCTGTACACCACGCCCGGGCCGCAGCTCGACGACTGGCCGTTCCAGGAGCAGTCCTGGTTCGTCCAGAACATCACCGGTACGACCGAATAGGAGCGCCGATGCACATCGAGGGGTGGGACATCCTGATCACCGGCGGGGCCGGGTTCATCGGCAGCCATCTGACCGAGCGGCTGGTGGACGGAAACCGGATCCGCATCCTGGACACGCTCCGGCGCAACGCGCTGCAGAGCACCGGCCTGGACACCCACCCCTCGGTCACCCTGATCCAGGGCGACGTGCTGGACAAGGCGGCCGTGGCCAAGGCCATGCAGGGCTGCAACGCGGTGATCCACCTGGCCTCCATCGCCGGGGTGGACACGGTGATGCGCATCCCGGTGGAGACCATGCGGGTCAGCCTGCTCGGCACGGCCAACGTGCTGGAGGTCGCCATGGAGCAGCCCGACATGCGCCGCGTGCTCGACTTCTCCACCTCCGAGGTCTTCGGCAGCCACGCCTACAACGTCAGCGAGGGCGACGTCACGAGCCTGGGCGCGGTGGGCGAGGCGCGCTGGACCTACTCCGTGGCCAAGCTCGCCACGGAGCACCTGGCCCTGTGCTACCACCGGGAGCACGACCTGCCCGCCGTGGCGGTCCGTCCCTTCAACATCTACGGGCCCCGCCAGGTGGGAGAGGGCGCGGTGCACCACTTCATCGTCCGCGCCCTGCAGGGCGAGCCCCTGAAGATCCACAACGACGGCAGCCAGATCCGGGCCTGGTGCTACGTGGACGACATCGTCGAGGGCGTGCTGCTCTGCCTGACCGCCGAGCGCGCGCCGGGCAACACCTTCAACATCGGCAATCCCCGGTCCACGGTCACCATCTACAACCTGGCCCGGGAGATCGTGCGCCTCTCCTCGTCGGGCTCCCCCATCGAGTTCGTGAAGTGGGACTTCCCGGACGTGGAGCTCCGCATCCCCAACGTGCAGAAAGCCCGCGAGCTCCTCGGCTTCGAGCCCCAGGTGGATCTCGAGGAGGGCCTGCTCCGCACCATCTCCTGGTACCGCAAGTCCCTGCGCGACGGCTGAGCCCGCGATCCGTTCCGGGAGCCGGGAAACGCGGTCAACAAATGATATCATTGATTGACAGCGCCTCATTGATTGCACATGCTGATCCTATGGCGAGCATCACCATTCGAAACCTCGATGACGACCTGAAGGCGCGGCTGCGGGTCCGGGCCGCCGAGCGCGGACGGTCCATGGAGGAGGAGGCGCGAGAGATCATTCGCTGTGCACTGAGCGAACGCCGTCGGCAGGTGCGAAGCCTCGCAGCGGCGATCCGCCGCCGATTCGCCGACCTGGGCGGAGTCGACCTCCCCGACGTCGAGCGTGACGCGCCACGCGAGCCTCCCCGCTTGGACCGATGATCATTCTCGACACGAACGTGGTCTCGGAGCTGATGCGGCCCCGCCCCAACCGTCAGGTCGCGCGGTGGATCTCCTCGCAGCCGGCGAGCAGCTTGTTCACCACGGCGATCACCGAGGCCGAGATCCGGCTCGGCGTTGCGCTGCTCCCCCGGGGCAAGCGGCGCGAAGCGCTCCAGTCGGCCGTCACGCTGATGTTCGCCGAGGACTTCGAAGACCGCGTCCTTCCCTTTGGCAGCGCCTCGACCAGCGCCTTTGCCGACCTCGTTGCCTCGCGGCGCCGAGGCGGGCGCCCCATCAGCCACGCCGACGCCCAGATCGCCGCCATTGCGAGGTGTCACGGCGCCGCGGTCGCCACGCGGAACACTGCGGACTTCGAGGGCTGCGACCTCAAGCTCGTGAACCCCTGGGAGCGGTGATCGGCAGGCTACAGGGGACTCGGGTAGGAGAGCTCCTCGATGGTCTGGTCACCGACGAAGACCATCAGTTCGCCGGCGGCGCCCCAGACACCGCGATAGGACTTGCCGTTGGAGCGCACCGGCGACCAGCCCGCCCCGTCGTAGTGGAGGATCGTCCCCCCGTATCCGACCGCGAACACGTCGGTCCCCGAGGTGCCGAAGACTGCCTGCAGGGTCTGCGTGGTGCCCGAATCCATGAGGGTCCAGGAGTTGCCGTCGAAGTGGCGGATGACGCCCAGGTTGCCCACGGCGAAGACATCGTTCGGGGCGGCGCCCCACACCGCGTAGTAGACCTCGATGGAGGGCGGGGTGTACGTGGACCACTGGCTGCCGTCCCAGGTCTTGACTGTGTTGTACCCCGCGGCGACTACGTGGCTGGCGCCGCCGCACCACACGCCGCTGAGGCTGTTGTTGTGCACGGTGCTGTCCACGGTCCAGCTTCCCGCCACGTAGTGGGCGACCGAGCCGTTGCTGCTCACGGCCCAGACGTCGTCTTCGTCGACGCCCCACACACCCAGGAGGTAATCCACCCCACTGAGCGTCGTGCCCGACCAGCTGCCGTTCCGGACGCGCACGGCGCCGTTCGCGCCGACCGCGAAGGCCCTCCCCGTCGGGGCGACCCACACTCCGTACAGGCCGAGGGCGCTCCCGGCGTTGTCGTCCACCCAGGCGCCGTTCACGCGCCGGAAGATGCTCGACCCCACCGCGTAGGCCTCCGTGGCCGAGCGGCCGTGCACCGCATAGAAGGACTGCCAGTCGCTGTGGTCGACCCACTCGTGGCCGCTGAAGTGACGAATCGTTCCCGCGGCCCCGACGGCGAAGATGTCGGCGGTCGAGCTGCCCCAGATGCTGTACAGGGCGTGGGCAGTTCCGGAGGCGTACTGGTGCCAGGCCGCGCCGTCGTAGCGGTAGCTCGAGCCCGCCCCGGTCACGGTGTAGAGGTTGCTCAAGGAGGTTCCCCAGAGCCCGGTGAGGGATTCGCTGTTGGGAGACGGCTGATGGGGCTGCCAGCCTGCAGCCGTGTGGTGCAGGAGCGCGCCGTTGCCCGGGGCCGAGCCGACCGCCCACATGTCAGCGCTCGAGTCGCCCCAGACGTCCATGATTTCAGCGCTCCAGCTCGAGGTCTCCTCGGTCCAGGCCGTGCCGTCCCAGTGGACGATCTGGCCGCCGTAGCCGGCGGCGAACACGTGACCGTCACTGCCGCCCCAGACCGCGTACAGCTGCTCGAGCCCCGGCGCTTCGGTGCCGTCGTAGTCCCAGGTCCAGCTGCCGCCCAACGCGGAGTAGCGGTAGATCCTGCCGCCGCCGGGCCAGTCCCGATACCCCACGGCGAACAGATCTCCCGCCTGGTTGCCCCAGATTGCGCTCAACCTTCCCGAGAAGGTCTCCAGCGTGGACCAGCTCGCGCCGTCATAATGAATGATCTGCCCGTACCCGATGGCGTAGACATCCGTGGCCGAGCGACCCCAGACCCCCAGCAGCTCATCGCTGGTCGGTGACGTCTGAGGCGTCCAAGCGCTGCCGTCCCAGTGCAGGATGGTCCCACCGTACCCCACCGCGAAGACGTCATCGGGCCCGCTGCCCCAGACGCGCCTGAGGTCCTGGGTGGTCCCCGAAGCGAGAGGGTACCAGCCGACGTACTTGCAGTCGGAAACCTCGGGCGTGCACCAGGAGGCGCAGGTCAACCGCCCGGCGTCGAACCCGTAGTCGAGACAGGACAACCCAACGGGCGGAGACCCATCGCAGATCTCGGGCCCGTTACGGATCCCGTCACCGCAGTATCCCTGGCAGCCGGCGGTGTCGAAGGCGCAGTTGCCGGAGCAGGCGAGGGAACCTCCCAGGTAGTAGCCCAGCCCGCTGCACGTGGCCCCACCGAGGTGGGTGCCGTCGCAGTCCTCCGAGCCGTTGATCGTGCCGTCGCCACACCATCCACCGCAGCCGCTCGTGTCATAGCCGCACAGCGTCCCGCACGCCAGGCTGCCTCCGTAGAAGCCCAGGCTTGTGCAGGTAGCACCGTCGAGCTGGGCGCCGTCACAGGCCTCGGGTCCGTTCCGGATCCCGTCACCACAGCGCTCGCTGCAGCCGGTGGCATCGAAGCCGCAGGCAACGTTGCAGGCAAGGGTTCCTCCGTAGTAGCCCAGGTCCGGGCAGCCCACGCCGCCGAGATCGCTCGCGTCACACTGCTCCGGGCCGTTCTGCTCGCCGTCTCCGCAGAAGCCCTCACAGAGGCTGGTGTCAAAGTTGCACAGTGACGAGCAGCCGAGCGTGCCCCCGATGTAGAATCCCAGGTCCAGGCAGGTCACACCGCCCAGCTCGGACCCGTCACACTCCTCGAGTCCTTCCAGCAGCCCGTCGCCGCAGCCCGGCAGCAGACAGCTCGTGAGGCAGGAGGAGCCGAGCGTGTCGGAGTTGGGACCGTTGCACCCCTCGGGGAGCGTCCCGCTGCCGTCTCCGCAGTCACAGCCCTCGCCCATCACCACGTCGACGTACCCGTTTCCGCAGATCTCGTCCGACAGGCAGTCCGGGGAGCAGCCGTCTCCGGCGATCAGGTTGCCGTCGTCGCACTCCTCACCCGGATCGACCACTGCGTTGCCGCAGTACTCGACCTGGCAGTCTGGAGAGCAGCCGTCGCCCGGCACGTCGGCGCCGTTGTCGCACTTCTCCCCGCTGACCACGTCGACCACTCCATCGCCACAACGCGGCAGGGTGCAGTCCATTCGACAGGCGTCCGGGACCTCGTCGCTGTTCTGCGCCCCATCGTCACACTCGTCGCCGGTGTCAACGACCCCATCCCCGCAGCGGGCCTGCGTGCAGTCTGTCCGGCAGGCATCCGGCGCGTTGTCGCTGTTGTCGCTGCCGTTGTCGCACTCTTCGTTCCCCTCCACCGCTCCATTCCCACAGAGGAAGGGGCTCGCGTTGCCGTTGTCGTTCTCGTTCTGATTGTTCCCAGTGCTGTCATCGCCGCAAGAGCAGCTCAGAACGACACAGAGTGTCACTCCTACAGCAGACCTCCACATGGTGCCTTCCTCCCCGGCCTAGTGTGTTTCGTGAGTATCTCTCCGGAGGACCGAAGAGGTCAAGGCGCGCGGGATGACAGGCGCACGGATGACACGCGCGCCGCTGCGGGCGCGCCCAGACCGCGCCCATGCCGCTCCATGCCGCGCCGAGCTCTCTCGGTCCATGGAACAGGATGTGCGGAGAGCGCTCACTGGGCGTTG
>JBDRSE010000021.1:0-10976 GCA_043825095.1 bacterium
CGCGCTCCTCACTCGCCTGCCTGACGGGCGCCTCGTGGCCACTGTGACGCTGTTTGACTCAGTGTCCATGAGACCCTGGTTAGAGCGCCGACCGGTTTGAGCTCCCGTCGCCGGATCGGGGATCCGATACAACCCAGAAACGTCTAAACGGCACGCCGCAGCGGAGCGGAGCCTGAGCGGAGGGGATCGCGACAAGCCCGACATCGCGAGCCGAGCGAAGCGAAGGCGAGATTGGCGGGCGGGCGCGATCCCTGGAGCGATTGGGCGAAGCGGAGCGGGCTTCACGGGACGACCGCGGTGCGATAATGAGGGACAGTCCCTGGTCAATATGAAGTGACCGGCTCCGATTTCGCAGACCGTAGGTTACGCTGCGAAGTTGGAAACCCGTAGCGCAGAACTACATACGAAAGGAGCTGGTCACTTCATATTGACTACTCCCCCCCCGGACGATAGGTGGGATCCAGCTTTTTGCGGAGCTGAACGGCGCGGGCGAGGTTGGAGTCACGGGAGAGCGCCGTGACCACCGCGCGCAGCGCCCGATCTCGTTCACGAAGGGCGGCCCAGCACTCCGCGATCCCGAGATAGATCCAGGCCTCCTGCAGCTTCAGCTTGGCCCGTTGCTCGGGAGGCATGGCGTCGGGGACCGTGGCCAGCGCGGACTCGAATTCGAACACCGCGCGTCGGTACTGACGCCCTGCTTTGAGCGCCCACGCGTACTTCTCGTGGATAGCCATGTTGAGGGGCTGACTGTGCACGGCCTGGAGTCCGTACCTTCGAACGAGGTCGTAGCGCTTGATCTTGTCGGCCCGGACGAGGATGGAGTACAGCAGCGACGCCGATCCCTCGCGGATCGCGGCCAGCTTGCCCAGCTCGAGCACCACCTGAAGCTGCTTCTTTTGCTTATCGAGCAGCCGGACGCGGGCGTCCAGGGGCGCCGCACGCTCCGGGTCGAAGTGATGCGCCGCGGCGTACTGGGCCAGCGCTTCCTTTTCGTCCTTGTCCTTCTGCGCGAGGCTCGCCAGGGCCATGCGCACGAGGTAGCCGTCGTGGGTTCGGGTGAGGGCCTGGAGGATCTTCTTGGCCTCGGCGGGCTTCCCCTCGCGGAGAGCCTTGCCGGCGGCGAGATACCGGGCAACAGGGTCCTTGGGATCGAGCTTGAGCGCGCTGGCCAGGGCCGCCTCCAGTTGGACCGGTTTTCGATGCATCAGGTAGCCCACGGCGAGGTTGGCGTGGGCGCGGGCGCTCTTGGGAGCGGCCTTGACGCGCCCTTCGAGGTCGGCGAGGGGAACCACGCTCGCGGCGAAGGGATCGAAGTTCCGGTCGTAGATCTTGAAGCGGGTGAGCAGCCAGGCATGGAACTGCCTGTCGAAGGCCTCGGTTTGGAGGCCGGTAATGGCGGGGATCACCTCGGCCGTGGTCTTGTTCCCGCCGAACAGGCGGAGGGCCTTGTTGAGCGCCTTGTAGCCCCACTTCTGGGCGATGAAGAAGATCGCCTGGGAGCTCTGGAAATAGGCGATCACCACGCCCTGCGGCGTTTTCGAGTGGGTGAACGCGAGGTTCAGCGTGTCGATGCCGCGGATCACCTTCATCTTGATCGCCCGGTAGAGATCCAGTCGATGCTCCCGCTTCCACTCGGGCCGCGCGATGATGGTCTCGTACTCGGCGAGCCCCTCGGTGAACCAGCGGGCAACGCGACCCCGAGAGATTGCGATGTGTACGGTGTGCGAGAGCTCGTGGGTGAGCACCATGGCCCAGTTCGCGCGCCCCAGGGACGGTGACATCGCGGTGATCACCGGGCCAAAGCAGACGCCGAGGATCCCCCCGCCGCTGGGCTCGCCGAAGGTGCGGACCGTGAAGTCCTTCTGACTGTCGTACAGCTCCACGATGATCGGCGTGGGCGGCCGCCACCGGTACTTCTTGATGTAGCCCTTCAGCACCCGGTTCATCAGCTTGGGCACGTACCGCCCGAGCACCTTGGCCTCGTCTTTGGGCATACGAAACTTGAACTGCCCCACCGACAGCGTGACGTACTTCTTAGCCATGTCGTCGTACAGGTTCAGCAGGTTCATGGTCTGGTGGTTGAAGCGATCCACCTTCCAGGCCTCCTTGAGCCAGAACAGCCCCTCCCCCTCGTCGCCGACCCGGAGCAGCGCGACCCCCAGCGCTGCCAACGCCTTCTCGTTCTTCGGATCGAGGGCCTTGGCCTGCTTGTTCAGCGCCACCGCCTCCTTGTACAGGTGGTGGCGGTTGGCGAACTTGGCGATCAGCCAGTAGAAGTCGGAGTACTCGTTGTTGAGGCGCTTCACCCGCGCCTCGATCTTTTTGTACTCGGCGGTCTTCTCCCGCATATAGTGAATCGTGGCCAGGTGCGACAGCGCCCGCAGATGGTTCGGATTGACCTTCAACGCCCGGCTCACCAGGATGAGCGCCCGTCCATAGGCCGCGTCGAAGATCTCCAGGGACGCCAGGTAGAGCAGGGCCTCGACGTGGTTCGGGTTGGTCTTCAGCGCCCGCTCCGCGTGCTTTTTGCCCTTGGCCTTGTTCGGGCGCGCCGCGTTCCACTCCACCCAGGCCATACCCGCCCACGCATCGGCGTGGTTCGGGTCGTACTTCAGCACGTCCTGGAAGCACTTCTCCGCCTCGGGCACGTTGAACTTGGAGATGAACAGGTTGCCCCAGACGATGTTGGCCGCGTACAGCTTCGGCGACAGCTTCACCGCCTGCTCGTAGGCGTCGGAGGCGAACTGCCAGTTCTTGTCTCCCTCGCCGGCCAGGCCCACGTAGAAGGTGTGATCCCCGCGCTTCTTGTCGAGCACGCCGTTGTCCCAGTCTCGGAAGAGGTCCTTCCAGATCACGCCCGCCTTGAGCCGCTGCCCCGCGTCCTGATACGCCAACCCGAGCAGGGCCCGGGCGGGGAAGTTCTTCCCGTCCTGCCTGACCGCCTTCTCCAGCACCTTGATCGCCTGAGACACCTTGCCAACATCGATCAACGCCTCGGCGTAGATCACCAAGGCCCGCCCCCGTACGCTCGCGGTCCGCATCGCCTGGCGCGCCAGCCTGGCCGCGTCGGCGTACCTCCCCGTCCGCCTGTGCAAAACCGCCTGACCCAGCAGGGCCTCCCCGCGGCTCGCGCCCCGGGCCGACCTCTGATACTCCGCCAGGGCCGACTTGTACTCTCCCTTGAGCAACAGCGCCCGGGCTGTATCGACGTCTGCCCGCGCCGGCAACCCGGCAGCGCACAGGGCTCCGACCATCACCAGAGCAGAAAGAAACCGTTTCATGGCTCTCCTGTCGAATCGGCCTCGCCTGAACCTAGACAAGGACGGCGGTGCCGAAGTTCCGAATGTCCGTTCAGTGTACGCCGCCCGGCCGAAAACGCACGCCCCTTCGGGGCTCGGTCCCAGGGACTAGAGTACATCTCACAACCCCTGTGGTCGGTCTTCGGCCGAGCCCGGCCCGTCTACGTCGTCGCTCGGCAGTCGCATCTTCCCGAGATGCTCGTTTCTCGCTCCTCGTATCCGAGCCGGCCATGGCTCGAATCCCTCGGTCGGGGTTATGAGATGTACTCTAGCGGTTTTTCCCGCAGAATGCTCAAAGGCACGCTATTATAGCACTCCTCGACCAACGACGAGCCTGATGCAAGTATTCAAACGCCTCTTGTCCACCCTCGGTCTGATCGGTTTGCTGAGCCCGTCTCCCGCGCTCGGCGCGCCGGTGAGTGCGACCGAGGCTCGGCCCGCCCCCCCCCGCATGTCAGGCCCCGAGGACAAGCCCGTTCCAGGCGACAGCCGCTTCCCCGGCGAGCAGCCGCGTCCCACCGGAGCGCTGCTCGGACCGCTCCCCATCCCGTCGCTGTCGATCCAGTCCGAGTCCATCGCGCTGCGCTGCCGGTTCGGCGGGGGCGGGTGCTCCATCCGACAGGAATTCGTGATCCAAAACACCGGTGACGCCACCGAGGTGACGTTGTCCTATGTCACCCCGGTCATGGGATCGTCGGCCGAGGTCGACGGTCGTCCGGCGCAGATCATCGCCCCGACGCAGCCGTCTCCGACGCGGCGCTGGGCGTCCTCCGGCTACGGCGTCGATCCCGGCTCGGGGGCCCGATACGCGCTCCCGGGCCCCAAACGCCACCGAACACTGCTTCATCGCCGGTTCCGCGCCCGGTTGCGCGCGCGTTCCCTCACGACGGTGGCGCTGATCACCAACAGCGTGGCAGGCTACGATCGATTCCGACGGGGACGGACCCAGCCCGAGGTGTCCTTCGCCCTGACCCGACGCAACGACAACTTCGTGCATCACCACGAGCTTCAGCTCCGCGATCCGGCCGCTCGCTCGACGCCCGGGGGACGCGCCCGGGCCGTCCGTGTCAGCGTGATCCTGCCGCGAGGGCTCACCCTCGGCAGCACCGTGGCGCTCCGCTGCAAGACGACAACACGGGAGCGCCGCTGCGAGGGTCGGCTGGGGCCCGACACCGGCCGCTGGCGCTGGTCCCTGGCGCAGTCCTACAAGCGCCCCGTGGGCTTTTTCCTCGGGGCGGGCGTGGCGTTCACCACCCGCGGCGCCGAGCCGCTGCTCCGCGGAGGGATGTCGCTCATGGTGAGGAGCCGGAAGGACCTCGTCACCCTGTCCGCCGAAACCGACGCCAAGGAGCGTATTGCCCTGGCGCTGGTGTACCAGCTGTTTTTGCCCTACGCGCCCCACAGTATGCAGATGGGCGGGCACTTCGAGCTGGGGATGGTGCTGGACGTCCACCCGGCCGCGCGGCCGGCCATTCGGGCGGGGGCCGCGTTCCACTTCGCCCTCGTGCGGATCAACCTGCTGTTCGATCTGTATCCCGGCGAAACGAAAACGGGCGGGGCGCCGGCCTGGCGTGGTATCGTGGCCGCGGGCCTTGGATTCTGAGCCGGATCGAGAGGAAAGTCCCATGACGAGTCGACGATTCCTGCTAACAGGACTGATGCTGGCAGCCCTGGCACCGGGCTGCGGGGAGGTCGACGAGCCGGGCGATTCGGCCGTGGCCCACTTCGTCGTGCCCCGGGCAGGGGTGACGGCTGAGTTTTTCACCCTGCCCTGGCCGAACGACATCCGACGCGACCCGGACGGGACCATCAATCTGGCCGGCTTCCCGTCCAACACCGCGCTGGTCTCCAGCTACGTGTCGCTGTTCGATGAAAAGGTCACCGGGTGGGGGACCAACGCCGGGATCTTCTTCCGATTCTCCGCCGCCTTGGACCCGAGCACGCTACCCCGGAACGCCGAGGAGTCCCTGGAACCCGGCGCGTCGGTCTACCTGGTGAACATCGACCCGGACTCGCCCGACTACCACACCCGGATCCCCGTGAAGGTCACCTACCAGGCCGACCCGGGGGAGTTCATCGGGCCCAACAGCGTGGTCGTGCTGCCGGTGGCCGGATTTCCCATGCGCGAGTCCACCGTCTACGCGGCCGTGCTGGGCCGGTCCGTCCGGGACACTCGCGGCCGCCCCTTTCGCAAGGACATCGACTTCGTCACCGTGCTGTCGGACACTCCGACGGAGGACGCGACCCTAGAGGCCGCGCGCACGGCCTACGCCCCGCTGCGCGACTATCTGAAGGCGCAGTCCCTCTCGCCCGCCGAGGTATTGAACGCCGCCGTGTTCACGACCCAGGAGATCGTGAGCACCATGGTGAAGCTGCGCGACGCGGTGTACCGCGACATGCCGGAGCCGCCCGCCGCACCCCAGGACCTGCACTACGTGCAGAGTGGGGCCGGCTACCACGTCTACGAAGGCACCTTCGAGGGCCCCATCTATCAGCACGGAGAAGCCCCCTACGCGGTGCAGGGCGGAGGCTTCGAGTTCGACGCCGCCGGGGAGCCGATCCTGGCGCGCACCGAGCCCATCCGGTTCGCGCTCAGCGTTCCCACCGGTGAGCTGCCCGCGGGCGGCTGGCCCATCGCGCTGTACTCCCACGGCACCGGAGGCAGCTACCGCAGCCACATCAACAACGACACGGCGCGGGATCTGGCGCGCATCTACGCCGATGGTGAGATCCTGGCACGGGTGGCGGTGATCGGGATTGATCAAGTCCTGCACGGCACACGGTGCAACGTCCCCTCCTGCAACCCGGAGCTCAACTTCTTCAACTTCCAGAACGCCCTCGCCGGCCGGGACAACGTCCGTCAGGGCGCCCTGGACAACGTACAGCTCCTGCGCCTCGTGGAAGCCATGGACCTCGCGGCCGCCCCGGGCACCGGAGAGCCGATCCGCTTCGACTCCGATCGCATCTTCTTCATGGGCCATTCCCAGGGAGGTCTGACCGGGCCGCCCTTCCTGGCGGTGGAGCCGAAGGTGGGCCTGGCGATCCTCTCCGGCGCGGGCGGCCACATGATCCTGTCACTGCTCGGCAAGACCGAGCCGGTGGACATTCCGTCGCTGATCACCCTGATGCTGGGCGAGGAAGACCAGGTGACGGAGACGCACCCGGTGCTGAGCCTCATCCAGCTCTTCATCGAGCCGGCTGACCCGCTGAACTACGCCCGCCACTTCATCCTGGAGCCCGTGGGCGGCGCCTCGCCCAAGCACATCTTCCTGTCCCAGGGCTGGGTGGATCACTACACCCCGCCCGTATTGACCGAAGCGCTGGCCGTGGCGGCCGGCCTGGACTTGGTGGGCCCCTGGCTCGAGCCGTCTCCCCGCCTGGTGCTCGCCGGCCAGACCGAAGCCCTCGAGCGCCCCGCGTCGGGGAACCTCGCGGGCGGCACCATCACCGGGGTGATGCTCCAATATCTCGCCTGGGGAAGCGCCGACGGACACTACGTGGTGTTCGATAATCCCAACGCCAATCAGGACTATCGACAGTTCATCGGCACGGCTCTGCGGGACGGCCTCCCGGGCATTCCGGAGTGACCATTCACCCCCCTGTGATGGGGTCGATTTCCGGTGCAAATCCGGGCCTGTCCCGAGGGCAGGATCCGGCCTCCCTCATTTCGAGAAATATTTAAAATTATCTTGACGTTAGCAGTGGTTTGGGGGACTATCGGAAAACCCTGGATTGTCCCCTGCGAAGGTACCCCGTGCCGCGCTAACAGGTCGGGTCATGGAAACGCCTCCCTCAGTACTATCGATCAACATCGAAGAGGAGATGAAGAGCGCCTTTTTGGATTACGCAATGAGCGTGATCACCTCCCGGGCGCTCCCCGACGTGAGGGACGGACTCAAGCCGGTGCACCGACGCATCCTGTACACGATGCACCTGCTGAAAAACCACTGGAACACGTCCTTCAAGAAGTCCGCCCGCGTGGTCGGCGACACCATGGGTCGCTTCCACCCGCACGGCGACAGCGCCATCTACGACACCTTGGTGCGGATGGCCCAGCCCTTCAGCCTGCGGTACCTGCTGGCCGACGGTCAGGGCAACTTCGGCTCGGTGGACGGCGACCCGCCCGCCGCCATGCGGTACACCGAAATCCGCATGAGCCGCCTGGCCAGCGAGCTCATGGCCGACATCGAGAAGGAAACGGTCCCCTTCGCCCCCAACTACGACGAAAAGGAGCTCGAGCCCCTCGTGCTCCCGACCCGGGTCCCCAACCTGCTGGTGAACGGCACCTCGGGCATCGCGGTGGGCATGGCCACCAACATCCCGCCTCACAACCTGCGGGAGATCATCGACGCCACCATCGCGCTGATTCACGCCCCGGAGCTCACCAACGTCGAGCTGATGCAGTACGTGCCGGGCCCGGACTTCCCCACGGGCGGCATCATCTACGGCCGGCAGGGCATCTTCAGCGCCTACGAAACAGGCCGCGGCTCAGTGGTGATGCGCGGGCGCGCGAGCTTCGAGGACACCAAGGGCGGCCGTCGGCTGATCGTCATCGACGAAATCCCGTTCCAGCTCAACAAGTCCCGGCTGCTGGAGAAGATCGCGGAGCTCGTCAAGGACAAGGCCATCGAGGGGATCGCCGACATCCGGGACGAGTCGGACCGCCGGGGCATGCGCGTCGTGGTGACCCTGAAGAAGGACGCCGTGGACGAGGTGGTCCTGAACCAGCTCTACAAGCAGACCCCACTGCAGTCCAACTTCGGCGTGAACATGATCGCCATCGTGGGCGGGGAGCCCCGCGCGCTCACGCTTCGAGATTGCCTGCGGCACTTCATCACCCACCGCCGTGAGGTCGTGGTCCGGCGCAGTGAGTACGAGCTCCGCCAAGCCCGGGACCGGCAGGAGATCGTCGAGGGGCTGGGTATCGCCATCGAGGCCATCGACCTGGTCATCCAGACCATCCGCTCCTCCAAGGACGCTGCCGAGGCCACCGAGCGGCTGCGCGCCATCGAGTTCCAGGGACTCGGCGCGTTCCTGCGCAGGGCCGGGCGCCCCGACGAGGAGGTGCGGGCGGCCGAGGCCCGTGGGCCTTACCGGCTGACCGCGCGCCAGACCCAGGCCATTCTGGACATGCGGCTCCAGCGCCTCACCGGGCTGCAGCGGGAGAGGCTGGAGGGAGAGTTCGCCGAGCTCGCCGCCGAGATCGCGCGCCTCGACGCGATCTTGTCCGACGACCAGCTGCTGGTCGATGTCATCATCGAGGAGCTCCAGGCCATCCGGGAGGCGTACGGCGACGAGCGGCGGACCCAGATCGTGGATGCCTCGGGCGACTTCTCCATCGAGGATCTGATCGCCGACGACGACATGGTAATCACCATGACGCACTCCGGCTACATCAAGCGTACCCCACTGTCGGAGTACCGGGCCCAGGCCCGGGGCGGCAAGGGGCGCAGGGGGGCGGGCCTCAAGGACGAGGACGTCATTACCGACGTATTCGTCTCCACCAGCCACCGACCGATCCTGATGTTCACCGATCGGGGACGGGTCTTCCTGAAGAAGACCTACGAGATTCCCTCTGGTGGACCGTCGTCCCGGGGCAAGGCCCTGGTGAACGTGCTCGAGCTCCAAGACAACGAGAAGGTGCTGTCACTGCGGCCCGTGCCCGAGTTCGTGGAGGGCCAGTACGTGTTCATGGCGACCCAGAACGGCAAGGTGAAAAAGACCGACCTCATGGCCTTTGCCAACGTCCGTTCCACCGGGATCATCGCGATCAGCTTCGACGAGGGCGACTCGCTGATCAACGCCCGGATCACCGACGGAAGCCTGGACGTGATCCTCGGCACCCGCAACGGTCAGGCGATCCGCTTCCCGGAGGAGCAGGTGCGCGCCATGGGCCGCACCGCCCGCGGCGTCAAGGGCATGAGCCTGCGGGAAGGGGATGAGGTGGTGGGCATGGAGACGGTGCCACCCGATGGGGAAGGCTTGATGATCACGGTCTGCGAGCGCGGCTTTGGGAAGGGCACCGAGGTCAGCGAGTATCCCACCCAGAAGCGGGGGGGCCTCGGCGTGATCACCATCAAGACCACCGAGCGCAACGGCCCTGTGGTGGACCTCCGACTCGTGGAGCAGGACGACCACATCCTGCTGGTCACGGTTCTGGGCAAGATCATCCGGCTGGCCGTCGCCGGAATCTCGGTGCAGGGTCGCAACACCCAAGGCGTGACCCTCGTCAAGCTGAACAAGTCTGAAACCGTGGTTTCGGTCGCCACCGTCAAGGAGAGCGAAGAGGACGGCTCGGACGAGGGAAGCGATGGCGACGAAGGAGCCGAACCGGGCGGGGACGGCGCACCGCCGCCGGACGGGACGCCCGTCGACCCGACCGACGGTGCGGCGTAGACCATCCCCGAGGAGGCAGCCTGTGAGGCGAGCGATGCGTGTGGGGGGGCCACTGCTGGCAGGATTCCTTGCGGTCGTACCGGTGTTGGAAGCCGGCTGCCAGAAATCCACCGACCGCAAGAAAACCGACCGGGACCTGGAGCACAAGGCTGGGATTCCGGTAATCCCGCGGGGCAAGGTGGTGCTCGCTACGGCCACGGGCGAACGATATCTGTTGGAGATTCACGTCCGCATCACCGTCAGTCAGGCCTTGGCATTCTACCGGAACCAGCTGCAGCTCGAGCACTGGAAGGAGCTCCGGTTCCAAAAGGTCGAACCCGGCCTCTGGGGGCTCGCTGCGCGCCGCGGGATCTTCGAGCTCACCGGAAGAATCAAGCTGCTGAAAAACGGCACCGTCTCCATTGGATTTGAGCGGGTCGTTCGGAAGGAGAAGTCCGCCTGGAAGCCGCCGGTCCCAAAGGACGTGCCGGTGCTCTCGGGCGTCCAGTGGACCGACCGGGTCTTCCAGCACGGCGCCAACCAGGTAGAGCTTCGCGGCCGCAGCCGCCAGAAATCGGCCGACCTGGAAAACGCGCTCCAGTCCGCGCTCACAAAGCACGGCTGGAAGGTGTCCCGAAACAAGCAGGCCATCACGGCCGTGAAGTCACTCCGCCTCACTCCAGCGCCCGAGCAGCTGAAGGCAGAGCGCCGGCGACTGGGACAACAGGGCTGGACCGTGACTGTCAGCGCCGACGGCACGCGGTTGACCGCCGAGCGCACCCTGGTCTACACGCTCGAATCCACCACGCAGGGAGCGCTCGTCCGAATCACGCTCTCCCTCGACTAGCTGCGTTCGACGCAGTCCGCCGCGACCCCCTCCCCGTCTCACCCCACCCGGGTCGACGCCGGCGCCGGCAGCAGCGCCCCGGCCGAAAACCTGGTGCCGCTGCCCAAGGACCTCACTCTGTGGCCGACAACGCGCCCCGTGCTCGGACGAAAGCTCTCCGAGGACATCCACAGCTTTAGTCTGGTCAGAGCGTGCAAATCCCAAGAGGAGCTACTCAAGGAGCTCGGCAAGCTCCTCGGAAAACGGGGCTACAAGCGCCTCGAGCGACCAGACCAGCCCGCTCCAACCGGCGGCATCTCTAACAAATCCATGACGTTCCTCAAGGGGGCGCGAGTCGTTGTCGCGATCGTGAGCAAGGATCCGGACACCTGCACGGTCCAGCTCACGGTCGCCAAGAGCGGCGCTAAGTAGAACCCCGTCGCTCCCGCCAGGAGCCGAAATTGCTCGCTGGAAAT
>JBDRSE010000022.1:0-9645 GCA_043825095.1 bacterium
GGATTCGGGGGCGTTGCCTCGGCTCATGGCCCCACGCCCCTTCGGGGGAGCGCCTTGAGGTCGCTCTCGAGCTTCCGACCGACCTGTTGGATGGTCTCAACCAGGGCGAACGCCCCGGGATGGCACTTGTCTCCGTCCCCCAGGGCGAGCTGCCCGCCGCAGATCGGCAGGAGGCGACATTCGCGGCAGGCGGTGCGGCGGCTGAGAAACTCCGTGGGGGTGAACGCTTCCTCTCTCCGCAGCGCGCGGATCAGCTCCGCGCCCAACCCCTCCGCCCCGGCGGCGGTCTCGGACAGCTCGAGCTGGTAGTTCCCCGGTTCGAGGCCCCAGCGGTTCAGATAGCGGGGACGGCCGGCGTTCACCGCCGCGAGCATGATGTGGGAGAACGGGAAGATCTGGGAGCGCCACTGATCGTCGTGCAGGAAGCGCTCCAGCAGCTCGGCGAGGGTGTCGCCGGCGGTCGGTGTCTGGAGGATACTCGGAACGTCCAGGGCGATGAAGGCGCCCAGGTCGTTGAGGATGTGCAGCGCCTCGGTCAGGCCTTCGCCCTCGAACAGCGACACCGCGACATTGCCTCGTCGTAGCTGCTCTTCGAGCATGGTCAACGCGGGGACGTGGCGGTTGTGCACCCAGAGTCGGAACTGGGCGTCGGAGGCGTCCATGGCCGCGGCCAGACCGCTTTCGAACCGGAGCGAGGTCCCCGCCTCCTCCGGGAGGAGCCAGATCGAGGTCGAGCTGCCGCTGCTGTCGATGGACGCGATCTCGCTCGGCGCGGTGACCGCCTGGATCACGTTGGCTTCGATGTCCACGCGCGCGGGGCGGTGAGCCGCCGGGTCGGGTTGTGCGTCGTCGACGCGGGCGGCGTCCATGGCCTCGAAGAGCATGCGGTAGCTGGTGCACCACTCGAAGCGGTTCCGCAGGTCTCCCGTGGCGATGTCCGCGTCGTCGGGGCAGCCGCCGAAACAGATCTCGAAATAGCCGCACTCCTGGCAGCTCGTCTGTCGCAGCCGGTCGGCACGCTCCGAGATCTGGAGGGACTCCTCCGCCTCTTCGATGATCTCCAGCAGAGAGCGATCCTTCAGGTTTCCGAGCATGGCGCCGCTGTCCAGCCGTCGGCCGCAGGAGGCGACGTTGAGGTCGTAGTCGATGCCCACGTGGCTACGGGAACAGTCCCGGTTGAAGGTGCAGCTCAGGGCCACGGTCCGGCCCGGCACCGGGAAGAAGTAGTTCGCGATGTCTTCGATGGGCGTGAGGCGGACCGCGTCCGGCGACGCCCGCCAGGCCTGCCACATCTCGATCAGGAAGCCGCCGAACTCCTCGGGCGTGATCAGCACGGAGTCCTGCTCCGCGGCGCGACCCTGTCCGTAGACGGGATTCACCTGCAGACCGAAGCGCTGTCCCGTAGCAGAGGCGATGGACTCGGCGATTTCGAAGAGCGTGCGAGCCTGCCCGAGGGCCTTCCGCGTCACCACGAAGATCGCCCCGGGCGCCTTGCGCTTCGACGCCACCCGCAGGTAGTTCTTGAGCCAGGTGGGGTAGGCGTTCTCTCCCTTTGCGTCCAGCCGATCTCCGGCGATGGGATCCAGGGAGGACCCGACGGTGATCCCGTGCTTCTCCACCACGCGGTCGATGTCGTCGTCCCAGCTGAGCAGGTTCGACTGCATGGAGAAGCTGGTGCGGAGCGGCAACCGCCGGATTCGCTCGCAGGCGCGGTCGATGAAGTCTGCGCCGAGCAGGGTCGGCTCACCGCCGTGGAAGGTGAACTCCAGCCGGCCCAGGGGCCACGCCGCCACGAGCGCCTCCAGGTTGCTGGCGACGATCTCGAAGTCGTCCCAGGACACGACCCGCGCGCCGGGTTGGCCCACCGAGCAGAACGTGCATTTTGCGTTGCACCGGTTGGAGCCCTTGAAGATGACGGTGAAGCCGCGGAGCGCTGCCGAGGGGCCGCTGTCTGCGGGGGGTGTGGGGCGGGAGCCTGTCATGGGTTGAGTCTCCGATAGACGTGCGCCGCGCATCCGCCCGGGCACTGATTTCGTTTCCGATGCCGGCAGGCCCGGCAATCCGGCAGCGCGCCGGCCTGAAACAGCGGCTTGAACTTCTTCTTGAAGTAGTTTGCCACCTCGTCGAGGTGCTCGAAATCGGTCAGCCGCGCCCCCTGGGAGAACGTGGACAGCGGGAAGCACGACCACGTGGACAGGTCGGTGCCCACGTCGATGGCCGGCCCGCACGTGGCCTTGAAGCGAGCGCCGCTGTAGAAGAGGCGGCCGTGCTCCTCCGGGGTGAACATGCACAGCAGGAAGCCGCAATCAAAGCCGAGGCTGATGTCGTTTTCATCGCAGGCCTGGGCGAGCTTCATCAGGGTCGGGACCATCTCCCGGTAGTCGGCGATGTCGATGTGCTCGTTCTTCATGTCGGCCAGGGGCTGCGCCACCCCCAGCCGGATGTTGCCCTTGGTCCGGTAGCGCGTGATCAGGTCCACGAGGAAGCCCGGATCGAAGTCGACGCGAGAGATGTTGAAGCTGAGGGAGCAGCGGCGCCCCAGGCGCGACAGGAGGTGCTCCTGTCTCCGTTGGTGGTCAGCCGGGGTCCGCTGGGGGCCGTTCACGTTCACCACCAAATTGATGCGCTCCTGCGCCGGATCGAAGAGCTCGGCGACCGCGTCGATCTGTTCCTGCTTCCACAGGCCGTTGGTGAACACCTTGGCCGTGAGCTCGGCGTCTCGCACGAGCTCCAGAAACTGGATGAACTGCGGGTGCAGGGACGGCTCTCCCCCCAGCAGGCCGATCATGGGGATCTTGCTCTTTTGGGCGAAGGCGAGCGCGGTTCGGAAATTCTCCTCGGAGATGAGCTCCGGGGCCGCGTGCTGCTGGCCTTCCTCCTTGCCAAAGGAGATCCGTTCCTGAGCGAAGCAGTAGCTGCAGCGCCGGTTGCACCGGTTCGTGAGCAGGATGTTCATGGCGTCTCGGCCCCACCGTACGTGCTGTTCGTCATGCGGGTCTCTTGAAGGTCAGGGAGCCGGTGGGTCGCTTCACCGCACAAGGGAAGACGCGGAGCGGGGCTGTCCAACAAATGCTCGGCTGTCGAATGCTGCCGGGCCTGCTCCTAGGTGGCGGAGTAGTTGTAGTAGTTGGAGTAGTAGTTGGAGTAGTAGTTGTAGTAGTCGGAGTAGTAGTTGGAATAGTAGTTGGAGTAGTAGTTGGAGTAGTAGTCTGAGTAGTAGTCGTCATAGCAGCCCGAGGCGGCCACGCCGGTACCGACGCCGAGCAGGAGGCCGACGAGGGCGGTGGAGTACCCCTTTCGCAACAGCTCACGCCGAGAAAGCTCCCGGCTCTCAACGGTGTCGACTGAATCGTTCTGGGTCTTTTTCTTGTCGTCCATGAGTTCACTCCCCGATTGGAATAAATCAAAGCATAGGGCCCTTGTGGCGGGGCTGTCAATGACAAAGCCAATGGCATCGATGGACCCTGTTGTTTCGAATCGACCAAGTATTGCCCAAGATCACTCAACTAACAGAAATCGTAGAAGAAAGCCAAGGTCCTTCGCGCCGCGAGGGCCGTGACCGGATCATAGTCGGAAACAAGCTTCACCACCGGGATTCCGAGCTTAGGGTCGGTCAGGTCGATCACCCCGACGAACACGTCCTCGCCGAGCCGATCCAGGATGATCCGGATGTCATCGGTGATGGAGTCTGTTTCGTAGCTCGGCAGGTCCTCGGATGTCGCCACCTGGATGAACTCCGGAGGGGGGCGCTTCTTGCCGTCGTCCAAGGCGCGGTAGTCCCCCTGGAAGACCTCGTTCATGGCGCGGAAGGCGCAGAGGGCGGGATTGAGCCCGGCGGCGCTGCCCGAGTTCGGGCTGTGATAGTTGGTCGGCCGATTGGCGGGCGACCAGAACAGCTGCCCCTCCACCTTGATGATCTGATCCCGGACCCGGGTGTCGAACTGCCCGTTGGACGGATATTTGACCGCGGTGATGTGGTAGAACTCTGGCACATCGTTGGGAGTCAGCACGAGCAGCATGTTGCGGTGGACCCACTCCGGGAGGTCGGGATAGAGCGTCTGCGGCTCGACGATTCGGAAGGGCTTCCACAGGGAGTTCGCCATCCGGGTCTCGATCAGCTCGTGCAGGCAGTGGAGGATCGCCTCCTCGTAGTTGTTGCCCGCGGCCACGCACTTGGTGTCGTAGATGTCGGACATGGCGCTGATTTCGTAGGTTCGCTGCTCGCGCAGATCGTAGCACTCGTACTGCTTCCGCGCGGCCTCTGTGAAGCGATACTGGGACCAGCGCTCGATGAACTCCATGACGCAGCTGGCCGTGGCCTGCTTCTCAGAGGGTCCCTTGCCGCCGACCCGGAAGTGCCGAACGTTGGCTGACAATTGGGCCTTGAAGTCGGTGTTGATTCGCGCGGTCCAGAAGACGTCTCCGTGCACGAAGGGCACGACCTCGAGCTCGATGCCGATGGAGCGCGTCGCTTCCAAGGCCCGGGCAATGGTCACGTCTGGCGTCACGCTTCGCTCGCTCTCCGCCCAGGTCTTCTCAAGCCGCCCGTTCAGGTCGATGTCCTCGATATGCATGTTGTTTTCACCTTCCTACTCCCGGCGGTCATCACCCGGGATCGCACATTGGCCTCCCACTGAGTAAGTGGAGAGATTAACGCAGAATAGTGGCGGGACGTGGGCTGTGTCAACGGGGACCGTCCCCATTCTTCCTCAGTCGGTCCCCGCTTTTTCTTAGTCGATGGGGGGGCCCGAGATGTTGGGCGGCACCACGAACCAGACCGTGCGGGTGTCCAGGAGCGTGACGCCGTTGCCCCACAGGTGGACCTCGGCGCGGAAGATTTGGATATCGTCGTTGGCCGGCACGGTGGTGTTCTGCTTGACGTGGATCTTCCAGCAGACCGGGAGGCCGGCGTTCACCGCGAGGAACTTGTCGGTGTATCCGTCCGCGTCGGTGTCCTCGAGGTCGGGCCAGTCGATGCACTCCGGAGTGCCGGGGGTGTGGGTTTCCATGTAGTCTAGGAACGCCGCGACGGTGTCCACGGTGTCCGTGTCGTCGTCCATCATCACGGCGGTCATGTCCAGGGGCAGCGAGGACGTGAGCTCCCGGATACCGTCGGCGATGGCTTGGCCGGCGTTGGCGTCGGCGCCTTGGAAGACGTAGGGAACGCCGTTCGAGTCCACCGAGCCGGTCTGCTCGCAGAGCTTCTCGAACTCCGCCGTGAGGCTCCCCCCGCCGCCATTGCCCTGGATGCCGATGATCTTGGCGCCCAGGTCGTTCACCGCCCCCGCGGTGACGGGGAAGTCGGGGGTGGCCATCAGCTGCGGCCTGACGCTCACGCAGTCGCCGAGGCTCGCCCCGTCGGGCAGGTAGCACTCGCCGAACTTCTCGTCCCCGATCAGCAGGATGATGGGCAGCGAGTCCGGCCGGAAGCATGGGTACCCCCGGTAGCCGTACGGACAGGAAACGGGCTCGGGCACGACGAGGGGCGGCACCTGGTAACCCGCCGCGATGGCGGACTGGGTGCCGTACCCGGTCACGGTGAAGAAGGTCGCCGCCAGCCCGGGCTCCCAGCACGGCTGTCCCCAGCACCAGTCGGGCAGGGCGGTCTGCGTGGCTGTGGGGTCGGGCTGGATGTTCAGCAGGTTCTGATAGGCGAAGTTGCCGTCGCCCGTCGGATCACAGCTGCTGCTGGTGTGGCACGCGGCGGCGTCGCTGGCGGTACCAAAGGCGCCGGCGCCGGACCAAAGATCCGGGATACAGGCCGTGATGGCGGGCTGCTCTCCGGCGTGGCAGATGGCGTCTCCGCAGGTGCCCACGCAGTCACTCGGGCAGGTGGCGGCGTCCTCCCCGGCGTCGCAGGTCCCGTCCCCGCAGCTCGCCGGGCAGTCGGCCGGGCAGCCGTTGGCGGTTTCGTTGGCGATGCACACCCCGTCGCCACAGGTGCCGAAGCAGTCGTAGGGGCAGTTTCGCGGGGTTTCCGTGGCCGCGTCACAGGTGCCGTCGCCGCAGCTCAGCAGACAGTCCGACGGGCAGCTCGTGTGATTTTCGCCGAGGTCGCAGGTCAGCTCGTCCAGGATGGTGATCACGTTGTCATGGATGGACTGCAGCTCCGCCTGCATGGACACCGAGATGTCCTCGAGGAAGTACAGGTCCACCTTGCGGATGTTCGTGCGGAAACGCAGGTCGTCTTCGAGAGGCTCCGGAGGTCCCATGTAGGGCACCAGGAACACGAAGTTGCCGTGGGCCTCGGGGTTGTCCGAGGGGTCCTGGGGATCGGTGCCCGCCACGGCCTCGATCAGGTCGCTGGCCCCGTCGCCGTCAGTGTCCTCGTTGCGTGGGTCGGACTCTCCTGGATCGAGCTGGCCGTTCCCGTTGATGTCCTCGTCCCCGTCCGAGATGCCGTCGTTGTCGCTGTCGTTGTCCCGGAAGTCGGGGATGCCGTCGCCGTCGGTGTCCTGGGGCGCGGTGGACACGTCGCTGTCGCCGGCCTCGAGCCGGTCGGAGATGCCGTCGTTGTCCGAGTCCGGGTCGAGGTAGTCCGGCACGCCGTCGTTGTCGGTGTCTCGATCCTCGGCGCGGTTTTCATGGTAGTCGGAGATGTAATCTCCGTCCTCGTCGTCACCCGGCGGGATGAAGCCGTCTCCCTCCCCCCCGTCACCACCCGCCTGGGTCGTGGTCGGCCCGCAGCCCATCAGGGCCAGCAAGCCGATCAGCAGGACCACGCCGAGTCCTCGGAGTCTCATCGTCCACCTCTCGCGTCTGGATGTTGGTGACGCCTGATCACAACGGTACGGCCAGGGCCGGGTCCAAGTCAATCGGACAGGTGGCCAGAGCCGGGGTGGGTGGCGTATAGTCCGGAGGAAGACGGGCAGGAGAACGGACGATGCGTGACTTTCGGGCTCGGCGATGGGCAGCTCTCGCGGTGTGCCTGTGCTGCGGTGCGGCTTGTCGGAAGGAGCCTTCTAAGGACCGACCGTCAGACGTGCCGAAGGCCGCGCCGCCGGGGATGCGCCTGGGCCCGACGGGCCGTCCGACCCCGTCCGCGCCTCGGCCGATGGGGAAGCAGCAGGCACCGGCGCGGCCCGCTCCGCAGGGTGGCGGGGTGGATGCGGTGATCGAGAAAGGCGGCCTGGTCGGGCTCTGGGGGCTCGAGCGGGTGCGGATGAGCGGCATGGACGTTCCGCTCCCCAAGTACTTCAAGATCCGGCTGCGCTTCCAGTCCGGCGGCAAGCTCCTGGTGCACGGCGTGAAGCGCACCAAGCCCACGCGGACCGAGGGCACGTGGAAGATCTCGGGCAGTCGCCTGTTCTCTGAGGTCGCTGGAAAAAAGGAGGTGCGCTCCTTCAAGCTCGAAGGGGACACCCTCATCCTTACCCGGCACGGCGCGGGTCAGCTGGTCTGGCGCCTGAAACGCATGGGCGGGCAGCGGTAAGGAGGCGGGGTAGGCTACTCGGCCTTTTCCTGTTTGGCGATGAAGGTCCGGAGGCCCTGGGGCTCGGCCCGGAGCGTGCGACGCTGCTTGCGGTTCAAGGTGCCGAAGAGCTTCTTCAGCTCGCCACGAGCCTTGCGCTTGCTCGCCTTGCGCTCTTCGCGGGACTGTTTCTTCGTATTTGCCATCGGACCATCTCCAGCTACGGGTGGTAAAGCCAGCGTTTCTTATCAGTGGATGGGATGCGCGTCAAGGTCTAGTGAAGTGCAGGTGTGCCAGACCTCAGCGCCTGCGAGGCATCTGCATGCGGGGCGTGGGCATGGTCTTGGGATCCTCGCGCTTGATGACATGGTATCCGAAGGGGGTTTCCACCGTGTCGGAAACCTCGCCGATCTTGAGCTTCTCGATGGCGGTGTCGAATTCGGGCACCATGCGGCCCTTCTTCCAGGTTCCCAGGCTGCCGCCGCGCGGGCCGGACGGGCCGTTGGAGTGCTGCTTGGCCAGCTCCACGAACTTGGAGGGGTCCTTCTTGAGCTGGGCCGACAGCTGTTTGGCAAACTTCAGCGCCTCTTCCTTGCTGCGAGTCACGTTCGGGCGGGCCCGCTGAGAACCTTTGTACGCGATGAGGATGTGCCGGCCGGCATAGGTGGGCGGCAACGGCATGCGGATGAGCACATGGAAGCCGAAGGGCGTTTCCACCACGCCGGAAACCTCGCCGATCTTCATCGTCGAGATGGCGTTGTCAAAGGCGGGGACCATGCGGCCCTTGTTCCACGAGCCGAGGAACCCACCCCGCGGCCCGGAGGGGCCGTTGGAGTGTTTCTTGGCCAGCTCGGCGAAGATCTTGGGGTTCTTCTTGAGCTGATCAGAGAGCTGCTGGGCGAACTTCTTCGCCTCCTCCTTGGTGCGCGTGACCTCGGGCTTGGCGCGCTGGGAACCCTTGTAGGCGATCAGGATGTGGGAACCCGCGAGCTCCGGACCGAGGGGCTGAGGCGCGCGTTTGGTAACGGGCCGCGGCGGCGAGTCATCCGGAGGCAGGCTCTCTTCGTACATGCCCTCGCCCGGGGTGGACTTGGCGCCGGACTTTGTCTTGGGTTCTTTTTTGCAGGCGTGCAGGCACGCGACGGCGAAGCCTGCGGTCAGCACAGTGGTCAAGGTCTTGCTGAGCATTGGGTTCTTCTCCTTGCGGCAGCCAGAAAACTGACCCTTCCGAGCCTGAAATGCAAGGGAAAGTGTCATCCTGTTTTCTCGACCCCCATCGAGACCTGGGATCTGGACGCCTGATATTCGACATGCCTGTGGATTCTGCAGGGACAAGTCCCAAAAATCACAATCATGAAAACCAGTTGCCTACTTTTTCAGCACATCTCTTGATTTTTGGGAAATTCGTTGTATCGTGGGGCCCTTGGTCCACGAACGGGCTGAGGAAAACAACTGGAGCCTGGGCCGGAACGCCCGAGCAGCGGCGCAGGTTCTGAGATCGCTTTGATCGGGCAAGGATAGGGAAATCGTGAGGGTTTATGTAGGAAACGCGCCATTTGGCATGGGGGACGCTGAGCTTCGGACACTATTCGAGGAATTCGGAGCTGTCGACTCTGCCGTGATCATCACCAACCGCGAAACGGGGCGGTCCCGCGGGTTCGGTTTCGTGGAGATGCTCGACGACGGACAGGCGACCAATGCGATCAAGACGTTGAACGACCGCGAGGTGGACGGCCGCGCGCTGGTTGTCAACCAGGCTCGCCCGCGGGAGGAGCGCCGCAGCAGTCCAGACGGCGGTCGCGGGCGTCGCTTCTAGTGTCGTAGCCGGCACTCCTTCCGGTGCCCGCCGAATGCGCGACGGGACCGACAGCCATCCTTCGTACCTTCAGTTTCCGATTGCTTGTAAGTCGATCTTCGTCCGACTCAGGGGCGACAGTGGGCGCCGCCGCCGAGGACCTCGCAGCGAGCGAAGCCGAGGTCAGCGCAGTCGACCTCCGTGAGGAATCCGTCCACGCAGATGCGGATTCGGGTGCCCTGGCAAGACTCCTGGGCGGTGGTGCACTGCGTGCCGGCCGGGCCGCACATGGTGGTGGCCGGGTTGCAGGTCTGCTGGCCGGGGAGGCTGGAGCAGTCGAACGTGGAACGCCAGCCGTGCACGCAGCGTTCGAGGATCTCTCCGTCGCAGAAGTCGTCGTACGTCTGGATGTTGCAGGCCGTGGGCCCCGGACCGACGC
>JBDRSE010000023.1:0-60268 GCA_043825095.1 bacterium
CGATAGGATCCATGCTCATCTGCATCACGGAAAGCAGGATCTGGATCTCCAGCGGGTTCTCGAAGATGTCCTGGAAAAACCACTCGAAGTCGCGCCAGTTCACCGCGCGCTGGAGGAAGTGCGTCAGGCCGCCGCCGCCCACGATGAGCGCCGCCCGTCGGAAGGCCGGGGAGGTCGACGCCACCACGTAGCCGAAGGTGCCCCCGTTGGAGATGCCGGAGTAGTGCACGTTGTCGCCGTCCAAGGGGAAGAACGAGCCGTTGCCCACGTCTGCCGTGATCTCCGGCGCGAGGCGGTCCCGCACGAGCTTCGCCAGCGAGGTCTGGTTGGCGAGCTTCTGGTAGTGCAGGGAAATGAGCCAGTCGATGTCCTCGAGCCGCACGGCCATGATCTCCAGCTGCGTGAGCGCGTCGCCCTCGTTGAACCCGAAGTCGGTAGCCACGGCGCTGAACCGTCGCTCACGACAGAGCTGATTCACCCCTCCGCCGCTGGACTCCTCCTTGCTGCTGAAAAAGCCGTGGCCGTACAGGACAACCGGCCGCGTCTCGTCCACGGAGGTGGGAATCGTGAGCCGGAAGGTTACGTCCGCCCGGCCCTGCAGGATCGGCAGGCCTTCGGAGTCGAGCTCCACGTAGCCGTCGGCGTTCAGGAAATTGGGCGCCTGGAAGGTCCCGTCGATTTTCCAGTTCTGCCCGTCGAGCTCCGAGGCGTCGAGGGTGTAGTCGCCCGCGTCGGCCTCCCAAGTCTGACGCTGGATCTCGAGCAGCGTGCTCACCACCTGCTCCTCTGACCGCGTGTGGAAGGACCAGGCCAGCACCACCTCCTCGGGGTCGAGGTTCGACCAGCCGATGGCCTCGTTCACCAGCTCGAAGGAGGCCCGCTGGACTTCGATGTCCGGATCCGCCGTGGCCCGGCCGTCCCGCAGCGCGCGAAATGCAGCATTGGCTGCGTGCGGCTCGCCCTCGCGGTTGCGCACCGAGTCCCGGATCACCACGACGTAGCCGGTGGCGGGTTCGAGCTTGTAGTGCGCGCGCACGATCAGCAGCTGCTGTGCCACGTCGTCAGTGTTCTGATCCAACTCCACCAGGGCCGGGATCCGCTGCCAGCGGTCAGTGTCGATCAGGAACACCGGGGAGTCGTCCTCGAGCGTGGCACCCGGATCCAGGGGATCGGGCAGCGAGGTCAGGTCCACGCCTCCCGGGAGCCAAGCCAGGATGGCAGGGGACATGCTGAAGCCGTCGGCCTGATCGAAAATCTGTGCAGGCACGACCTCGGGCAGCGCTTCCTGCGGAATCGACACCCGTCGACCGGTCCTCGTCGCAGGATCGTCCACGAGGTAGAAGTCACAAGGGAACGGCAGCAGGGCCACCTCGGGGACGAGCGGATTCCCCCCCGGCAGGTTGGGGAAGTCGCCGGGCAGGGGCTCGTCGGAGCAGGCCGCGACCATCACGAACAGGCCCGCCAGAATCAGCCAGTGGCCCGAAGACCCGGGGAAGGCGTGGGACAGCGAACCAGACCTGCGAATCGTCATGTGGAGCTCCTCGATCGCGACCTCGGACACGGGGTCATATTACCGAAAAAAGGGGCCGGTGGACGCGGAACCAGCAGCGGCGTCTGTTCCGTTGTCGGAGCCGGACGATGCCAGTAAAATGGCGCCATGCCAAAACCGACCGGGATCGCCCTCCTCGCCTGCTCAGCGCTGCTCCCGGCCTGCGACAAGAGCGACGCGGGCACGATCTACTACGTCGTGGCGCCTGTGGTGGCCGGGATCGTGATGTACCTCGTGGTGAAACGAGCCCTGCGAGGCTTCCGGCAGTCCTTCGAGTCCGTGGCTGCCAAGTACTACGGCGCGGTGACGAAGTTCGAGGGGGGGGCCGGCGCCGGCGACTTCGAGCTCAACGGGGCCCACGACGGGCATCGCTTCGTCTTTCACACGGCCACCGAGGGGAGTCGGACGAGTCAGTCGCTCCGCGTCATGGGGCGGCCGACACCCGCGCCGACCCGACTCGTGCTGGCCGATCGCGCCTGGTGGAAGCACGCCGCCGCCACTTTCGGCGCGAATCCGAGCTCGGGCGTGGAGTGGGGTTCCTACGTCCACGCGGGAGAGCCCTCCGACGCCGTCGCGACGCTACTCGCCAAGCCCGGCGTGCAAGGGCACCTGGACACGCTCCGCCGTTCGATTCCCCTCAGCCTGCAGCTCGATGCGCAGGGGGTTGAATATCGGCTCGCGGTGAAGGGTCAGCAGGCGCTTGCCATGCCCAAATACTACAAGGAAGAAATCCTCTCGTGGTTCATCGAAGCCATGGTGGCCTTGACCATCGAGCTCGAACGGTAACGAGCCGTCGAGACACCTCCCGGAGGACGGAACCGAGCGAATCCCTTATAACTTACCATATTACTAAAAATATGTGCTAACCCCGGAACACGGCCCGGAACTCAGTAAGTTCCCGGTAGTTCGTCCCGGGAGATTCGGTTGTATGACCTGAGCGTGCGTACGCGGTATACGCGTATTATGTCCCAATGCTCCGGTCCCCATGTCCTGGGATCACCCCAGTCACCGCGGCCCAGTCGGCTCGACAGAGGCACAAAATGATTCGCAGTAAGAACAACACTCATGTCACCCCGCTGGCGTGGCTCGCGTCGTTGGTGGTGTTGCTGTCGCTGACCGCCCTCCCCTCCACAGCGCAGGCCCAGCAGTGGTGCAAGAAATGCCACTCTAAGGCCGGAATGAATCAGAAACTGGTGGACCCGGCCCGACACCTCAACGTCGCCCTGCCGCCGCTGAAGAAGTCAGTACACAAGGACAACGACTGCACCGACTGCCACGATCAGCTCTCCAATGCCAAGGAAGGCCAGAAGCATAAAACGCCCGTGGGGCTGCCCAACTGCGCCAACTGCCACGAGAAGCAGGCCAAGATCTACAAGGGCAGCGTGCACGGCAAAGCCCTCGCCAAGGGCAAGAAGGGCATGGCCTATTGCGGCGACTGCCACGGCGCCCACGACATCGTCAAGGTGAAGGATCCGCGCTCCAGGGTGTACAAGATGCGGCTGCCCTTCACCTGCGCCAACTGCCACAACAACCCGAAGCTGGCCAAGGCGCACAACATCAAGCTGCCCAAGGCCGCCCGCCACTACATGGACTCCATCCACGGGCGGGGCCTGCTCAAAGCCGGACTCATCGTGGCGCCCGGCTGCACCGACTGCCACGGCAGTCACGATATCCAACGCGACTCAGACCCGCGCTCCCCCATCCACTGGAACAATGTCCCCAACACCTGCGGCAAGTGCCACGTGGGGATCTCGAAGATCTACGACCAATCCGTGCACGGCCAACTGCACACCAAGTACAAAAAACAGGGGATGAAGAGGCGCGGGCCGGTGTGCATCGACTGTCACACGTCTCACAAGATCATCAAGCCCACCAGGGGCATGTTCAAGCTAGCGAGCGACGAGAGCTGCGGCAAGTGCCACAAGGACCGACTGAAGCGTTATCGGGAGACGTACCACGGCAAGGCCATCGCGCTCGGCTCCAAGAACGTCGCGGCCTGCTACGACTGCCACGGTCACCACGACGTGCTGCCCCACACGAACCCCAAGTCCCACCTGTCAAAGCAGAACAAGCTCAAGACGTGCCAGAAGTGCCATCCCAGAGCCTCCGAAGGCTTCACAGGGTACCTCGCTCACGGGGATCACGCCGACAAGAAGAACTACCCCAAGCTCTACTGGACCTACCTGCTCATGACCATGCTGCTCCTGGGGGTCTTCGGCTTCTTCGGCATCCACACCCTGCTGTGGTTCGTCCGGTCGGTGGTGCTGCTGATCCGGAACCCCAAGGCCTTCCGCGAGGCGCGGGAAAAGGTGCGCGAGGAGAAGGAGGGCAAGCTCTTCGTCCGTTTCCGCCCCGTGGACCGCTTCTGCCACTTCCTGGTGATCATCAGCTTCCTGCTGCTGACCATCACCGGCATGCCGCTCAAGTTCTACTACACCGGCTGGGCCCGGTGGCTGCTCGACGGCATGGGGGGGCCCGCCGTGGCGGCCTGGCTGCACCGGCTGGGCGCCTTCCTGACGCTGCTATACTTCGTGATCCACATCGTGAGCCTCATCGGTCCGCTCTGGCGAGCTCGGCCCGAGTTCCAAAACGACAAGGGCCGCTTCTCCTTCCGGAGGCTGCTGGGCTTTCTGTTCGGGCCGGACACACCCGTGCCCAACCTTCAGGACTTCAAGGATTTCTGGGCGCACCAGAAGTGGTTCTTCGGTCGCGGGCCCCGGCCACAGTTCGACCGTTGGACCTACTGGGAGAAGTTCGACTATCTGGCGGTGTTCTGGGGGGTCGCGATCATCGGGCTCTCCGGAGTGGTGATGTGGATCCCCGAGACGGTCACCACGGTGTTCCCGGGCTGGATCATCAACGTCGCCCACGTCATCCACAGCGACGAGGCGCTGCTGGCCGCCGGCTTCATCTTCACCTTCCACTTCTTCAACGTGCACTTCCGCATCGAGAAGTTCCCCATGGACCCGGTCATCTTCTCCGGCCGGATCACCGAGGAGGAGATGCTGCACGAGCGGAAGCGGCTGTACGATCGTCTCGAAGCCGCGGGCAAGCTCAATCAGGAGCGGGTGCAGGACGAGTGGCCCCGTTGGCGCCGCATCTTCGTTCCCATCGGCATGCTCGCCTTCACCGTGGGCGTAGCCCTGATCATCCTGATCTACTGGGCCATGGCCAGCCGCCTCTTCCCCGGCTAGCGGCAATGCAGATCAGATAGGATGATGTCCTTATGAAACTGCCAGGATCTCCGATCTCTGATCTCCGACCTCCGACCTCCGATTTCTACACCCCGAGGAAACAGAATCGGAAATCTGTATTCGGAAAGCGGAGCTCGGAGCTCGGAGATCCGAGAGTGTTCCAGGGGGGGCCAGCGACAAGGGATCGAGAAGTCGCTTTGGGGCGGTGAAGGGTACTGTCTAGCGGTTCGTGAGGATCTCTTCGTGGCGGGCTGCTACCTGCGCCTCGTCGAGGCGGCCGAGGAGCCGGTCCTGCTCGAGCCGTACCAGGTCTTCTACTCGCGGCTCTACCCGGTCCCGCGGCTCGTGCTCGCCCCCTCCGGCCTGATCACCTCCGCCGAGCAGTGACTTGCGGGGCCGCGCGAGGGCCACTCCGAATCCGAGGGCCACGAGCAGCGCCGCCAGGCCTAGAAATACGGCCGACTGGGTGCGGCTTCGCACCGGCAGGCCCTTGATTTGGAACTTCACGGTCCGGCTGGGAAATGCCCCGGAAAGGCTGCGGTACACGAGCGTCGGCGGAGCGCCGGCTCGGTGCGCCTCCACCTCCTGCGCCTTGCCGAGCTGGTCTGACTCCACGTACACGCCCTTCCACTTTCCGAGGGACACGGCGTAGCCGATGATCGGCAACGCAGAGCTCAGGCTCACGGTGCGGGCGGACCGGTCCACGTCGAACCTGAAGGAACACGTCACTCGCAGCCCGTGCCGCCCGGTCGCCACTCGCTGCTGCACAACCAGACCCCGTTTCTCCACCTTGACTCCGCGGGTGCCCCGGGGGACCGCCACCCCCTTGGCCCCTGCCGGAGTGGGCAGGAACAGACCGTGCTTGCCCGGAGAATAGGTCAAGGACCCGCGATTCAAGACCGTGTAGCTCAACGCCACGTGCAGCTCGTCGCGTTCCAGCCCCATCAATTGAACAGAGATCCAGAGCTCGAGCTTGGACGGATCGTTGGAGGTCGGCCCCGAAGGCACAGGTGAGCCGTGTTCGTGCCCTTGATCGTGATCATCCCCGGCGCTGGGCGTTCCGCTCGGCATACGGTGCTTGCCCACGATGAACAGCAGTCGGGCTCCGCCGGCTACCGGGAGCTCGAAGGGAACGCTCAGGCGGACTTGCTTGCCGCGAATCACGACCGCGCGGATCTGCTTCCCTGCAGCCACGCCCGCCTGGAGAAAGATCCGCCCTTTTTCGTTGGTGGTCCCCCGGACTAGCGCTGCCTTACGCGCCGACTCGACGCTGGATACCTGCGCATCCGCCGGAACAACCAGCGCTTCGACACGCTCTGTGGGAAGCTTGATCCCCCGAACCAGCACCGACACCGTCCCCTTGGGCAGTGACTGATCCATCAACGGACGCGGCAGCGCCTTCTGATGATCGAACCCTTGCCCTTGGGAAAGAGCCGGCGTGGTCAGAACCGACAACGCGGCCACCATGATCAGCGTCGCGCTCATGACTGTTCCTCCTCTTCCTTCTTCTCGGCTCCACCCTTCTTCTCGGCTCCACCCCTCTTCTCGGCTCCACCCTTCTTCTCGGCCTCGCCCTTCCTCTCGACCTCTTCCTTCTTCTCGGCCGTGTCTTTCGTCTTGGCCGTCCACTTCGTCTTTCCTTCGGACCCCTTCTTTTGCTCAGAGCCTCGCTCCCCGTCGGGCGCCCGTTCGAGCTCCGCTCGGAACACGTCTCGCTGCGCTTCGGCGTCTCGCTGCGCGAGAATCCGCGCGAGCTCAAGGCGCGCCGCGCGCGTCCACTCGGCGTGCTGCTCTTCGGTGATCTTGCCCGTGGCGAGCTCGTCCTCGAGGCGCCGGAGCTCAAACACCCAGCGATCCTGCTCGTCGTCCTGATCACGCCGCAACGGCCGCAGCGCAGGCTCCTTCGAGGTCGACAGGAACGGCCAGGCCGTCCGGAGAACGCTTGCCACGGCGACGAGCACTCCGGCACCCAGGATCCACAGCACGAAGCCGGCCCCCGCATGCCGGCCGCGAATGCCGGACCCGATGTAGATCGCCAATCCCACGAGACAGAGCGCGACTCCCCCCGCGGTGATCAGGACGCGACCGGACCGCCACGCCACCGGCTCCTTCGGCGGCGCCTCCTCCGTCCGACGTCTCGTGAGCTGCGGCACCATACAGATGACCGCCCCCACAACCATGACCAGGAACCCGATCCAGAGCCAGCTGACCAGTGGATGCACCGCCACTTTGAGGGAGATCCGATCCTGCCGCCAGCCCGCGAGCCGCACGTGCCAGTCCCGGGCAAAGCCACGAACTATGGCGGCCTCGCTGATCGGCATCCCTCGCTTGTCCCGATAGATCTTCTCGTAGGGCGTTAGCACCTGCATGACCGGATTGTCGAGCTCGCGGGTGAGAATGATCGCCTGAACCACGTCCGCCTGCTTTCCCTGGTTGGACACGAGGCTGTGGTACTGAAACTCCGTCCCGGCCACCTTGAGCGACTCCCCCGGGCGGAGCGAGGCGTCCCGCTGAATGACTAGTGGTTTCCCGGCGAAGCCGATGTACATCAGCGCCACGCCGATGTGGATGAGATAGGCCCCGTAGCGAAGCCGATTCCTGGCCAGGGTGCGACCGAGGGCGAGCAGGAAGGGCTCCTTCTGTGCCCGCGCGCGAGCGCGTGAAAGCTTGAACATCTGCTGGAAGACCGCGACGCCCAAAAAGGCGCTGAACCCGATTGTGAACTGGGTCCAGCTGATGCCGGGAAACGTGTAGGTCGCGCCGCCGAGCTGGACGTCCCGGGTGGGGAACACATCGGGCCACAGGAGCGGAAGCGCCATGGCCACAACAGCCATGCTCACGAAGGGCCAAAAGACCTGCTCCGCGAGCCGACGGAGGTTGCCCCCCCGCCAAGACAGCAACGGGGCCAGCGCCGTGAGCACGAGCAGCACAAAGCCCAGGGGCGCCATGTAGCGCACGTAGAAGGGCGGCCCAACGGTGACCCGACTCCCGACGAAGGCTTCGTGGAGGGTCGGATAGAGCGTCGCCGTGAGCACAAACACTGCGGACAGAAAGAGCACCCAGTTCGCCACGACGAGGCCGGACTCGAGGCCGAAAAATGACGCCAACCGCCTGGTCATCGGCTGTTTTCCGTCGCCGCCTCCCTCAAACCACGGCGCCAGAGAGCCGGGCATCATCACCTTGGACTTCAGGAGGTCGCCGATGCGCGCAATGAACAGGCCGTAGCTGGTCGCCATGCCGATTCCCATGAACACGATGAAGGCCCAGAACAGCGCTTTGTCCTCCCCGAAGGAGTGCACCGAGCGTACGATGCCCGAGCGCGTCATGAACGTCCCGACGATGGTGAGCCAGAAGGTGGTCATGGTGAGAAAGACCGTCCACCCGCGCAGCATGCCGCGGCGGATCTGGATCAACCCCGAGTGCACCAGCGCGGTGGCGGTGAACCACGGGATCAGCGCGGCGTTCTCGATGGGATCCCAGCTCCACCAGCCCCCCCAGTCGATGAGCTCATAGGCCCAGATCATGCCGAGGACGAGACCGCCGCCGAGCATCACCCAGGAGGCCAGGATCCAGGTGCGCATGGCGCGCACCCAGTCGTCAGAACGCCGGCCCGCAGGCGTGGGCCTGAGCAGCGCCGCGAGACAGAAGGCGAAAGGCACCGTGGTTCCGATATAGCCCAGGTACTGCACCGGGGGATGGACCAGCATCCACGGGTTCCGGAGCTGCGCGCGCATGCCCTCCCCGAGCACGTAGGACTCCGCGAGGTACACGTCGAAGGGATTCTTCTGGAAAAGTAACAGATAGATCCAGAAAGCCACCGCCAACATCAGGATGACGCTGGCGTTCGGGACCAGATCCGACAAACGGCGCCGATACGCATGCACCGAGGTCGCCGACACGAGGCCCAGGATCCACGCCCAGAAGAGCATCGAGCTCTCCAGGTTCACCCACAGCAGCGTGAGCTTGTAGTACCAGGGCAGCGCCCGGCTGGAGGACTTCTGCACCATGATGATCGTGAAGTCGTTCGTGAAGATCAGCGCGACCAGCACGATCACTGCCAGGGTGAGCAGCACCGCCACTGCGGTCACTGCTCGACGCGAGGCCTTGAGCATCGCCTGATTCTTCAGGTATTGCCCAGTGAGCGCCAGCAGCACGGCGACACCGCACATGAATACCGAGAGCTCTAGAGACAATCTGCCTAACGCAGCCAATGTTCCATGTCCTTTCTCTAATCGCCAGGAAACGGTGCCTCAGAACACCGCTACCGGACTCTGGTCATGAAGCATAGTAGCCGAAAGCGCAACACAATCTCTCCGTGATTCCTACGGACATTCGGGCGAGATATCCGGGGAGATTGCGGCGGGACCGGGTCTGAATCAGTTGTTGCCCGGGGCGCTTTCAGGCGGCGACCTCCGCTAAATTACCATTGTCCGTCAAAGGCTTGCGTCGAGGGCCAAGCTCTTTGGCGCTCGGACCGGTTGAGCCTTTCCAGAGAATTCGAACGCGGCGAGTCTCCCCGCTCGAAGGAGGGTTTGCGTGATCATCGTTCCAGTCATTGACATCGACTCCGATCGCCTGGATTCACTGGAGAAGGAGCTGAAATCGCTCGGCCTGCCCATTCGCCGGGTGGGGTGCGGCTCCCGACCGCTGCTGGCAGCGCCGGGGGCGTATCCCGGAGCCAAGCTCATCCGGGAGCTCAAGGCCTTGGGCGAGGTGGAGCGCCTGGTGCCCATGGGAGATAATATTCGCCCCATCGAGCTCATCACGCGACGGACCTTTCTGGACTACGCCATCGGTGGCGCCGTGGTGGTCGGCGCAGGGGTGTTGGGCGCCTCTGTCGTGGCCGCCTCCTACCCGCCGAGACATCGCAGCCACGCCCGCAAGGATGTGGTGATCCCACGCTCCCGGCTCGCTCAAGGCTCGGCGATCAGATTCTCTATGGGCGGTCAGCCCGCCATCCTTGTCCGCCTCGGGAAGAAGTACTATGCACTCTCGTCTACCTGCACCCACAAGGACACCTGTCAGGTGGAGTGGTCCGCAACTCACCACCGGCTCCTCTGTCCGTGCCACAACGGCGCATTCGACGTGAAGGGGAACGTCATCGACGGCCCCCCGCCGCGTCCGCTGCAGAGCTACCGCGTCGCCGTGATTGGTAACTCCGTTCACATCCAGAGGTAGGGACGATGGACACGAAACAAGTTGTGCAACGCCTGCTCTCCTGGCTGCCGCTCACCGAAACCAACGGCGGAAACGGCGCCGGAGGTACCGTCGGCTTGATCAGGTCCCTGTCCCGCCCGGTCCCCGACCACGTGAACTGGACCCATCTGTTCGGCGTGCTGGCCGTGTTCCTGCTGACTGTCCAGGGCCTCACCGGCATCCTGCTTGCCATTTACTACCAGCCCACGCTGGAAGGCGCCCGGGCCAGCCTCCTCTATGTCACCACCGAGGTGCGGTTCGGGTGGCTGATCCGCTCGGTGCATGCCTGGGCCGCCGATGTCCTGTTCATCGTGGTAGCGCTTCACCTGCTCCGGGTCATCGTACAGCGCGCCTACCACGCACCGCGCGGCCTCACGTGGGGGTTCGGCGTGCTGCTCCTTGGGCTGATCCTCGGGTTCCGGTTCACTGGCCACATGCTTCCCGGCGATCAGGCAGCTTACTGGTCCGCGGTTCAGGAGGCGCAGATCATCGCCGATCTGCCTCTGGTCGGAAACCTGCTCCAGGCGATCCTCTTCGGCAGCGTGGGAGTATCGTCCGAGAGCCTCAGCCGAATCTACGCGTTTCACGCCCTGGTCTTGCCGTGGCTGACCTTCCTGGTCCTGCTGCTCCATATCTACCTGGTGCGCAAATATGGGTTCGCCGGCGGCATAGAAGGACCCGCCGAGGCTGACGCGACCTCGGAGGGCGCCGAGGCCGACACAACCCCGGAGGACGAAAAGGCTGAGGCGACCTCCGAGGACGCAAAGGCCGACCCGGCCCCAGAAAACCCAGCGACCAACACGACCCCAGGAGACACAGAGGTTGACAAGACCTCCGAGGACGAAGAAGTCCCGACACCGGAACCGGAACCGGAGCCGGCGCCAGACGACCGGGAGGTGCGCCGATGATCCTCATCCTGAAAGCGGATCTGAGCGAAACGCGCATCAGGGACCTCGTCCTAGCCGCGGAGGAGCGCGGCTGCACCGTGGAGCGCCTCAAGGACACCGTCCCCCCCTGTGTGCAGGTCACCGGCTGCAGCCTCGCTGACGAGTCCTTTCTCCGCGGCCTGGACGGGGTGGAGGAGGCGGTTCGCATCGACGACATCCGCGCCGCCGATGACAGGCGGCGCAGCTACTACCCTCACCTGGCCCTCCAGGCGGGGATCGGGTGCCTCGTCCTGGTGGTCTTGCTCGGCGCGCTGGCGACGTTCGCGCCTCGCACGCTCGGGCCGCCGCTCGACCTGCTCAAGCGGCCGGCCGACCTGCACCCCGAATGGTACGCGCTTGCGGCGCACTTCCTGTTCCAGCACCTTCCGCACTGGCTCGTGTACCTCGTCACCGCCGCGCTCTGGGTCGTGGTGCTCAGCGTGCCGGCCATTGACCGTCGGCTCGAGCTGACGCCGCGTGGGCACCAGGCCACCGCGGCGCTCATCTTCGCAATCATCGCGCTCCAGGTCGTGCTCGCGGCGCTCGGACGGATGTCCTAGGAGGACCGACGATGGCCACACACCTGCTGACCACTGTGCTCCTCACCTTCGCCGCGACCCCCCCGGCGAGCCCGGCGGGCCTGAACAACAGCTGCGAATATTGCCATGGAAAAGCGAAGGTGCTCCTGTCCAAGAGCGTCCACCGCGGCATTAACCTGAGCTGCACGGGCTGCCACGGCGGCAACCAACGCTCCATGGAGAAGAAAGAGGCTCACTCCACAGCCAAGGGCTGGAGGGGGCGCCTTCGGGGCAAGACGATCCTCGACGTATGCGCGTCCTGCCACAGCAATGTCCGCACCATGCGCGCGTACCACCTACCGGCCGATCAGCTATTCGAATTCAAGACGGGCGCGCACGCGCGGGCCGCTGCCAGGGACGGCAAGCCCGGCGCCACCTGCGTGGACTGCCACAACAGCCACGACATTCGGCGAGTGAGCGACACCGAGTCGCCGGTATACCGCGCGCGCATCCCGCAGACCTGTGCCCGCTGCCACGCCGACGCCAAGCTGATGAAGAAGTACAAGCTCCCGGCGGACACCTTTGCGCGGTATCAGAACGGCGTGCACGGCCGACGGCTGCTCTCCGGCAAGAACCTGAAGGTCCCCACCTGCCACGACTGCCACGGCAGCCACGGCGTGACCACCTTCCGCTCCACCGAGGTCGCCTATATGTGTGGGCACTGCCACTCCGTCACCCGGACCAACTTCACCCGGAGCCCGCACTTCGAGGCGTTCCAGTCGAAGAAGCTGGGCGAGTGTACGACGTGCCACGGGAACCACGACATCGGCGAGCCCACCGCCGACCTGTTCACCAAGACCGCGCCCGGCGGTTGCCTCAACGCCAAATGTCACGATCCGAAAAATGGTTCCGACAAGGGTGCACAGACCGCTCGCTCCATCGGCCGGGCGATCCGATCCTACGAGGCACAGATCCGGTCGACCCGCCAGCGGATCGAGGCCGCGATCCGGGTGGGAATACCGCTGCGGGACGCGCGTAGCGATCTTGCCGAGGCGCGGCGTGTACTGCTTCGTCTGGGGCCCATCAGCCACACGGTGTCCCAGCAGAAGGTGCAGGAGGAGATTGACCGGGGTCAGGGCCTGCTCTCTCACGCAAACGAAGAGGTGGGGGTCAAGACGCGGGAGATCCGGGACCGGAAGCTCTCGTCGGGAATCGTGCTGGCGCTGCTGCTGGTGATGATCCTTCTGCTCGGGCTGAAGTACCGGCGCCTGCGCCGGCAGCCGGCTGGAAATCCATGAGGCTGCACCGACTGAAATACCGCCTGGCGAGGCTCGTGAAGTACGGCGTCGTGCTGGCGATCCTGGGCGGCGTGGGAATGTTCGCGGCCATGGAGTATACCGCCCGGCCGAAGTTCTGCAGCAGCTGCCACAACATGAAGCCCTACTACGAATCCTGGAAGGCCTCCTCGCACAAGAACGTGCCGTGCACCGACTGCCACTACGAGCCGGGGCTGCTGGAAACCTTCGAGGGGAAGTTCAAGGCCCTGTCGCAGGTTGCCAAGTACGTCACCGCCACCGAGGGCACCAAGCCGTGGGCCGAAGTGAGCGACTTCAGCTGCATGCGCTCGGGTTGCCACTCCAAACGGCTGCTCACGGGGCGCATCAAGTTCGGTCGCGTGTACTTCGACCACCGGCACCACCTGACCGAGCTGCGGCGCGGCAAGAAGCTGCGCTGCACTTCGTGCCACTCCCAGGTCATGGTGGGAAGCCACATGCAGGTGACCAAGTCCACCTGCTTCCAGTGCCACTTTCACAAGTCGAAGCAGACCGCCACCCACGAGGACTGCAACACCTGCCACGGGCCGCCCCAGGAGGTCATCCAGGTCGCCGGGCGGCCCTTCCGTCACAAGGAGTACACCGATCGCGGCATCGCCTGCCGGAACTGCCACAGCCGCATCACCAAGGGAACCGGCGCGGTGCCCAAGCCCCGCTGCCGCACCTGCCACAACGCGGCGAATCACCTGGCCAAGTACAAGGACGTCGACTTCCTCCACACGTTCCACGTGACCAAGCACAAGGTGGAGTGCTTCAACTGTCACAGCGAAATCCTGCACCAGCTCGAGCCCCTGCCCCACAAGCGGCAGAGCAGCTGTGAGCCGTGTCACACCGACAAGCACTCGAAGCAGCTGCTGGTGTACATGGGCCGAGGAGGCAAAGACATCAAACCCCAGCCGAGCCGGATGTTCCAGACCCGGGTCGGATGTGACGGCTGCCACTCCTGCCTGCCGGGCGCGAAGCCCCGGGGCGGTGGCTCGGCGGGCCACTTCTGCGTAGCCAAGTCGGCGACTTGCATCCACTGCCACGGCAAGACCTTCGCCGGGATGCTCGGCCGCCTGCAACAGCGCGTGACCGCGGACACGTCCCGCCTGCGGCAGGACCTGACCACGGTGCGCGAGCGGCTGAAAACCGCGGGCGAGGACGGCGTGAAGACCCGGCTCGAGGGCCTGCTGGCCACGGCCGCCTACAACCTCGGCCTCGTCAGCGACGACGGCAGCGGCGGCATGCACAACCCGGCGTACATCAGGGGGATGCTCACCGACGCTGAGACGAAGCTGACCGAGGCGCGCAAGGCGCTGAAGATGACGGTGACGGCGCCGCCCCAGGTTGCCTCGGCGGGCTCCTGGGGCTGCACCACGGCCTGCCATGTAGGGATCGAGAAACGCGCCATCGGCGTTCGCGGCACGCGATTTTCCCACGCCCGCCACGCCACCCGCAGCGAGCTCACCTGTCAGAGCTGCCACACCCGAAAACCCCATGGCAAGACCAAGCCGAAGGCCACGTCCTGCGCGAGCTCCTGTCATCACGACGACAAGAAGGCGAAGTGCGAGTCGTGCCACACCGCACAGGGACCGTTTCTACGCGGAACGGTGGCTGACGGTCGAAATCTGACGTACAAGCCCGACCCCATGGCGAAGCAGGTTCAGTGCACCGGCTGCCACGCAAAGATCCGGACCGGCCATCGCCTCCAGGACGTCAAGAAAACGTGCATCGACTGTCATGAAAAGGGATACGAAGCCCAGGTCGACGAGTGGAAGACCGATACGGCGAACGGCAGCGCGTCCGTCGCGGCGCTGCTGGAAACCGCCCGCTCCGTGGCACGCTTCTGCCCGGACACGCCCCTCGAGGCGAGCCTGACGCGAGCGGCCAAGAGCCTCGACCTGGTCCGGCAGAGCGGCGGTGTGCACAATGTCGACCTGGCCCGCAAGCTGCTCAGGCAGTCCGTGGACGAGCTCACCAAGGCGCTGGAATCGGCGGGCTGCACGCCATCAGCGAAGCTGCCCCCCCCACCGCCCCCCCGACCATAACAGACTCCTCCGCAACCCAGCTCGTCCGTTCATCATAACAATGAGGCGAACGACCGCCACCCGGTCCACCTCTCGTCGCCCCCCCCGCCGAGGTGCGATTCCAGCGCGCCTTACGGCGGTGCGGATGTGCCGTTTTTTTAGAGATCCGGTCGCAGTGGTCGTGTTTATGAGTATAATTCTACGTGTTTTCTACGGAGTGTTTTCATGCAGCACGTTATTTCCCACATTGCGGAGCTTGAAAATACCCCAGAAATCCCGGGCGGAACAATATGATGTTTCCACTACACCAACGAGGAGAGCGCTCGACTCACAGCGTAGCAGCGCGCTGATCCACGAAAGGTTACGGATTGACTGGAGCTACCGGTGGCAGTTGAGGCAGGCGTCGGGCGCGAGAGGCTGAAGGCCGTCGTGCGAGCAGTCGTTCCACGGAAGGGTGCCGTCGGCGTGGCAGTCGTTACACTTCTCGATCCAGTGGTTCGCCGGTCGGAGCGGCGCGCCGTTCCCACCGTGGCAACCGCCGCAATCCGTGAACGAGTAGGTCCCACCGTGGGTTCCCGTGGGGTGGCAGGCGCCGCAGTCGAGGAGCTGCCACCCGGGGTGATCCTCGGTGATGGGGGGGGCACCGTTGCCTCCGTGACACCGGGAGCACTGCCCGATCGTGCGGTCCCCTCCGTGCACCTGGTCCAGCTGGTGGCACATGGTGCAGTCCGGGAATCCCCAGCCAGGATGGGACGCCTCCTCCACGGGATAGATCGGTTCGACACTGCCGCGTTCCCCGTAGTTCGGGGCCTCGCAGCCGAGCGTCGTCAGCGCGACGAGGGGGATGATTGTGACCAGAATATTTCGCTGCACGAGAGTGACCTCCGCATTGATACTGTATCCCGAAAAACCGTAGTCGCGTCAACCGTAAAATCGCCCATAATGCCAATTTTATCGCATTTTTGAGCGATTCGACGAGGGCGCGCCCGGGGCGCGTCGAACCGAGCCGTTGGAGGGCATATGAAATCCCGCAAACTTCTCTTCGTCACGGGAGTGACACTGACCGTCGGCGTCTCCGTGACGGTGGGATTCCTCTTCGAAACGTTCCGTCAATCCAGGGCCGATTCACTGCCGGACATGCGTCCAGCCATGACTCCCGGGATGCGGCCCGCCGCCGCGGCTCCCGGGATGCGGCCCGCCGCCATGGCCGCACGCCGGCCGGCCGAGAAACAGCCTGTCCCGGTCGCCGGGGCGCCTGCCGTCGCGTCCCGAAGCGACACGCTCGAAACCAACCCTCCGCCCTTTTCGAAGGGCATCTTCCCGTGCTCTCAATGCCATGAAGACATGGAGCTCAACGCCAAGCGACGCACGCTGACCGAGGAGCACAAGAACATCGTGCTCAAGCACGACGAAAAGAACCGCTGGTGTCTGGACTGTCACAACGCCAAGGACCGGAATGTGCTCCGCCTCGCTAGCGGCAAGACAGTGAAGTTCTCGGAGTCCTACAAGCTGTGCGGACAGTGTCACGGAACGATCTACCGGGACTGGCGCGTGGGCGTACACGGACGACGGAAGGGCTTCTGGAACGGCAAGAAGACCTACCTGCTCTGCGCCACGTGTCACAACCCGCACCAGCCGAAGTTCAAGCGGATGAAGCCGCTCCCACCACCGGTTCGGCCCGAGGAGATCAGGCCATGACCGTAAAACATCCGCTCTTCGATGACCCGAGTCGGTGCGCCGACGCCCGGTCTTGCACCGCCGCAGACTGCGCAGAGCGCGCCTCCTGCCAGGCCGGGCAGCGGCTGCCCAAGCTCCAGGCGAGCCGGCGCGGCTTTCTCAAGGCAACAGCTGCGGCAGCGGCCGCGCTGTCCCTGGCCCGCTGTGGAAAGGACGTGTTCCAGGGCCGTTTCTCCGAGCTTTCGAAGGCCGAGGTCAAGGAGATCATCAGCGGCCTGGAGCGCGAGTACCGCAAGAAGTACCCGGTGAACAGGAAGGGCAAGCAGCTCATCACCGTCACGGCGGAGCCGCCGCAGCCCGGAGTGGTGTTCGGGTACGGCCTGGATCTGACGCGCTGCATCGGTTGCCGCACCTGTGTCCATGCCTGCGTGGACGAAAACAACCAGTCCCGCAAGCCGCAGATCCAGTGGATCAAGGTGCTCGAGCTGGAAAAGCGGCGCGGCGTGGATCTGATGCACTCGGATCCCTACTACAATCCGCCGAAGGTGCCGGAGCCCGGGAAATACTATCTTCCGGTGGCCTGCCAGCAGTGCAGCAACCCGCCCTGCACCCGCGTCTGTCCCGTGAAAGCCACCTGGAAAGAAAAAGACGGCATCGTCGTCGTCGACTACAACTGGTGCATCGGCTGTCGCTACTGCGTGGTCGCCTGCCCCTACGGCGCCCGTCACTTCAACTGGGCGGAGCCCACCGTGCCGGAGGAGGAGATCGAGCCCAACATGCACTACCTGGGCAATCGCCCGCGCATGAAGGGCGTCGTGGAGAAGTGCACATTCTGCATTCAGCGCGTGCGGGCCCCGGTGGATCAGCGCACTGGGAAGCCGGCGGCGGAGCGGGACCAGAACATCCCGGGCAAAGGCCGCTACCCGGCCTGCGTCGAGGCCTGCCCGGTGGGCGCCCGCAAGTTCGGCAACCTGCTCGATCCCAAGAGCGAGATTCGCTACATCCTCGAGAACAAACGGGTGCTGGTGCTGAAGGAAGAGCTGAACACCAGGCCGAAGTTCTACTACTTCTACGCCACCTGATCGAGCCCGGAGAACCACATTGATCTACGCACAGTTCTTCCTCGGAAGCATCAAACGGATCCTGATCGGAAGCAAGGTCTACTACGCCTGGGTGCTCTTCCTGCTGGCGCTGGTCCTGATGGGCGCGTTCGCCTACTACGACCAGGTCACGACCGGGCTCATCACCACCCGCATGCGCGACCAGGTGCCATGGGGTCTGTACATCGGCAACTTCACCTTCCTGGTGGGTGTCGCCGCTGCCGCCGTGGTGCTGGTCATCCCGGCCTACATCTACGACTGGGGGCCCATCAAGGAGATCGTCATTTTCGGGGAGCTGCTCGCCATCAGTGCCATCGCCATGTGTTTTCTGTTCGTGACCGTGGACATCGGGCGGCCGGATCGGGTCTGGCACCTATTCCCCATCGTGGGCGGGCTCAACCTGCCCTTCTCCATCCTGGCCTGGGACGTCGTGGTACTCACGCTGTACTTCCTGCTGAACTTCTCCATCGCGACGTACCTGGTGTACAAGGCGTTCACGGGCAAAAAGTACAGCACGAAAATCGTCGTGCCGCTGGTGCTGTTGTCGATTCCCTTGGCGGTGTCCATTCACACCGTGACCGCGTTTCTGTACAGCGGCATCCCGGCGCGCCCCTTCTGGAACGCCTCGATCTTGGCACCCCGCTTCCTGGCCTCCGCCTTCTGCTCAGGGCCCGCCCTGATCGTCATGCTGCTTCAGGTGCTTCGCAAGACCACCTCCTTCAAGATCCAGGACGAGGCCATCTGGAAGGTGGCCGAGCTCATGGCCTACGCGATGTTTCTGAACCTGTTCCTGTTCGGCGCCGAGATCTTCAAGGAGTACTACTCGGACACCCACCACCTGATCTTCCACGAGTACGCCTTCTTCGGCGTCCGCGGCCACAACGCCATCGTCATCCCGGTGTGGACGGCGCTGATCTTCCAGATCGCGGCGCTGGTGCTCTTCCTCATTCCACGCACCCGGAAGAACTGGATCACCCTGAACATCGGCTGCGTGATGATCTACCTGGGCGTGTACATCGAGAAGGGGCTGGGGTTGGTCATCCCCGGTCTGACCCCCGACGTGCTCGGCGAAATCTACGAGTACTTTCCCTCCTGGACCGAGCTGAAGGTTACCGCCGGCATCTATGCGGCCGGCTTCCTGCTGTTCACCTTCATGGTCAAGATCGCTAACTCCATCACCCTCGGCGAGTTCCAGTTCGAGCCGAAGCGCGAAGGACCCGCACAGCAATAGGTGGGAGGGTCAGCTGCGGGCGCGAGGCGCCCCAGGGGGAAAACCGATCGCGATGATCGATGGGGGGAAAGCCACATCGCCGGAGGGCACCGCCGAGCGGTCCACCTCAGGTGCGCATCCCGGCGAAGAGGTGGAGAGAAGGATCTGCTAGTGGCAGCCGGAGCACTTGGTGGGGCCGCCTTTGGCCTTGTGACAGTTCTTGCACATTTTGTGGCCGATGGCCTTGGCCTTGGCCGCGGTGCTGTGACAACCACCGCACTTCTTCTTCTGGCGACTGCCGTCGTTGTGCTTGCGGTGGCAGTCGTTGCACTTGACGCCCTTGGCCTTGTGCTTGCTGAAGTTGATCTTGGACTTCTTGCCACCGGCATGCCAGTCGAGGGTGCGCGTGCCGCTGCCCTTCGACATGACCGTGAAGGTGAGCCCCAGCGAGAGGCCCATTGCGAGCATGATGACGATGATCTTTTTCATGAGAATTTTCGCTCCTTTTTTCCGATCGGTTGAGTCGACCTTTTCTCTCCGTGTTGGACGCGGTTCCTACCACGAGATTCACCATCGTGGTTACTTTATTGTCGGGCCTGATGGAATCAGGCGGATTGCTCCCCCTGCGCCTTTTTCGTCGAGGCGGCCTCAACTACCGCGCCGGGGAATAAAGGTATGTATTTATTGAAGATCCATAAGATCACAAAGGGCGCTGTAAAGATCACTGCCGCGGTGAATACACCTTCCTTCTCGAACACACCCGGGAGATAGCTGAGGTAGCCACGGAACGACTTCGAGAGCAGCTGCCCCCCGATCACCACGTTCCACCGCATGAGCAGCACCTGGACCAACAACATGGAGGCCGCCAGCCAGACCAGCGCATTGAATACCCGCCGGTGGAGCTTGAAGATGGTCATCACCAGCAGGATCAAGAACGGAATCAACGAAAAGATCGCGAACTGGGCAACCACATAGGTGATCATCAGCCGCTCCCGAATGAGCCCATTGAGAATCTCCCACTCCTCGGTCTGCTTGTACGCGATGGACAGGACCTCGAGAATCTCCAAGGAGATGGCGATGACCATGAAGCCGAAGAGCCACCGGCCCAGGGACCGGATGCAGGGCTCATCGATCTTCCAGCCACGCATCCACGACACGATGAGATAGAGGAAAATGAGCACGGCCAGCCCGGAGACGATGGCCGAGAAGATGAAGATCACGAACATCAGCGGCGTAGACCACCAGGGATTGGCCTTGAGCGAGCCGAACAGGAAGCCGACGTACCCATGGAGGAGGCACGCCAGGGGGATGCCCATCGCCGCGAGCAGCCGGATGATCTTGTGGTCGGCCGCCTTGGTGGCCTCGGTTTCCCGCAGGTTGAAGAGCATGACGCACTTGCACGCGAATCCGACGACGCCGCCCCGATTCGCCAAGGCGATCAGCTCGGACCGGAACACGAACCAGATCTCCACTCCCACGAGCAGCAAGTAGGTCAGGTAGATGAATCCGAAGCCGGCCATGGCGGACTCGAAATTCGGCGTCACCATGATGTTGAACGCCCGGTCGGGCCGCCCCAGATGGATCAGGAGCGGCAGCGGCGCGAAGATCAGGAACACGAAGGCCGACGCCAGCGAAAAACGCGCCACCGGCTTGAGCTCGTCGCGATGAAACACGTGGTACAGCGCCGACACGATGAACGCTCCGGCGACGAGGCCGGTGATGTATGGGTACAGGACGATCATCACCGTCCAGGTGACGTTGACCTCGTTTGGGAAGACGAAGTTCACTAGATCACCTCTCGGTCGAGCCCGAAGTAGTAGCACTTCGGGTGGGTCCCCATCTCGGGGCGAAGCATCCGGTGCCGTTGTTGCTTGAGGAGCAGGGACAGTCGGTCTTTGGGGTTTTTCAGATTGCCGAGCACCCGAGCCCCCGTGGGACAGGCGTGCACGCAGGCGGTGGTGGCCGCCTCCCCGAGCTCAACGGCGCGGGTGATGCGGTGGTAGCAGAGCGTACACTTGCTCGCCAGGTGGTTCCGCGGGTCGATGTAGCGGCAGCCGTAGGGGCACGCCTGCACGCAGTAGCCGCAGCCGACGCAGTGCTCCTGGTCCACGAGCACGACGCCGTCCTTGGTGTGGTAGGAGGCGCCCACCGGACACACCTGCGTGCACACTGACTTCTCGCAGTGATTACACAGCTTGGGCACGAAGAACGCCTTCTTGACCGTCCCCACCTTGCGTCCGAACACGTAGTTTCCGCCCGTGGCAGCGTCGACCTGGACGCTCCCCTTTTCATCGATGCGGTAGCGCTCGACCCAGGTGCGGAAGTGCTTTTTCGGCACGTCGTTCTCGGCTCGACAGGCGCGCATGCACGAGCAGCAGCCGATGCACTTGGTGGTGTCGATGGCATACCCCCAGTAGTGCTTGCTCCAGTCGTACTTGGGCAGCTTCGGCTGCTTCTTCTTCGGCGAGTCGCAGCCGACCACGAGCAGTCCTGTCCCGGCGGACAGGAGCTTGACGACATCACGGCGTGACCACTTCGTATCTCTGGTCATGGTGCCACCGCCTCGCGCACCATGGGCGCCGTGGCAGGCTTTTTTATGGCTCCCATTCCGGCAGGCCCCATGGCTCGTTTCACCGGCGCCGCCGCAGGTCGTGCCTTGGCGACAGGGGCTCCCATTCCGGGTGCCATGCCCTTGCCCTCTGAAGCCGGCTCGGAGCCCGCTCCCATTCCCGCCTCGGGAGTCATGGCCGGAGGCGTGGCGGATTTGGGTGCTGAGGGCTTGTCCCCGTGGATCCTGTCCCGGTGGCACTCGATGCACTTCGTGTCCTCACCGTCGGCCTGCTCTTTTTTGTGCTTGGCCCAATCGATGGTCGGTGGGCCCGACTTGCTCCGGAACTTCGTCTTCCGATGGCACAGGAGACAGAAGCGGGGATCCGCGTCGCGGATAATCCGGCCGGAGAACTCGGTCTGCTTGAAGAACAGATGGCACGTCGTGCACTCCAGCTTCCTGTGTTTCCGCTTCTGGAAATCCGCCACCAGGGCCTTGTGGCAGTAGCTGCACTCGAAGATCGGCGGGTGGTGTGGAGGCTTTTCGAGGAACTCGTTCGTCCGGCCGCGGTGGCAGTCCTTGCAGCGATGCACGACCGGGTGCAGCCGCGCCTTGCGAATGTCACGGTCCATGAACAGCGGCTCGTGGGGGCTGTGGCACTGGATGCACTTGACTCCCTGGTATTTCACACCAACCAGCTTGAAATGCGACTGAACATCGATCTGGGGAAAGGACATCGGCCGTGCTTGGAGGCGCTCGTGGCACACCAGGCACACGGTCCGCCCCGCGGGACGAACCATCTTGTTCTTCTTGGGGTTCTTGGCGTGCTGCCAACCAGGCCCGTGACAGGACTCGCAAGGATTGGTCGAGTGTGCATCTTTGTCGTGCAGTTTCGCTATTTTGGCGTGACACTTGACGCACGCCCGCTCCCCGAGGTGTCGCGGCTCGATCCCTCGCGCCGTGGCGATGGCGAGGCCGCGATAGTGGCCGTATTGACCAAAGGACGAAGGAACGGCGAGCCAGCGCACCACGCCGAACAGGGCGATCCCGAGGCTGACTACGACCAGCAGCCGATGGGTGTGCGAGTAGTCCACCTCGGGCAGCGCATCGCCAGCCGCCAACTCGCGAGAACGCATCAACAACCCCAGCCCCACCACGAACAGCATCAGCGCTACCAGCGCCATGCCCATGAGAATAGGCACGAGGCTGGTGGCGGTTTCGCCCCGACAGTCGTAGATGCCCAGGCCGAAAATCGCCAGGGTCAGGAACACCCCGAACCCCAGCGCGACCATGCTCCTGACTCGAATCTTGCCGATTTCGCGAGTGTAATCTTCTGGCATGCTGTCCTAGCCGCGCCTGGGAAAAAGATGCACCGGACCTGCTGCGTTCACCGCGGGAGGCACCATGGCGAGGCACCCTGTGTTGTACCCTAGTTCGACCTGTACATCTCCCGGGATATGGCAGGGTTTTGACCCTGCATGCCTGATGAAATCCACGAGGTGGCGACCGGTCTCTCCGTAAAATCCACGGAGGCCGGGCAGCGCTCAATCGGTCGTGAGGGCTGAGCGCATCTTCGGTAGTTTCGGCTCGCTCTGGGACTCAGGCCGGTGCGCGAGCAGGAGCTGACACCACTGGCAGCGAGAATCGATCCGTGATTTTCACGTAGCTTGGCAGAGCATCAGCCCGTAATATCCACAGTTGGCGATCACCCCGACCGCCTTCTATGTTACCAGGAGTCGCAAGCCCCAAAAGGATCGGCCCATGTCGCTACTCATTTCGGTATTCACTCTCGTCGTTGCCACCCCGCCGGGGATGGCGCCTACGCAGACAACGCCCCGAAAGGCGCCCACCTATGGCAAGGCGGTGGAGAGCGAGGCCGAGTCCATCGCGGGTCAGCTCATCGCCCCGTGCTGCTGGAAAGGCACCCTGGCGGACCACCCCTCTCCCCTCGCGGACCAGATGCGACAGGAGATCAAGCAACTGCTGTCCCAGGGCAAGAACAAAAAGCAGATCCTGGCCTTCTACAAAAAGAAATACGGCCAGGCGGTGCTCGCCGAGCCCCCCAAGGGCGGCTTCTCGGGCCTGATCCTGTACGGCATTCCCTTTGGCATTGCCTTGCTGCTCCTGATGATCATGACCGCCACCATCGCCCGAAAATCCAGCAAGCGTGACTCCGACGACGAGCAAGACCTTCCCATCGACCACGAGCTGCCGGACGCGATGCAGCAGCGCATCGACGCGCTGGTGAGTCGGGACGCCTAGTGTCCCGCGTCATATATGAGTCGGGACACTATCAGGGAGATTTCAGGAAAGAGAAGGAAGGGAAGGAAGGGGGGCTAGGGACACGGCGTATCGTCGTCCTGGCCGACCCAGTCCGCGTTGCCCCAGACCTGGCCGTGGCCGTGGCAGGTCTGGCAGGCGCCGCAGGTCGAGTGCCAGAAGTCGGAGGCCTGCCAGTTGACGTGGCACGCCTCGCACAGTCCCGTCGCGCCGCCCCAATTGATGGTGTACGGGTCAGCGCCGCCCGGCGGTGGGCTGGCGCCCGGCGTGACCGTGAGCACCACGGCCCGACTCTGCCCCATGGTGTTCCAGGGGGGGCCGTTCCAGCCGCTGAAGCGATCGCCGTCGTCCACCAGGGACGAGCCGTCCACGAAGTCCCGGATGATGTACGGGTTCCCCGCAGGATTGCCAGCGCTGTAGGAGCCGTGGGGATCGTGACAGGTGGTGCATTCCATCACCGCCCCGGGAGCGCCGGAGTAGCCGGGCCAACCGCGCTTCGAATCTCCGAAGTGTGCCATCCCGGCAAAGTTGTACTGGACCCACCAAGGCGCGTTCTGGTAGCTGCACGAGTTCAGGGGGCGCAACCCGCTGACGTTCGTCTGGCTCACGCCGCAGGTGTTTCCGGGTATGTTGCACGGCATGCCGTTGGCGTCGACGTCGATCATGGGCGCGATCACGTCGGTGGGCATGCCCGGCGCCCCCGGTCCGGCTCCCCCGTCGTGACAGGCAAGGCAGTGGTTGCTGACGGTTCCGGCCCACGGCGTGAGCGGTGAGTCCGGATCGGTGAGCTTCTGGGTATCGGCGGATGTGTGCGCCCCGTGGCAGTTCAGACACTCGAGCTTGGCGCCGCTGTTCGCTTGATCCGCATCGCTGATGTCGTGGTGCGAGTTGACGAAACGCCCGGTCCCCTCATTGCCGAAGCAGGAGTCCCCGTACCATTCCCACAGGGAGACGGTGCCCTGGAAGCGGGACTTCATGTCGGCTGGCGCATTGCCGCCGCCGAAGGGATCCATCGGCGTCGCGAGGCGCTGGGCCCCGTTGGCATCGTGGCAGTTGGCGCAGAAGTCGGACACGTCCGGCGAGGATCCCAGATCCGTCCAATTCACGAAGGTGTAGAGCGCTCCGGAGTCGGGATCGATCAGCTCCACGCTGCCGTTCTGATGGGTCGTGACGTCGTGGCACACCTGACAGTCGGCGTCGCTCACCGGGTTCCCCTGGAGGTGCGCATGAACGGTGCCCCCGGGGAATTCCCCGACCACTGCGCGGCGGCCGCCGGGGGGAATACCGTCGCCGTTGTCCTGCGGACTGGCGTGGCACCCGACACAGCTCTGCGGCAGGAAGCCGTCGGCGTGCCGGTGACAGGACGTGCAGTCCAAACCTGCCATGTGATCGTTGTCCGGCGCACCGGTGTTGGTGTGGTGGACCGTCGACGTGTGGCACGTCTGGCAGATGGCGTTGTAGGGCGCGCCGACGCCCGTTCCAAAAGCGAAGTCCACGGTGTCCACCTGATAGATCGCCGGCTCCAGCGCGGCCGGGACGTACTTGGCCGTGTTCCCGCGGACGAGGAAACGATTCGGCGCCGTGCTCCCGGGCGGGTGCACATTCGTCGTGGTCTGCGGCCCGTGCGGGTCGTGACAGGATCCGCAATCCACGATGGTCGTGCCCGTGTTCACGACGTGCATCGCGATGTCGGACATGGTCGACGCCTGCCCCGTGGGGTTGTGACAGCTCCGGCACATGACGTCCTGAGTCGCGTCGCGACTGATCAATGCGCTGGATGACGGGTGCGGAAAATGACAGTTGCTGCAGGTGATGGTGTTGGACGCGTCGTGGGGCGGCTGGAGCGCCAAAGCCTCGTCGGACCCTTGGCCGAGAACCAGAGCGACCGTCACGGCTGCGATGACAAATCTTTGATTTTTCATGGGCTATCTCCCCAATGCCGCCTGCGTGTCAGGAATTCGGAGAATCTCCAGTCTCCGGTTGCCGCTGTCCGTCAGCGCGACTTGCCCCTCGGGCAACATCACGATATGCAGCGGCAGGTAGAGCTGGCCCACCGACCGACCCAGGGTGCCGTAGTCAGCCACGAAGTCGCCGGACACCGGGTCCATGATCTGGACTTTGGTCAGGCCAACGTCCAGAACGTGCAGCCGGCCCTGGGAGTCCATGGCGAGGCTCTGGGGACGTACGAAGCTACCACGCCACTCACCCACGAAGGCCTCCACCGGCTCGCCAAAGGTGCGCAGGAAACGGCCGGCGAGGTCGAAGACCTGCACGCGGCCGTTGCCCTGGTCGGCGACGTAGAGCTCCACGGCGCCGCTGCCCTTCGGGTCCTGCCGCGCCGCGACGATGATCGCCGCCGGAAACCGCAGCTCGCCGGGAGCATCACCCCGGGTGCCGATGTTCATGGTGAGGTTTCCGCTCGGGTCGAACACTCGCACCGTGTGCCCCAGACTGTCGGCGACGTACAGGTTGCCGTCTCCATCCAGCGCCAGGTCGTTCGGCATCTGGATGGCGCCCTCTCCGATCACCCGAAACAGCCTTCCTTTGCTGTCCAGCACGTCGACGCGCCGATGCTCTGCGCTGCCCACGTAGATGTTGCCCTGGCTGTCCACGGCGATTCCCAAAGGCCGCCCGAGCCCCTTGTGCTCGGACACGACGCGTCGATCGCGATCGAGCACGAACACCGAACCGACCTTGGCATCGGTCACGAAGAGCCGGCCCTGCCCGTCCAGAGCTGCCCGGGTGGGATGCTGGAGCACGCTCCTGACCGACAGGTCCGGGAACGTGCCCTGCTGCACCTCCCGGGGTGCAGGAAAGCGGTCGATCGCCTTGGCGGGAAGGTCGACGTGTGGATTCACTCCGGAGGCCGGCTCCGCCTGTTTTGAGGTGCATCCGGCAACAACCAACGAAAAGACACACAAAAGAGCAGCTCGTTTCATGACACACCCCGCTTCACTGTTGGTGAGAACCTGTCCGGCACGACCGCAGCTCCTCCTTGTCGCCCCAAGGCAAAAGGGCCCCGAAGAAACTCACGGCCTGACATTCGGCCGCTGTTGCAAGACCTGCCACGGCGTCACTATTGTTACAGTATTTCACGACGAAGAACATCCGGGGACACCAACCAAAACCCAGGCCTATCCCCGTGAAAATCCCGGACGGGAAGACAAATGCCAAAGTCAATTCAAGGGATTCGAGAAAATGGGGGCCGGGTTCACAGAACGCTCAGCAGACCGTTGTCAATGGCGAAGCGGACCAGCTCGGCGCGGTTTCTCAGCTCCAGCTTGGCCATGATGTTGGTGCGGTGGGTTTCCACGGTACGCTCGGAGATGAACAGCTTCTTCCCCACCTCCGAGTTCGTGTGACCGAGGGCGAGTAGGTGACAGACCTCTTTCTCACGCTTGGTGAGCTGGCCGATGCGCCCTTCGTCCTTCTTTCGCACCTCCCGCCGACCCACGAAGGACGGCACGAGGTGGCTCGTGAGCGCCGGATCCACGAAGACGTCACCTCGCATCACCGCGTGCACCGCCTGGATCAGCTCCTGGGAGCTCGATTTCTTCAGCAGAAAGGCCTTCGCGCCGATTCGCAGCATCTCCCGGAGGTAGTACGGATCCTCGTGCATGGTCAGCACGATGAGCGCCAGGTTCGGGCGCCCCTTCAAGGCCCCCTCCCCCGTCTGGGCACCGGACATGCCCCCAGGCATGGAGAGGTCCATGATCAAAACCTCCGGGCCGATCTTTTCCAGCTGCGACAGGGTTTCGTGCCCACTGGCAGCCTCCCCCACCACCTCGAAATCCGGCTCGTTCTCCAGGAGCGCCCGCAGCCCGGCGCGAAAGAGCGTGTGATCGTCAGCGATCAGAATGCGAATGGGCATTTCCTTCGCTCCTGGTTTCGAGTTGAACATTCAAAATCCACTCCTTCGCGATACCCACACGGCAGAGGCTCAGCACCCAACCAACCGTAGTGGCGGCGGGACGATCCGCCGGTGCTTCTCATTGCGGCAGCAACCCATCGATCCAGGCCGCGACCCGGCGCAGGTCCCGATCCGGAGTTCGGCAGTGCCGATCCATGGGCCAGTCGCCGGATGGGGGCATGGGATCGCCGAAGATGCCTGGGAGCCAGAGCAGCTTCCGCATGAGATAGCTCCGGGCGTGATCGCCGGCCACCACGAGGGTGTGGGCCGGCCGGTACTTGCTCGGTACGCCGATGAGCCCTTGCTCTGCCGTCTCCGGCGTGGAGAGGTCCAGATCCGCCGAGGGCCGATAGGGGCCGTGGCAGCTCACGCATCGGGTCGCGAACACTTCGGACGTCAGCTCCGTCAACGTCGGAGGCACACCCGCTGTGGCGTCGTCGGTGACCTGGCCCGTCGTGAAGAGCAAAGACGCCGGTGCCGACAGCTCCCCGGTGCTCAGTCCCCGCAGGGACGTGATCGCGAGCCGGTGTTCCGTAAGGGGCTCCAGGGTTGCACTCGGACGCACGACGACCGAACAGTCCAGGAGATCCGCGCGGCTCGTGGAGGCGACCCCCTCGGCCCCGGCCGAGAGCGCCACCGTCGTTGCGTCCACGGTCGCGGGGTCCACGCGGTCGCTGAAAAAGACGACCAACGCCCCGTTGCGCTCCACGTCGGTCACCCCGTTCGCGGGATCGGAGCTGTGTACGTACAGGGGCACGAGCTCCCCACCGGCCAGGTAGGGCTCGTCGGTGTTGAAGTGACAGGCTCCGGCGAGCGTGAACGCCGCGAGCAGCAGCCCGCGCGCCAGTACGGTATTCGTTCGCAGTGTTTGCATGATCAGCGGCATAATGTCATCAGCGGGTCATTGAACCCATGGCACTTGAGACAGGCGCGGCGGTTCTTCTTGAGCAGCGTCTTGCAGCGCCGGGAGAACCGGAAGCCCGGGCCGTGCGGGTTGCGGCCCAGCCCGCCCTTCCGGCGCCGCGCGTGGCACGTCATGCAGTCCGACTCGCGGTGGCAGGACACGCAGGTTCCCACGTTGCGACGGGCGTGGGTGGCGTGCCGATTGGCCGCCGAGCCGCGAATGGCCGACGAGGCCCAGTTGCTGCCGTGGAACTTCCTGATTCCCGGCGTCAGGTAGGGGCTCGGGTTGGTGGTGGATCGGCCCTTGAAGCCCATCTTGTTGTGGCAGTCAGTGCAGAAGCGCTGCCGGGTGTGGCAGCTACGACATTTCGACCGGTTCGCGCGCGCGTCACGGCCGTGCCGGAGAATGTAGTTCCCGAGATGGATGGACGCCGGCTTGAGCACGCCGCCGTGGCACTTCAAACAGGTGGAGCGCTGGTGACACTGCATGCACTGGTTCTTGTAGGCCCGCGCTGCGGACTTGTGCTCCCTCCCGAAGGTGGGGCCGTGCTCGAGGTGCGGTAGAGATCGCCCCGGCTTGAGGTTCCCCTCGGGGTATCGGATCCGCATCCGCCCCCCGGGGACCCGCTCGTGGCAGGCGGTGCACCGGGTCGGCGCCTTGGCATTCTTGTTGTGGCAAGAGAGGCACTGGGACATCCGCGGGATATGAAGCGTGCCGTTCGGCGGCCCCGCGGTGTCCACGCCCTTGTGGCAAGTCACGCACTGGATGTTCTGCTGCACGTGCATCCGGTGCGAGAACCGGTAGCGCGGCTTCTTCCAGGTGGTCTTCACCGGCACCAGATCGTCGCCGAACCGGGTGTGGCACTTCTTGCAAGTCTTGTTCTTGTTCGCGTCTTTCTTCTGGGCGTAGCCCTTGGGGATCGCGGCCTCGTCGTGGCAGTCTACGCACACCTTCTTGGTGGGCAACAAAAGGTCGGCAGACCGCGTCGATGTCTTGGCCTGGGGGTGACAGGTCACGCATTTGAAGTCGTCGCCCTTGTGCTTCTTGTGCGGGAACCTGAGCGTGATCCGCGGGGGCGGCTGCAGCAGCGCCGTACCGAGCAGCAGCGACGGCCGTCCCGGAGGGGAGGCATACACGCGACTCAGCAGCGCAACCGCCGCCACCGCGAAAACCATCGTTGCCATGAAGGCGAGCTTCAGCTCCGCGCGCAATCTCGTGACACGTTTCATGGCACCACCTCCCCGGCCGGGCAGGAGCCCCAGGTGCACCAGGACACGTTCAGGAGCGCGTAGATCCGCAGATCCGACTTGGAGTAGGTGCCGAAGTTGTCCTCCACGAGCAGGTGGATAGCGGCGCGGCGCCAGAGCTTCAGCCGGCCTCCCAAAGCCAGCCCGGCGGTGACTCCTTCCGGCGTGACGCTGAGCTCGTCGTCCCAGTAGGCGACCAGGGCCCGGGCCTCGACGGCAAACCAGCGCGGCACCAGCGTGTGTCGATAGTACCCGTACACCCCCAGCGTCCGCCCTCCGTAGCCCTCCTGCCAGTAGAGGTCGGCGCGCGCGGTGGCTTTCCGTCCGACATAGGCAAACCCGAGCCCGCCGCCGAAGTCGGGTTCGGCGAGGGCCTGCTCGGTCTCTTCGGGCGCGTTCGAGGCGCCGCCGCTGAACAGGCGTAAGGTGAACCGCGCGTAGGCCCGCCATCTCGCCGTAAAGCGATGCTCGTACCAGAGCCGAACCTCCTGATACGCCTGGGTGTTGAAGATGTTGAAGATGGAGTCGCCGTCAAAGTCCGGGCTCTCCATGACATACTCCGCCTGGATTCGCGACGACTTCCCAAAGGAAGATGCCAAGCCGAACTGCCCCTCGTCGAGCCGATCGGTCAGCAGGTTGTACCGAATCCCCGCAAATGCCTGGAGCTTGCCCTTCCAGAAGTTGGTTCTGGCGTAAAAAGACAGCTTCTCCTCGGCCATCTGGGTCTTGGGAACAGTCCCCTCCCCCGTGGACTGGTCCGGGTAGAGCACGCTCCCTTCGTCGGCGAGCACGTGCCAGGTCGCGCGATAGGCGAGCCGCACGGAAAGCCAGGACAGGTCACGCGTCTCCACGGCCACCGAGAACATGGGCAACCAGCCGGGCTTCGAGTCGGTCAGGTCGGTTCCGTCGAGCAGGAAGATCGGAGCATCGATGGCGTAACGGCCGCTGTTCCGCAGGCCGCCGACGAGCTCCACCGCCAGGTGGTAAGGGAGCTTGAATCGCGCGTGCAGCCCGTCGAAACCGTAGAACTCCATGGGACCGAGATAGAATTGCCGCCCGAGGCGCAGGTCGACCACTCCTCCGATATCGGTCACGCTCAGGTGCGCGAAGAGGAGCTCGAAGGTCGTCTCGCCTCCGTATTCCGTTTTCGCCACCTGCACGTTGTCGTTCCAGCGACTGGTGAATCCCGCGAAGTCGGCCCGCAGCCGCATGCTCGCCATGAAGTGGAGCTGGGTTTCGTACCGCTTCTTCTTCGACCGATCTTTCTGCTTGGGCAGCAGGTCCAAGGCGAAGAGCCGAAGATAGGTGTCCAGGCGCAGGAAGGTCAGCGCCGAGTCACTGGCATCCCGGATCTGGTAGTTTTGGGACACTACCGACGACTGCACCATGAAATCCGCCGCGAGGGACGACCGCGGCGCCACCAGGAGCAGACCGCAGGCGACCGCGGTCCCCACCGCGTAGCGCCGCAGTCCCCGGGCGGACCGCCGCCGAGCACCGGGCCCCGGTGGTTGGGAAGGAAACCTCGATCCATGCTTACTCATCGACTGGAGTCTTCCTTTGCCAGGCACAACGGCCGGATCGTCCGGTGCCTGAAGGAAAATCGGTTCCGGGAATTCCCCAGAAGCGAGTCTGAGCACCGCTGCCTATAATTCAGCAGTGAGTATAGCGAGTCGAATCTCCCTGCTCTTCGGGGCTGACTAACAATCCTCACCGCTGGATTCCGTAATAACCACGTACTGTCTCGCAGTCCTAAGGTACATATCCCGGAGCAGAGGTCATGGTAGTATCCCACCACGTCGCCGTCGCCCCGAAGATCGGCGTCTTCGGAACAAAAAGCACAGAAATGACCGGCGGCTACATCTGGTGACAACGATTGCACTCGTAGGTGTTCGACCACCGGTAGGGGGCGCCCCACTGGGCTTCGGTTTCCAATAGATGGCAGCCTACCCCACTGCACGTTCGCGTTGCCGGATCGTAGCTCGCGCTCGACAGATCGAACAGCGGAGGATCCGCGATGACCGGCACCAGATCCGGTGTGAAGGTGACATCGGGTTGTCCATTGACGTGCGCGCCGAACCCAACCATGGGCACCGACTGGTACACGGACCACTCGTCCGGCAAGGGGGTGCGAGAGCGAACGCCCTGATCCGTCACGGTGGAGTAGTGACAGGTGGCGCACGCGATGGGATCGCCGGTCATGGACCAGCCGTGCAGGTTCTCGTAGCCTATGTCGTCGATGTACGAGTGTGAGTCCCCCGCCCCGGCGACCACCGTGGGATAGAACGAACGCGGTGGGAATCCGTGACAGCTGTCGCACTGCAGCGAGGTCCCGTCCCAGGTGGGCGACTGGTAGATGCGAGAGACGTCGAGCTGGTAGCTTGGATATGCAATGGGGTAGCCGGTGAAGGGGAAGTCCACGCCGGGCTCCTGGACACCGCTGGGCGTCCCGTAGGAGGCAGCGCTGTGGCAGTACACCTCGCTGCAGGTGCCGAGGGTGTACGCGAAACCCGATGCGTCGGTGTACACGGTGCTCCCGGGGGTGTACGTCGCCGTGGGCGCGTTGAGGCTCTTGAGGGAGCCAGCGGGCGCGCCCACGGGGGAGAGGTCCACCTCGGCTACGCCGCCGCCCGAATTGGGGATCCCGTTGGCGTGGTGCGCCAAGTCAATGGGGTGGCAATTCCCGCAGTTGAACGCGTAGGCCGTGCCGCTCGGGAGCAGCTGCTGGGTCCCTTCCGTTCCCCCGTAGGCTGCCTCGGCCACCGACGCACCGTAGTGCACGAGGTGCGCGCCCGTGGCCGGAGGGGCGCCGTGGCAGGAGTCGCACGCACCGAACTGCACCTGGAGAATTCCATCGATGTGCTGCCCCCCCTGTACGTCGATCCCACCGGAGCTGTTCATGGTCCCCGGGTGGCAGGAACCGCAGTCGGTGCTCGTCGTGTGCGGGGGGGGAGGCGGCGCACCGTGGCAGGTGCCGCAGGCGGCCTGGCTGCCGTCGAGGGTCGTCCAGCTCGGGATCTTGTTGGTGCCCCCGCCCAGGGTCGCCCCGTGGCAGTAGGTGTCGGCGCAGGTTTCACTGGTCCGATCCCATATCGGAGTTGCCCCATCCGTGGTTGCGAGCCAGCCCCAGGTGAGCTCCGCCGGCGGATCGTCGATGTGCCCGGGGTCGCCGACTGCGGTGGGCACGACGTGACACTGCTCACACTCGATGGCGAGCCGAATGTCGCTGTCGTGCAGGTGGGACTGGTGCGCCCCTACCGTCACGAGGTCGGTGTCGGACTGCCCCTGGGTATCCACCGGCGGCGCCGGGTTCTCCTGGTTACCGTGACAGTCGTTGCAGGCGACCCCGATCACCTCCAGCACGCCATTGATGTGGTGCCCCCCGGCGACGTCGATGTTATTGTTTTCATCCATGGTGTCCGGGTGACACATGCGGCAGTTGCCCGAGCTCGTGTGGGGGGACGGCGGAGGCGCGCCATGACACGTCCCACAGGCCGCCTGGGAGCCGTCCACCGTGGTCCAGCTCGGCTCCTTGTTGGTGCCGCCGCTGAGGGTCGCGCCGTGGCAGTAGCTGTTGGCGCAGGTGTCGAGCTCCCGATCCCAAATGGGCGTCGCTCCGTTGGCCGTGGCCAGCGCGCCCCAGGTGAGCTCCGCCGGAAATCCGTCGATGTGGCCCTCGTCGGTGACGGCGGTGGGCACGACATGGCACTCCTCGCACTCGACGGCCAGCCGGATGTTGCCGTCGTGCAGGTGGGACTGGTGAGCGCCGACGGTCGCGAGGTCGGTGGACGAGGCATCTTCGGTGTCACGGGGCGGCGCCGGATTGTCCGAGCTCCCGTGGCACGAGGTACAGTTCAGGTTCAGCGGATCCGGACAGTCGATGGTCGACGGCTCAGAGCCGAAGTCCTTGCAGCTCGCCAAGGCGGCCGCTCCGAGGAGCAGCACGAGCAGCTCACGATGTCTGTTTTTATGACGGTGGCTTACCATGTTGCGAGCAGCCATCCAAGGGTCCTCACACAGCAAGGACACGGCCCGAAGCGCGTCCCGGAGTGAAGGACGCGATTGCGAGGCATAATTACCGAATACTGTACCGATCTCGAGGCTGTTCTTCCTCGGTGGAGAGTCCGGTTTCTTTTCCGCTTAGACCGTAGAAACCACGGAGCGGCACTGCGCGAAACGCGTCAACGAGTCGAAAATAACTTCGCTTTTTCGTTCGCGTCGCAGGGCGCCCCGAAAAACTGCCGCTTGCCCCCTGCCGCAACGAACATTAAGATCCCTGATCATGAAACGAACCTCCACCTTGCTGACAATGCTCTTCTGGGTCCTGCCGGCCGCGGCTGCCGTCGCGCTCCTGGTTGGAACCTTCGTGGTCGCGCTGCCCAAGGCGCTCCGGACCATCGAGAAATCCCCCTGCCCGCCCCTGAATCTTTCACCGATCAAAAGCAACGTGAGCCTCCGTGGTGTGGCGCTTCCGGACCTGCAGGGCCGCGGGCATCAGCTCACCCGGTGGAAGGGCCGCCTGGTGCTGCTCAACTTCTGGCTCACCACCTGCCGTCCGTGTCTCGAAGAGATGCCCTCCCTGCTGGAGGTGGCGAACCGAAATCAAGACAAGGGGCTCGTGCTGCTGCTGGTGTCGACCGACAAAAAGAAGGCGGACATCGACGCCTTCATCAAGAAGATGCCCCGACTGGCCAATCCTCCTGCGAACGTGGTCATGCTGCACGACCAGGGCGGCAAGCTCGCGAAGCGCTGGGGGACGAACAAGTACCCTGAAACCTACGTGATCTCACCAGAGGGTCGACTCGCGGGTGTGGCTGTCGGCCCTCGGGACTGGACAGACAGGGCAGCCACCACCTGCATCGCAGACAAGCTCCCCTGAACCTCGCGAAATCACTCTGTAGTGCAGCTCTGACTCGCTCGGGTTCGGGACCAGCGGCTCTGCGGAAAGGGTCCCGGGTCGACCTGAGGCGCAGACTTTGGTACCCTCCCCGAAGGAGCGACGAGTCATGCGCCGGTGGATTCTCAGGAGCACGGTCCTGTGCCTGCTCCCCGCGGTCAGTGTCCAGCCCGCCTGCGTTTTTGACGAATCGGGGGTACGTGCCCCCGCCGATGCTGGCACAGCGGACGCCGGGCCCTGTGGGAACCACCAGCTCGATCCCGCCGAAGAGTGCGACGCCACCGATTTGAACGGCGAGAGCTGCACCTCGCTGGGGTACGCCGGAGGGACGCTCGGTTGCAGCGTTGACTGCTCCTACGACATGACGACCTGCACGGGCTACCGCTGCGGAAACAATCTCGTCGAGCCGGGCGAGCAGTGCGACGGCACAGACTTCGGCGGCGCCACCTGCGTCAACCTCGGCCTGCCGGAAGGCACGCTGGACTGCGACCCGTACTGCAACTCTGATTTCCAGGGCTGCGTCCCGGACACCTGCGGCGACGGCGTCATTGATGCCTACGAGGAGTGCGATGACGGTAACGCCGACGAGACCGACGAGTGCCTCAGCACCTGCCGGAACGCCTTCTGCGGCGACGGCTTCCTGCGCGTTTCCGACCCGGCCGAGGTGTGTGACGACGGGGAGAGCGACCAGTGCACCGGGAGCTGCAACCAGGACTGTACTGGCCCGGCGAACACCTGCGGTGACAGCGCGGTGGCCTGCGGAGAGGAGTGTGAACAGGGCGACCTCCAGGGGATGGACTGCACGGATTTCGGCTACCCCACCGAGGGCGGGCTCGCGTGTGTTTCCTGCACCTTCGAATCGGCCGGCTGCGCCAACGCCTGCGGCAATGGCGCGCCCGACCTCGGTGAGACGTGTGACGACGGCAACGTCAATCCGGCTGACGGCGCGACCGATTTCTGCTCCTCGGACTGCGCCGCGCACAGCTGGCCCTGCGGTGCCTGGCCGGGCTACATCTCGGCGACCAGTGGAGAGCCCTGGGCAGAGCTCACCGGCACCGTGTTCGGCGGGAGCACGACGCGCTACGCGCTGGTGCCGGCCGGATCGACGATCGCCCTGTTCAGCCACTACGAGTACGACGAGTCCACCTCCGGCTGCATCGGCTGTCAGGTGCAGATTTACTACGGTCTCTTTGCCGGGGGGGCGCCGGCCTCTGACCTCGACCCCATGGCCGGCAGCTACCAGCGCTGTGTCGATCACGTCCAGAACGCGCCCGTGGCGGACTACCAGTCCACCCTCACCGCACCCACGCAGGTTGGACCCTACTTCCTCCGCTGGGCTCGCGGGTTGGACACCCTCTGCGCCGGCGCTCCCCCGGCCGGCATGAACCATAACCTGGCGGTCATCTGCGTCTACTGAAGCCGAGACGTGGGCAGAGCGCTCCCGGCCGATACGAATTACTCCAGCCGTTCGTTGGCTTCGTCCACGGCGGCCCAGTAGTCGACGCCCGGGCCGTGCAGCGTGGGTGGGTTGGGATTGGTCAGGCTGAAGTCGTTGAACGAATAGTACCAGTAGCCGTCATTTCCCTGGGCCAAGGACACGAGCACGTCGTCGAAGTCAGTGGGCAGGAAATGACTCACGATGGCCCCGCCGAGGTGGACCAACGGCACCCCCCTCGTCCAGAAGGCCTCGGTGGCACGGTTTGCCCAACCGTCGTAGGTCATGACGATGACCGGCTGCTGCAGGGTGCCGAGGCCCCGGAAGAGCCCGTGGTAGAACCAGGTGTTCGGAAATCCTGCAACGTAGACCATCATTTCGAGCTGTGGCGCATGGGCGTGAGCCGCCTCGCGGCAACGGCGGCCGAGCTCGTAGGCTGCCTCCTCCAGGGCGCCGAAATAGTCGCCCAGTAGGCCGCGATCCACGAGCAAGTCGAGCCGGTCAGCCGAGGAGACGTTCTGGAGGTCGCTCGTGAGCCCGGGATCCGTGATGGTATCTAGGTAACGCTGCAGCGTGTCGTCGGAGAAGGCCCAGCCGTCGTGATGCCAGACCGGCCCGCTGTAGAGCTCCAGGTCGAGATGGATCCCCGCGATCCCGAGGTTGGTTGCGGCCAGCTGTCCGACCGCCTCGTAGATGGGGATGATGACCTGACTCCAGTAGGTTTCGTTCAGCGGCGCGGGGACATCGGACACCTGGCCCTGGGCGCCGATCATGGGCGGATAGGCGCCGGAGCCGTCGTTGAACCAGTCGCCCACGAACCAACGCGCACCCGCTGTTTCCGCCAGCGCCGCGATGTCCACGTACTTCTGCTGCTCCGCATCCAGGGCTGTGCCGCTGAGGGTCGTGAGGGCCTTGGGGCCGGTGCTGGTCATGAGCGCTCCGACGTGGTGGGTGACGATTTCGTCGAAGGCTACGGCCATGTCCGCCGGATCCGGCGGCAGGCCGCCGTAGGCGACACGTCCCCCCCCGGGATGGAACCACGCCGGGAGGGGCCTCGGGCCCGGAATGGGATCCGCTGGAGGATCGCTGAGCTCCCCCGAGGGAGGCGCCGAAGGGACGGCGAGGGAGGAGACGTCGCTGGCGACCTCGAACACCTCTCCGCTGGGATCCAGCGCTGTGTGGCCGGGCGCGGCCACGCTGAACAACGTGTCCGTGTCGTGGACCATGCCCACCGCGAAGGCCGCCTCTCCCAGCAGCAAACCGCGCAGGGAACCAAAGAAACTTCGGATCCAGGCGCTGTTGGCCGCCTCCCGGTCAGGATCCATGGCAGGCTTGTCGCTGATAGCGCTCGCCGCGGTGATCGTGAGCACGGACCGCGGCACCACGGCCACGAATCCCTGCCCCACCTGCGCGACGGCCGCCGCCGCGCGGCTCTCGGTCAGGGTCTGCACCTGCATCAGTGGGTCCCCGCCGACACGCTGCCAGAGATACCCCACGTGGTAGGTCCGCAGCCGCACGTCGACCTGGTCACTTGCCACCCGCAGGGTGGGCAGCATGCCCCCCGCGATGATGCCGTCGTCAGGTTTGACCAGGTAGGGATACCCGAGGGAGAACTCGAGGGGGGTCGGATAGGCCCACCCCACCGGCTCGTGCGCGACGGCTGGATCCGTGGACCAGATCCGGCCGATAACGGTGTTCTTGTCCACCCGGATGGCCACACCCAGCTCCTCCAACAGACGGTTGAAGATGTAGAAGTCGTTCTCCCCGGTGTAGGCGTCCTCGAAGCCGGACTGGGTGGCAAGCACGAGCACGCCGCCATTATCCACGTATGTCCGGGCCCACGAAATCTCCGCCCAACGCATTCGACTACCCGGGTTGCCCGGAGCACGGCCCGCCGCCAGCACCACCAGGTCGTGGGCCGGCACACCGTCGCCGTCGAAGGCCACGTCGGCGGCGGTCAGATGGGGATAGAAGCGTCGATATGTCGCCGTGAACCCCGTGGCCTCCAAAGCGTCCAAGGTGTCGATCCACGAGGACGTGTGGCGGAGCTCGGAATCGAGCAACAGCGCCCGCAGTGGCCTTGTCGGCCCGGCGTCCGGGCCTGCGTCGACCGACCCATCCGGCCCGGCGTCCTGGCCCCCCGGCGAGTCGTCTCCGCACCCACCACCCACAGCGACGACCAGACAGAGCGTGACCATCCACGCCCCTCTCCCCTTGACCGCGCCGCCCACAGCGCACCTGACCGTCGTCATCTACGACCTCCGACACATTCATGGCGTGAGATGATAATGACACACGACAGGGATCTACGGAACTACTCGATGGAACGGACCGCGACCGGGAGTCAATGAGGCAGCACGGGGGGATCGGTATGCTACTTCTTGGCGTTCCAGGGCATCACCTTCTCGGTGAGCTCCGGGCCCCAGGTCTCTCCCTCGGCGAGGGATCGGCGCAGCAGAGCGAAGTCGATCTCGCGGCCGACCTCCTTGTTGCCGCTGTTGAAGGCCTGGAAGCCGGCGCGCCCCTCGGTCATCATGTTGAGCGCGAGCCAGGCGCGGTTGGACTCCTTGTTCTTCTCCCAGTGGACGAGCTTGTGTTTTCTCACCGACTCGACGCTCTTGGTGGCGCAGCCCGGGAAGGTGTTGAGCAGCGCGGCGGTCATCTTCTCCACCTGGGCGTCCAGCGGGGCGAGGTCCACGGTGCCGGACTTGAGCAGTGCCTTGCCCTCCATGGCGGCGTCACCGGCCTTGAAGTCGCCGTACACGATCTCGCCGTTCTCGATCCACTTGTCGGTGACGACCATGGGGTTCGGGATGAACTTGCCTTCGACCTTCAGGCACGGCACAGCCTTGGAGATGAGGCCGACCCGCTGGGCCATGTAGGACGACCAGGGCTCGCACAGGGTGCAGGAGTACATGCCGAGCTCGGCGCCAACGAAGACGGGTAGAAAGTCGGTGGATCCGCCGTCGGCCACTGAGCCGTGCCGCGGACCGGCCTGGCCGAAGTTGGCGAGGTCATTGGCTACCGTGAAGTCGCAGGCCATGCCGATCTCTTGGCCGCCGCCGATGCGCATGCCGTTGGCGCGACAAATGACCGGTTTGTCACAGGTCAGGATGCCGGTGACCATGTCGTTGAACAGCCGCATGTACTGGCGGTACTCCTCGGGATTGCCCGCGTAGTACTCTGCGTACTCCTTCGTATTCCCCCCCGTGCAAAAGGCACGGTCCCCGGCGCCGGTGAACACCACAGCAACGACATCGCGGCTGTTGGACGCGCGTCGGAAGTTCAGGATGGTTTCTTTCACCATGGGCGTTGTGTACGAGTTGTACTGCTTCGGGTTGTTCAAGGTGATCCAGGCGGTGTACAGACCCGGAACCTCGGAGCCGTCGAGATCCTTGATCGGTCGCTTTTCAAAGAGCACGCCAGTTTCCGGAATAGACTCCGTAAGGTCGTGATTCTTGAACTCCTTCATGATTTTCCTCCAGCGCGGATTGTGGGGTTTTGTTGCCTGGCGCAAGGTATACCCGGTGTTGGTATCCGCGATCAAGTACGTGTAAACTGAGCCTCCCATGATCATCACCGTCACCGCAAATCCCATGGTCGAGCACGTGTTCCCTGTGAAGACGCTCACGCCCGGGCGCGCGCACCATCCCGCAGACAGTTGGGCCTTTGCCACGGGCAAGGGCATCAACGTGGCACGGGCGCTGTTCGACCTCGGTGAGGACGTCCTGGCCGTGGTGGCCTGCGGCGGCGAACGGGGCCGCGAGATCACGCACCGGCTGGCCGACGAACGGATCCCTGTGCAACCGGTCGGGGTGTCCGGGGAGAGCCGCATCGGCTTCGTGACCTACCACCGTGGCGACGTGACAACGCTCTACGGCCCCGGACCGACCCTCACGGACGAGGACGTGGACGCGATCGTTGACGCGGTCGCAGCGAAGCTCCCCGCGCAGCTGTTGGTCCTGGCTGGGAGCGTGAGCCATCCCGAGCTCTACCCACGACTCTGCGCGCTGAATTCCCCACTGGTGCTAGACTTCAAGCACCCTTGCTTTCGACAGTGCCTCGACTCTTCCGACGTGGTGCTCGCCAAACCGAATCGACAAGAGAGTCGGTTTCTGCTCGCCGAAGACAACCCCCAACGTGCCGCGACCCTGCTCACCGACGCCGGCGCGCGCTGGGCCGTGGTCACGGACGGCGCCGGTTCGGCGGTGTTTCGCACCGGCGGCCACAGCTGGCTGGCCGAGCCGCCCGCCGTGGAGGCAGCGCACCCCGTCGGTTGCGGTGACGCCCTGTGCGCCGGGCTGATCCACACCTTGGACCGGGATCCCCGGGACGCCGTGGCGTTCGCCATGGCCTGCGGCGCGCACAACGCCAGCCGACCGGACATCGGGCACCTCGATCGATCGGCCTGCCGGGAGCTGGCAAAATCTGTCCGGATGACGTCACCATGAGACGTCCGGTGGTCACGTTTGCGGCGCTCGGATCCAAGGAGGCAATCTCCTTTGGGGTCATGTACCTCTCCGCGGTGCTGAAGCGCCGCGGATTCGCCGTGCGGCTCCTGCTCGCCGAGAGCCTCGAGGAGTTCGTGCGGGCGTTCTCCCGCAGGCCGACCGAGGTGCTCGCCCTCTCCGTCACCACCGGGCTGCACCGTCACTACGGAGCGTGGGCACGAAGAATCAAGGAGTGCGTGCACACCCATGTGGTCGCCGGCGGCCCCCATCCCACGTACTTCCCGGAGTTCGTCAACGAATCCGGTATCGACGCCGTCTGCACCGGGGAAGGAGAAGAGGCGTTTCCCGAGTACCTCGAAGCGTACTCCGAGGCCATGGCGCCCCCTCCGCGCGCCATCCCAGGATTCCGCCACTGGTGCCGCGACGAGCTGCTAGACGGTGGATTTCGGGCCCCGGTGAAGGACCTCGACTCCCTGCCCGGCCCGGACTGGCCGCTGTTTTTCGGCAGCAACCCCACCCTGGCGAAGCACCCGGTGAAGAGCTTCCTCGCCACGCGCGGCTGTCCCCACCGCTGTACCTACTGTTTCAACCGGGAGTGGAACAGCCGCTACCGAGTCCTGGGCGCCCGCACGATCCGCGTTCGGGACCCGGCTCGGGTGATCCATGAAATCCTGGAGGTGCGACGGCGCTGGGGAATCCGCCTCGTGTGGTTCCTCGACGCCAACTTCGCCTGTAACCGGAGGTGGCTCCGGGAGTTTCTGCCGCTCTACCGACGCTCCGTTCGCCTCCCCTTTTTCTGCAAGGTGCGGCCGAGCTCGGTGAGCGATGAGCTGGCCGACCAGCTCGTGGACGCCGGCTGCACCTCGGTGGGGATCGGCATCGAGTCGGGGAACGACCGGCTCCGCAACGAAGTGCTCATGCGATCCATGAGTCGGGAGCAGATTCTCCACGCCTGCCACGCGTTTCAACGCCGCGGCGTGCTCGTGATGTCCTTCAACATGCTCGGCCTGCCCGGCGAAACCTACGAGATGGCGCTGGACACCCTGGACCTCAACGTCGAGGGGCGCGTCGACTACGCGATGACGATGTTCCTACAGCCCTTCCCGGGCACGGAGATCGCCCGTCGGGCCCAAGCCGCGGGGCTTTTCGACGGCAACTTCGACCACCTCTCCAGCTCCTACTTCATGCCCGCGCCCATCCGCTTCCCCAGCCCCCGGGACAAGCGGCGGATCATCAACCTGCAGCGCCTCATGGCGCTCTCCGTCGCTTTCCCCGAAGTGCGCCGCTTCCTCCCTCGGCTCGTGGACCTGCCCCCGAATCCGTTCTACCTCGAGCTGTTCAAGACCTACAACCACCGCGCCTTCCACCACCGCTTCTACAAAGCGGAAACCCTGAAATGCTAATGCGTGGGGTCTGACCCCAGGGATTCGCATTTAGCGGCGGGGAACCATGGTGCAGGTGGCGGCGGCTGTGCCCACGGGCTGGAAGGCGCCGCTGGCCAGGTCGCGAGTGCTGAAGGTCCCCCCCACGTAGACAAAGCGCGTCGCGGGGGTGTTGGGATCGTTCGGGATGAAGTACGCCCAGCCGTGCCGTGTCCTCACATAGGCGAAGAAGTAGGTTCCGCCCGGAGCGTTCCAGCGGTTCGTGAACTTCGCGCCGCTGCCGTTGGCGCCGATCTCGTACAGCGCGCCGCCGGCGAGGTAGTAGGTCTGCGTGACGGGCCCGGCGATGGGCGCGCCTGAGCTCAGCTGGCACGAGGGGATGGTCCACGCGCGAGTTGCGCCCGCCGGGGCCGCGCTGCTGGGCTCCGCGCCGACCATGAACCAGCTCGCGCAGCCGGCCGACGAGCACGCCACACACAGCACAGCCAACACAATCTTCGACTTCATCGATGACTCCTTTCGGCGCCTACGCCAGAGGCTCCATCCCTCTCCGAAACACCGTGAGCACTGGCGTATCTCCGAAGCTCCCAACGTGTCAACCACTTTCCCAGGTCGGATCTCGGGCTGCAGCCCTTGACCTCAGGCTGTCTGAAACGTCATACTTGCGGTCAGAATCGAAGCATGGACCTTGCCTAATGAAGACACGTTTCCCGACGCTGTTCCTGGCAATGCTGGTCGGCCTACCGGCCTGCACTGTGAGCTTCGGCAGCCCGGACAGCGTCTGCGGGGACGGTGTCATCCAAGGGCCCGAAACCTGCGACGACATCAACACCCTCTCCGACGACGGCTGCAGCGCTGCCTGCCAAGTGGAGGAGGGTTGGAGCTGCCTGGGGGATCCCAGCTCCTGCGAAACTACCTGCGGAGACGGCCTGGCGGTGGGCACCGAGGCCTGCGATGGGGCCGACCTGCGCAGCTTGAGCTGCCCGAGCCTCGGTCTGGGCAACGGGGACCTCGCCTGCGCCGCAACTTGCATCTTCGACACGTCCGGTTGCGAAATACAGGCTGAGTGTGGGAACGGCGCGGCCGAGTACCCGGAGGAGTGCGACGGCTCGGACCTGTTCGGCCAGACCTGTCTGGACCAGGGATTCGTCACCGGAGAGCTCTCCTGCGCCCCCGACTGCACCTACGACGTGACCCGCTGCGTGTCCCAGTCGGACTGCGGGGACGGCGTGGCCGAATCGCCCGAGGAGTGCGACGGCAACGACCTGGCCGGTCAGACCTGTGCCGACCTGGGGCTTGGGACAGGCGCGCTGGTCTGCTCCTCCCTGTGCACCTTCGACGTGGGGGGCTGCAGCGATGTGGCTGAGTGCGGCAACGACACCATCGAATTTCCCGAGGTGTGCGACGGCGCTGACCTGGACGGCCAGACCTGCCAGGACCGCGGCTACTACACCGGACAGCTCTACTGCGTCGCCAACTGCACGGGTTTCAACGAGTCGGCGTGCAGCGGAATCTGCGGCGACTCCACCATCAGCGGGCCAGAGCTGTGCGACGGCGCCAACCTCGGCGGCGACACCTGCCAGGACTTCGGCTTCTACTCCGGGCAGCTCGCCTGCGCCGGCAATTGCCTGTCTGTTGACACCTCGGCGTGCCAGGGGAGCTGCGGCGACAACACCGCGAATGGGCCCGAGGACTGCGACGGCGCGGATCTGAACGGCCAGACCTGTGTGACCGAGGGCTACTTCGGCGGCACGCTCGCGTGCACGTCTGTTTGTGCCTACGACACGAGCGGCTGCCACCAAACACCGCAGGTGAAGATCAACGAGTTGAGCATGGGGATCCCCGACGCAGTGGAGTTGGTCAACCTCTCTCTCGTGGCTGTGAATCTGCAGGGCTGGCGGGTGGAAACCTGGACCATGAACGGGGGGATCCCCGAGAGCTACACCTTCGATCTTCCCAGCTACTTATTGACCCCAGGAGAGCACGTGGCCCTGCTTGACGAATACGGAGGCTCCGGCGCTCCGCCTACCGTGAACACCAACACGCGCACCATTCAATACCACGACAACGTGCTGTGGGGGGGCGGCCTCCTCGCCGGCTCCGCGACCCTCTACGACGACGCAAACGTGCCCCTCGACTTTGTCCGCTGGGGGCTGCCCGACTTCGGCCCCCCGGCCGCACTGACGTGGGTCGACACGCCCTACCGGCTGCAGGGCCACAGTGGCGACAACACCACGCTGAGTCGGGTGCCCAACGGTCTGGACACCGACACTGCGGGCGACTTCTGCGCGACCCTGGCCACCCTGAGCCAGGCAAACTCGAGCTGCCTCGATGCCCAAAGCGGCGTGACCGTGCTCATCACCGAGATCGCCGTCGGCAATCCGGACCAGCTCGAGCTGTACAACGCGGGCTCGGTCGCCGTGAACCTGCAGGGCTGGACTGTCTACTGGTACCACGACAGCGACAACAGCGCGGGGGGGACGAGCCTGCCGGCGTACGTCCTTGCCGCAGGACAGTACGTCACACTGATGGACGACTTGGCCGACAGCGCGATCCCGTATGTCACCGGCAACCTGATCCATATCAACGGTGTCAACTGGAGCCCAATGAACTCCGGCGGTGGTGGCCTGGTGGACCCCGCCCAGGCGGGCCGGGACTTTGTGCGCTGGGGCGGAAGCGTCTCGACGCCGATGGCTCCTGATCAGTTCACCGATCAGCCCACAGTGGCCCCAATCCCGGGCTTCAACTACTCCCTGGGGCGCCAAAACCTCGCAGACACCGACATCGCTGGCGACTGGTGCCTCCAGAACGACTCCTTCGGCTCTTCGAACGGCTTCTGCCAGTAGCTCTCCCTCACATTGACATTTCGGGCAAACCCCGGAAAGCTGAGTGTCACCGACGGGACAGGAGAGCCATCGTGGAACCGGGAACCATCATCGGAATCGTCGTCGTGCTCGGGCTGGTGCTGTACTACGTCTTCGTGGTGCGGAAGGGTGGGGGTGGCGGCTCCGGCTACTCGGGGCTGGGGGGGGACGAGGCGAAACAGCTGCGCAAGCAGATCAAGGCCGCCGACATGAGCGGGATCTCCGCGAAGCTCAAGGCGCTGCGGGAGGGCGCCTGGGACGAGCGGGACTTCCTCTGCGACCTGCTTGCCCCGGACGCCAACCGCCAGGTCATGGACGCCTGGGTGAACGGCGGACAGGAGCTGGCCCTCGCGCACCTGCTCCGGGGTCGCGCGAACATCGCCTGGGCCTGGCAGGCGCGGGGGCACGGCACGTCGGACACCGTGACAAAAGATGGCGCGAACCTGTTCGAGGACCACCTCGAGGCCGCGGAGCAGGACCTCCTGCGGGCCGCCGAGCTGGATCCGGCGGACCCGACTCCCTGGGCGCATCTGATCACAGTCGCGCGCGGCCTGGGTCAGGGCCCGGACGTGGCCCGCGAGCGATTCGACGAGGCCGTGCGACGCGATCCTGACCACTGGTCGGCGCATTTCCAAATGCTCATCATGCTCACCCGGAAATGGGGCGGGAGCCACGAGTCCATGTTCGCCTTCGCGCAGGAGACCGCCGGCCGAGCCGCCGAAGGCAACGACCTGGGCGCCCTGGTGATCATGGCGCACATCGAGCGCTGGCTGTACTTCTCCATGGACGACGACAAGGCCGGGGAGAAGCAGTACGTCAAGAACGCCGAGGCCCGGCAGGAGTGCCTCGCCGCCTACCAGCGAAGCCTGGGCACCCCCCAGGCCCGGGTGCGCAGCTCGACCATCAAGGCCCGGAACGTCGCAGCCTTCTGGTTCTGGCTCACTCGGGAGAAGGCGCCGTTGAAGGCCGAGATCGGCCACATCGGCAACGCCTACACCGAGGTGCCATGGGGTTACTGGAGCGATCCAGAGAGCGCCTACAGCCAAGCCGCACAGTTCGCTTACCGCTAGAGTGCCGCCCCCCCCCCGCACGTCACAGTTGCCCCCACGGTACATACGCCGAGTGTGAACGGTCGGTGACAGACTCCCGATGATTTGGCCCAGAAGCCGCGATTTCCGGCATCTGGAAAGGCGTCGTACTTGGCCCGAAGATTGCAAATTATTCCAACCGCGTGGCCAGAAAGAGAAAAGGTGCTCCATGACCTTGCTTCCGATCGCCGCGCTGCTGACCCTGCCCGTCACGGCGCAGGCTCCAAACACACTCCTCCCCGCACAGGCCGGTCCGAACAGGATCGAGGTTCGCGTGTACGTCGAGAAGATCCGCTGCGTCACCACCTGGCGCGGACGCCAACGCAAGACCGTGTGCACGGTCGTACGCCGCGGCCCGTCAACGCTGGTGCCTCCGTCACTGCCATGCACTCGACAACCGTCCAAAGTGACGCCCAGGGCACACACGAACCTGCCGCCGCTGCCCACGGAGCCGCGGACGCCAAAGATCGAAACCAGGCGGCCCTCGCCACCGGTCACGTCGACACCGACCACGCCCCAAACGATTCCGCCCCCGGCGCCGGCAGCGCCGCCACCCGTACCGACAGCGCCTCCGGCGGCCAAGCGCGCCGTGCCGGCTCCGACCCGGGCAGCGTTCCTGTCCCGTCCCGAAGCGGAGGTCGTGCGCCTGCTGAACCAGGCCCGCGCGCGGCTGCGCCTCGGCAGCCTCCGCGTGGACCAGGCCGCGACCCAGGTCGCAAGGGCGCACAGCCGCGACATGTGCCTGCGACGCTTCTTCAGTCATCGCAACCCGGACGGGAAGCAGCCATGGCACCGACTCAAAGCCGGCGGCGTGCGGCTCCGAGCGGCCGCCGAGAACATCGCGTCGGGCCAGCGCTCCGCCCTCGAGGCGCACAACGACTGGCTCGGCAGCCCTGGTCACCGCGCCAACCGCCTCAACGGCAGCTACAGCCGGATGGGCGTCGGTGTCTACAACTGTGCCGGTGTCCCCTACTGGACCGAAGTCTTCGTTCAATAGCTCCCAACAATGCGAAGGGCCAAAGGCGGAGGGGCTGCTGAACGGCAGCTCCACCCGCGACCCTTCCGGGGGGATGAGTCCAGGGACCACATCGCAGGGTGACAGGCCGGGCCGGCGGTTGTCAGGAACGGCTACGCAGCGGCCCGGCGGCGGCGCGCCAGCGGCAGCGCCGCGATGGCCTGGTCGAACCTGGCCTTGCGCACCAGACCCACGCGATCCAGGAGCTGGTCCATGGCGTCGGCCACGCGATGCGTCACCTGCGCGGGGAGCTGCGTGGCGTGCTGCACGACACCAACGGCCTTCACGCGCTCGGTGAGGTCTTCGAATGTCTGCACCGTCGATTCCTCCACCGCCGTGATCCGCTCGGAGATGTCGCTCTGGATGTCTGATACCACCTGACCGAGCTGCCTGGCCCGCTGGGCGCGGCTCCGGGCGCGGCGCAGCTCGTCCTGCTCGAAGATCCTGAGGGTGCGGCTGATGTACCTGTTCTCACCGAGCGAGGCCGGAAGAAGCTCGACGAGGACACCCACACGGGTCATGGGCGCCTTCTTGGCGGTCCTCGCCGCGGTCGTCTTTCGAGACGTGGTTTTCCGGGCAGGGGTCTTGGTCTGCGGTCGGACTTTCCGCGTCGCCGTCTGGGAAGAAACCGACACTGCTTTTTTGACACTCTTTGCCGTCTTTGCCATTTTCATGATCCTCCAGCGCTCCTTGGCGCAGTGCGTCATAATGTTACGCAGCGCGTCATAATTGTCAAGTGTCCCTGCCCTTTTTCACGATTCTCATTCAGGCGTACTCATGTATTGACCTGTATTTACAGTCATTTTCAGCGCAACGGAATATTAGTCGTGACTAACAAATTTCCGGTCGAATACCGGCGCTCAGACAGAGATGAGCCACAAAGTTCATTGCAGCGGGCTGGCGCAGGCCTATAGTCTAGCGATGCTTCGGCAGCCAAAAATCGGAAGCCCCTCTGCTGCCGTCGGTGCCGCGACCTCGCTACTCTGCGCGCTGGTCGGATGGCTCCCGGCCGCCTGTGTTCCACCGAAGCCGACCCCGTTCACAGGAACGGTCACCCGGAGCCGCCACTTCTGCCTGATCGGCGACCAGCGCCGGACCGCCTGGTTCGAGTTCTGGCGCGCACAGAACGACCGGGAGCGCCACCTCCTCGTCGAAGCGGTCGCCCGGAAGAAGCCGGCCTTCGTGGCCCTCACCGGGGACCTGGTGGCGTGGGGTGCAGAGCGTGGACGGTGGCACCGTTTCTCCCGGCTGATGGCGCCGATTCGCGAGGCAGGAATCGGCGTCTATCCGGCCCTCGGCAACCACGAGTACCTCGGTCGCAACTCCACCGCCCTGCGGAACTACTTCGCGCACTTTCCCCACCTCAACCACCGCCACTGGTACGAGCTCCGCTTCGGCGCCCTGAGTCTGCTCTTCCTGGACACCAATCACGACGACCTTGGCCCCAGTCGACGCGAGGCGCAGCTCCGTTGGTTCAAAACCCGCCTCACCGCGCTGGATCGCACGCAAAACGTCTCGGGCGTGCTGGTCCTGCTGCACCACCCGCCCTTCACAAACTCCACCCGTCACAACGACAATGCCCACGTCAAAAGGCAGCTCGTCCCGACCTTCATGGCCGCGCGTAAAACCCTCGCCATGATCGCCGGGCACACTCACACTTACGAGCGTTTCAGGCGACAGGGGCGCATGTTCATCAACAGCGGCGGCGGCGGCGCACCACGGGTCGACGTCTATCAGGGAAACAAACGCCGCCACCGGGACGACCTGTACCCCGGACCCAAGCTGCGTAGGTTTCACTACCTGTGCTTCTACCCGGGACCAGAGGGTTTGAGCGTGGTCGTCAGCGGGATCAAGAAGGGGGAGCGGACCTTCACCGTAATGGAGCGGTTTTCGATGAAATTTGCGCTCCCCTCGACGGAGGCCCCGGCGAAGTCAAGCCGTGGAGCCGCGCCGGCCAACCCGAGCCCGGCGGATTGCCACCCCGGTCGCCGCGTCACTCGGGGAGGGGTTTCCGGGCAACGATCTTCGCGCTCCAGACCTTTCCGGCCAAGGTTGTAGCGATACGATCGATCTCGTCAGGTGTGAGGGCTACCTGCGCCTCGGACGTGGCGGGAAGCTCCTCCGACTCGAGGAACGCCTTGATCTGCGACGCGTCGTACTCGAAGCGCTCGCGCACCTCCACCGACTCGAGGCCGGCGCTGCGGAGGCCGGCGACGTACTCGTCCTCGGTCACCGCGCCGCCGATGCAGGCCGTGAACAGGTCGCTCCGGGCACGCACCCAGTCCGGCAGCTCGCTCGCGACGATGTCAGACACCTGCATCGTACCGCCGGGCCGGAGCACCCGGCTGATCTCGGCGAAGACCCGGTCTTTCTCTGGAGACAGGTTGATCACGCAGTTGGAGATCACCCAATCCACGGTGCCGGTGTCCACCGGAAGCGCCTCGATGATGCCCTTGCGCACCTCGACGTTGTCCACGCCGGCCCGGGCAATGTTCCTACGCGCCTGCTCGATCATGGCGTCGGTCATGTCGATCCCGATCACCTGTCCCGTGGGGCCGACCTTCTCGCCCGCGAGCAGCAGATCCAGGCCTGCGCCGGAGCCGAGGTCTACCACCGTCTCCCCTTCCTTCACGTCGGCAAACGCCAACGGGTTCCCGCAGCCGAAGGACGAGGTGGCGGCCTCGAGCGGCAGCTTGGCGAGATCTCCTGGCTTGTAGCCGATGGATTCGGCGGTGAAGGTCCCCGGAGGAGCACAGCAGCCCGGGCTGCAGCAGGAGGAGGTTGTGGTCTTCAGGATCGCCTCGGAATAGGCCTGGGACACCTCTTTCCGCTGCTCGTCACTGGTTCTGTTGGTGGTCATTGCGTTTTCTCTTTCTGATCGGATGGTTCTGAAACCGGCGCTGCCGGACAGCACTCATCGATCGCGTCGGCGAGCTCCCGGAGGGAGCGTGAAAGCACGTTGTAGCGAACCGAATAGTGCACCTCTTTGCCGCGGCGCTCGGCGCTCAGAATCCCGGCGTCTCGCAGCATGGCCAGGTGCCGGGACACCACTGAAATGTCGATGGGGAGCCGGTCGGCGATCTGACTCACGGTCCAGGTGGTGCAGCACGTGGCCAGCTTGGAGACGATGGTGATGCGGTTCGGATCTGCCAGCGCCTTGAAGAACCGCGGCACCATGAGCCGGCTCAGCTCCTCGCAGCACACCGGCGCCATCGGAAGCTCGACGTGGCTCGTTTTGGCAGAACGTTTTCTCGTTTGCGTCATTGTGCAATTATATGTTCGTCAGTCGGCTTGTCAAGACCAGCCTCCCACGCTCACGAAAAAAAAGCCGGGAGGAAGGCAGCGTGCCCCGCGTAATCTCCTCTTTTTTTCCTACTTAGAGCGTCTTCGCCTTCGGGGAACGATTCGCCGGACAGCTCGACTCTTGCCCTCCCGGATCCGCTTCGCGGCCCACCAGTGCTTACGGACACGCCACCGGTGCTTGATCACGCGCTGCAATCTGCGGCTGCTGAAGAAGGCTCGCTTGGGGCGGCTCATCACCCAGGGGTGCATGCTGCCCCGCACCTCCATGAGCACCGTGCGAAAGAGTCGGTACCTTCTGTGATCCTGCGGGTGGAACACGCTCAGATGAAAGTGATTGTGGTGGTCCGCATCATAGTCCGGGGTGAGCACGGCCTCGAAGAGGTTGGAGGCGTCCAGGTCGCACGCCAGGTCGCGCAGCCTCCTCCCCTTGAGGGTCTTGGCCCGGCCCTCGCAGGTCTTGCCGCGGCCGAGCCCGCGCTCGTAGTCTTGGAGCACATCCAGCTTCCGGCCCTGGGAGTCGTGAAACGCGTGGATATCGATGGCCAACCCAAGGGCGTGCCGGCTGAGCCGTCCGGAGGCCTTGACGTGCCGCCAGCAGTAGAAGTTGGAGAAAACAACCGTGGAAATGCCGTTGACTCGAAACAGCTCGCTCGCGCGACGCAGCGCCAGCGCCGTGCGGCAGTCCATCAGCATCTTGTTCGATTTGTAGCGCGGCTTGTACTGCGTGCGACCGATGCGGTTGCCGAGGATCTTGATCGGCGTGGCGACGCCCTTGACCTTCCTCATCTTCCGGAAGGGCACCTTCAGGGAGCGGAGCATGCGGAGACAGCTCCGGTCCCGGAATCCCTTGGTGACCGGCCGGTAGTACTTCGCGTCGACGTGGGGGACCTTCCAGCGCTGGCGCGCCCGGCTTGGTGAGGGCCCAAGCACGGCGACGCCGAACACGATGAGGATGAGGATGATCTCGCGCATGAGCTTTCGGGTTCGGGGGGCGCCGGTTCGGTCGAGTCCTGGGTTTGGTGACTGCTTCACTGCATCCGCCGACAGGTGTTGATAGCCGATCCGCCGCGGTTTTCAACCAATTATCAGAGACTCTCGCGGCGCCGCACCGATTCAGCGGGGAGACCCCTGCTACGCGAAGCCGTCACCTGAGCTTCCTCTGATCACGGAAACCGCGCCACAAACACTATCGAGCTGGCCCAGTTGGATGGTAAGGTAAGTACTTCGCAAGGAGTGGTCGTGATGAGACGAGCAGCGACGGTTCTGAGTGGCGCACTACTGTGTGTTGGGCTGATGGCGGCATGCGGTGACGACAGTCCCTCCGGGGACACCCCGATCCCCTGTCAAAACGAGCTGGACTGCCCCGCGGGGTACGAGTGCGTCCCCCTGGACGGCGGGTTGTTCTGCGTGCAGGCGCCGGACGCAGGGCCGCAGCCGGACGTGATGGAGGGCGCGCCACAGCTGGTGCTCAGCCAGTCCGAGCTGGACTTCGGCAACCCTTTGGTCGGCACGGCCGTGACCCAAGACCTGGACGTGTCGAACGTCGGCACGGGTGACCTGCTGCTGTACGACCTGCGCCTGATCGAGTCTGACAACGCCCCGGAGTATCACCTCGGAGCGCCGTCCGAGCGACCGATCGTGGTCGCGCCGAACGGCAGTGTGACGATCTCGGTCACGCTGACCGACCAGGACGGGGAGGTGGACACCGGATTTCTCCTCATCGCGTCCAACGACCCCCTGAACGCGGCCGTGCTCGTGCCGCTGTTGGCCGAGCGCAAGGGTATTCCGACCCTGGAGCCGTGCATCCACGGCTCCCCCTACCCGCCCGCGTCCTGCGCCGATCCGGACGTCTTCGACTTCGGACCGGTGGACCACGGCGACGCCACCGAGCTCCTGGCGCGGCTGCGCAACGTGAACGAGGGCAACGCGGTGCTCGCAGTGGAGGAGATCGTCATCCCGGAGCCGCCCGTAGTGCCGACGGATCTCTTCGACTACGAGCTGTTCACCATCGAAGAGGTTCCCGGCAACCCTGGCAGCTATACCGAGGTCCCCGCCACGCTGCCCTATCTGTTGGGACCGCAGCAGTCCACACCCGACCTGTATCTTCGGCTGACCTTCACCGCCGAAATCGACCGGCTGCTCCCGGAGATGTACGTGGTGGTGGACACGGACGCCACGGAAAACGCCTCTGTGGAGCTGCCCATCGTCTGGTCCATCTCCACCTGCCCCACGGGCGCCTGGGATCTCAACGGCGATCCCACGGACGGCTGCGAGTACGCTTGCTCCCTCACCAACGGCGGCGTCGAGTCATGCGACGGCTCGGACAACGACTGCAACGGCCAGGTCGACGAGGGGTTCAATCTCACCACCGACCCGCTCAACTGCGGCTACTGCGGGCACACCTGCACCCTGCCGAACGTGGCACAGTCCGACTGCGTGAACTCACTGTGCACGATCGTCGCCTGTAACAACGCCTACGAGAACGTGAACGGCGACCCCTCCGACGGGTGCGAGTACGCCTGCCCGGTCTGGCCCACCACCGCGGAGGTCTGCGACAGCACGGACAACGACTGTGACGGAGACGTGGACGAGGACTTCAACCTGCCCAGCGACCCCTTCAACTGCGGCAGCTGCGGCAACGACTGCGTCGTCCAGGGCCTGGTCTGTGCCGCCGGCACCTGCGTGCTCACCTGCCCGCCCGGCACCACGCTCTGCTCCGGCGGCTGCGTGAACACGGACACCGACCCTCAGCACTGCGGCGGATGCGGCAACCCCTGCGACTACAACAACGCCATCGGCACCTGCCTCTCGGCCACCTGCGTGATGGGCCTGTGCAACCCCGGGTTCCAGAACCTAGACGGCCAGGACACCAACGGCTGCGAGTACCAGTGCCCGGTCTGGCCCACCACCGCGGAGGAGTGCGACGGCGTGGACAATGACTGCGACGGGAGCGTCGACGAAACCTTTGACCTGCAGAACGATCCCAACAACTGCAACACCTGCGGAAATGTCTGCAGCTTCTCGAACGCCCAGGCGCTCTGCAGCGCGGGGACCTGTCAGATGGGGCCCTGCAGCGCCGGCTTCTTCAACCCGGACGGCAACCCCGGAAACGGCTGCGAGTACGCCTGCTCCCTCACCAACGGCGGCGTCGAGCTGTGCGACGGGATCGACAACAACTGCAACGGAAGCGTCGACGAAACCTTCAACCTACAGAGCGATCCCAACAACTGTAACGCCTGCGGAAACGCCTGCACCTATGCCAACGGCCTGGGGCTGTGCACCGCCGGCACGTGTCAGCTCGGGCCCTGCAACGCCGGCTTCTTCAACGCCGACGGCAACCCGGCCAACGGCTGCGAGTACGCCTGCACCATCACCAACGGCGGCATCGAAGCCTGCGACTCGATCGACAACAACTGCGACGGAAACGTCGACGAAGCCTTTGACTTGCAGAGCGACCCCAACAACTGCAACGCCTGCGGAAACGTCTGCTCGTACGCCAACGCCTCCGCGCTCTGCGTCGGCGGCGCCTGCCAGCTCGGCACCTGCAACGCCGGCTTCTACAACGCCGACGGCAACCCGGCCAACGGCTGCGAGTACGCCTGCAACCTCACCAACGGCGGCGTCGAGGCCTGCGACTCGATCGACAACGACTGCGACGGAAGCGTCGACGAGGGCTTCGACCTGCTGAGCGACCCGAATCACTGCAATGGGTGCGGCAACGTCTGCTCCTTCACGAACGCGTCCGGGCTCTGCATCGCAGGCGCGTGCCAGCTCGGCGCCTGCAACGCGGGCTTCTTCAACACCGACGGCAACCCGGCCAACGGCTGCGAGTACGCCTGCACGATCACCAACGGCGGCGTCGAGGCCTGCGACACCGTGGACAACAACTGCGACGGGAACGTGGACGAGACCTTTAATCTGCAGGGCGACCCCAACAACTGTAACGGCTGCGGCAACACCTGCACCTATGCCCACGCGACGGCGCTGTGCGTGGCCGGCGCGTGTCAGCTCGGGCCCTGCGACGCGGGTTGGTGGAACGCCGACGGCAACCCGGCCAACGGCTGCGAGTACGCCTGCACCCTCTCCAACGGCGGCGTCGAGGTCTGTGACTCCCTCGACAACAACTGCGACGGGAACGTCGACGAGATCTTCGACTTCCAGAACGATCCCAACAACTGCAACACCTGCGGCAACACCTGCACCTACGCCCACGGAGCGGGCTTCTGCGTGGCCGGCGCCTGCCAGCTCGGCCCCTGCGACACCGACTGGTACAACATCGACGGCAACCCGGCCAACGGCTGCGAGTACGGCTGCACGCTCTCCAACGGCGGCGTCGAGGCCTGCGACGGCGTGGACAACGACTGCGACGGAGGCATCGACGAGAGCTTCGACTTCCTGTCGGACCCTTCCAACTGCGGCGTGTGTGGAAACGACTGCAGCAAGCCCAACGCCCAGGTGGAGTGCGTGGCCGGCTCCTGCAACGAGGTGGGCTGCCTGGCCACCTATTACGACCTCAACGCAGACCTGTCCCAGCCCGTTCCTCCCGGAAACGGCTGCGAATACCAGTGCCCCACCAACCCGCCTGCGGTGGAGGTCTGCGACGGCGTGGACAACGACTGTGACGGCGGCACCGACGAGGACTTCGACCTGTTGAACGACCCGCTGAACTGCGGCAGCTGCGGCAACGACTGCGAGGCCAGCCTCGGCCCCGGCGCGATGTGCTGCAGCGGCTCTTGCGTGGCCAGCAACAACGCGAACTGCGGCTACTGCGGGCGCGGCTGCACCGGCGGGTCGAACTGCTGGGGCGGCTCCTGCATCGCGGAGGGCATCATCGTGATCACGGAGATCTTGATCAACCCCGAGGCCACGCCGACGGCGGTCGAGGGCGAGTGGTTCGAGCTCTACAACACCACGGCCTATCCCATCAACCTGAACGGCTGGATCATCTCCGACGACGGCACCGACAGCCACACCATCGTGTCCGACGTCTGGGTGCCGGCGAACGGCTACGTGGTCCTCGGGCGCAATGCCAACTACCCAACCAACGGCGGCGTGGTAGTGAGCTATCAGTACTCCAACTTCCAGCTGGGCAACACCGGCGACGAGGTCGTGATGTCGGCCAACAGCGTGGAAGTGGACCGGGTCAACTACAACGATCCCTTCGACTCACCCGGCGAGTCTCAGCAGCTGGATCCGGACTTCTTCGATGCGACGGACAATGACAACCTTGCCAACTGGTGCGACACTGACAACGGCGGCTCGTACCAGCTCCCGGGCGGTGACCACGGCACGCCGGGCGCTCCCAACCACCAGTGCCCGTGACGACCTGACTCCCTCGCAGAGCCCCGGTCAGATGGGGGTGGTCGCGCCCTCCAGATGGAGTAGGATAGACCCACCTCAATAACGGAGGGAGCGGCGATGGCAATGAATCAACCGCCCTACGGGGCGCAGACGCTGGAGTCCCACCTCGTGCAGCGCGGTCCCCTGGCCCCCCAGGAGGTACTCCCGCTGTTCGGCCCGGTCATGGACCAGCTCAGCGCCATGCACAGCGCTGGGCAGCGCCACGGAAACGTCTCCCCCGACACGATCACGGTCGCGCCGACCGCGGACGGGACGATGACGACCGTGCTCAGCGCTCCGACAGCGCTCCCACCCGGTGCCTGGCCCTTCTTCCAGGCACCCGAGCAGCTGGTCGCCGGCGGCCAGGTCGGGTACTGGACGGACATCTATGCCCTCGGGGCGGTGATCTATCGCGCGCTCGCGCGGCAGCCGCCCTTTGCCGGCGCGAGCCTCGAGGCGGTGCGCGCCGGGCATCTGCAGGCGCCCCAGCCGTCCATCTGCATGCTGAGGCCTGATCTGTCCCCCGGGTTGGACGGCGTGTTACGGCAAACGCTTGCCAAATCGCCGGCCGAGCGGCCGCCTTCGGTGCCGGCCCTGCGACAGGTGCTCGAGGCGGCCGTCATGGCCGCGCCACAGCCCCAGGCTCAATATCTGGTGCCACCCTACGCGGCCGCTCCCCCCCCGGCCACCCACGTGCACCCCATCAACGCTCCCTCCGGCGGCGGTCGTAAGCCCGTCGTGGCCATCGGCGTCATCCTGTCCCTGGTGATCGCAATCGGCGCCGCGGTGGCAGTGTTTTTCGCCAGCGGGACCGACGGCGATCGTTCCTCTTCGAGCTCCACCAGCAAGGCAGCACAAACTGCGGAGTCGTCAAAACCGCGTCCCGCCCCTCCGCAGGCGCCCAGCCGGGCCCCGGAGCCCAAGGACAAGCCCGTCGCCGTCGGTGTCGCGCTGCCGGGTGTGGACGACAAAATTCAGCCCGCCCCGACGCCCAGCGCCAACGCTCACGTCGACGCAACCACAGTCCGGGTGGATGTCCGCGGGAGTCCCTATAAGGGCGCGAATGACGCCCCGGTGGTCATTGTGATGTGGGGCGACTTCCAGTGCCCCTGGTGCAAACGGCTCGCCCCGGTGCTCGACTCCGTGGTGCGCAAATACCCGCGCGACGTGAAGGTGGTCTGGATGGACTTCCCTCTCCGGTTCCACAAGCAGGCGCTGCCCGCGGCCATCGCCGCCCGAGAGGTCTTTCAGCAGCGCGGCAACGCAGCCTTCTGGAAGCTCCACGACAAGATCTACGCCGATTATCGCAACCTCTCCCGCGACACGCTCGTGCGGTGGGCCCAGAACGTGGGCGCCCGGGGCAGCGAGGTCGGCGCGGCGCTCGATGCGCAGCGCCGTAAGGGCGACATCGACCGACAGCAGAGGTCGGGGCAGGACGTCGGCGTTCGCGGCACGCCCACCATCCACGTCAACGGCCGGGTGTACAAGGGGCGGCGCGACCTGGACAGCTTCTCCACGTGGATCGATGAGGAGCTGATCAAGGCGAAGGGGGCGATCGCCTCCGGCGCGGCCACCCGGGCGACCTATTACGATACCATCCAACGCAGCGCCTCCACGCGGGTGCTCCCCAAGCGGAGGAGTCCGTCGGCCAAAAAAGACCCGACTCGCCCGAAGCGTCGGCGGCTGAAAAAGGACGCACTCTACAACGTCCCGGTGTCGGACCGAGAGCCCTGGCTCGGCGCCAAGCGCCCCCTGGTCACCATCGTGATGTTTAGCGACTTCGAGTGCCCCTACTGCAGATACCTGGCCTGCGTCATGAAGATCCTAGCCAAGAACAACAAGCGCACGGTGCGTCTCCATTTCCGGCACTTCCCGCTGTCGTTCCACAAAAGGGCCATGCCCGCGGCCGAGGCCACCGAGGCCGCGTTTGACCAGAAGGGCCGGCGCGGCTTCTGGAAGATGTACGAACGACTGTTTGCGCTACAGGGCTGCACCGAGCGGACCGTCAAGCTGGGCGCCTCCGCGTATCTACGCGAGGTCCGCAGTCCCCAGGGCTGGCTCGATGGGTCCGCGCTGGAGAGCTACGCGCGCAAGATCGGGCTCCGACAGACAAAGTTCCGTGCCGCCCTCGAAAGCCACCGCTACCGCGCGAACGTGGAGCGGCAGATCACGGCCGGCAAGCTCCTCGGCGTGTATGGAACCCCAGCGTCTTTTCTCAACGGCCGTTACGTGCGTGGCGCTGTGCAGTACGATCTCATGAAGACGATCCTGGCCGAAGAGGTTCGAAAGGCGCTCAAGCTCGTCCGCAGCGGCATTTCTCGCCGCAAGCTGTACAGCACCATCATCGCCAAGGGCGCACCCCGCGCGACCTACGATGACTGACCGCCCCACGGTCTGTGTAGAGGGCCATACACACTCAACCCGAGCCAATGTGACACCTGCAACTCTTTGAATTTGCGACTGAAGCGCAGGTCTGATAGGAATTGCTGAAATGACTCGTCCGCGCCCGCTCCACATGCGGGCGAGCCCCTCTCCGTCGTGGAAGGAGCGCACCGTGACCGACGTCAGCGTGCACCGAAAAAACTGGCTCGTCCTGTTCACGAGAGAGGTGCAGCAGAGCTTCGACTCTGCGGCGGCCGAGCGGGCTGTCGAACCATTCACGTCGCTTCCCCTGGAAGACCGGATCCGCGCCTGGTGCGACGAGGCACTCCACCGGCGCGGGCTGCTCGTGGGGGCCCCCACCCCGTGCTGGCGTCCTCACGAGCTGGCTGCCCAGGACGACCGATCGGAGTGGCTCTTCCTGAACCTGCTCGCCCATCAGCTGGAGCTTACGTCGGAGCTGCGCCTCCTGTTGGGCCAGGGGCTGGAGACACCGGCCGACCGCCTCGCATCCCTCGGCGCGCTGGCCGCCAACGTCGGGGACCTGGAGACGCTCGAGGCGCTGTTCGATCTGAGCCTCGAGGAGTGGGGCGATGACCAGGACAGCCGCCGAAACGAGCTCGCCTCCGCCCTGGCGCCGCTGGGACGGACGCTGGGGACACGGCTCATGCACACGCGCTTCCTGTCGGCCGACGCGCCCCTGGCCGGCCTCCCCTTTCATCACGTGCTCCGCTACGAGGACACGCGGCAGCTCATTGACGTGGCCCGCCTGATCTTCACCGCCCCTGGGCGACCGGACCTCCGGAAGGTGCAGGCCGTGCTGGCACGCAACCAGCTCGAGAAGATCCACATGATCGAGGCCATCATCGGCCTGGCCATGGCCGACAACACCCTCACCAAGCTCGAGCGGCGGCTCATCGACAGTGTCATCGAGATGGCCCGCCTGCCGGACGACGATCGCGAGCTCGTACTGGAGGCCTATGATCACCCCCCGACGCCGAAGCATCTCGGCGCACAGCTCACCGATCCGCTCAGCCGCCGATTCCTGTACACGCAGCTGGAGCTCAACACCCTACTCGAGGGCGAGCCGAATCCTGAGGAGCGCCGCTACGTGGATGCCCTGGCGGAGGCCTTTGCTCTCGAGGAGCAGGAGCAGCTCGGGCTCCAAGGGGAGGCGCTCGCCTTCCTCGAGGCCAACCCGTCACTGGTGGACGCGTTCAGCCTCGGGGACACGCTCCGACGGTTCCGTGGCCAACTGACGCGGAAGGTCGAAGCCGTGGTCAAGACCAACCTCGGCAAGCTGGTGACAGAGATCAAGGAGACCGGCGAGTTGGCACAGCTCCTTGCGAAACGCGCCACGGGAAATCTCAGCGCCGAGGAGGAAAAGAAGGTGCGCGAGCAGCTCCTCGACATCTGCCGGACCGTGCCTTCGCTCGCGATCTTCGCGCTGCCCGGCGGCGCCGTGCTCCTGCCCATCGTGCTCAAGCTGATCCCCTTCAATCTCCTGCCCTCCGCATTCACGGACAAAGAAGAGAAGCTGTAGCAGCGCCGAATGCGGCCCTGGATCAGCGGTCGGACTCCGACCAACAGCGGGTGAGCAGCTCGATGGATCCCGGCGCGTTTCCTGCGTAATGATTGTTGTAGTAGACGTACACCCGTTCCGCCCGCCGGAGAAGCACCCGCAGCACCGGAATCCAGGCGCGGGTGTCCTCGGTGCGGTCCACGAGGAGCTCGTCCCAATCACGCCGTTTCCCTGTGGCACGACGGGCCTCGGCCGCGAGTCGATCCATCTGCTTGTGATGACCGAGAAACCGAACGTATCCAAAAGAGGCCGTGAGCAGATCGTTGTCGGCCATCAGCCTGTCAGGTTGCGGCAGAGTGAAGTAGCTGGCCAGCGCGAGCGCGATCCCCCGAGACCGGAGCAGGTCCAGCAACGGCGGTGCGATCCAGTGCTCGTTACGCACTTCGACCACAAACTCCCCCAACCCGGGAAGCAGAGGCAGGAATCGCTCGAGCCGCTCACAGAACCGCGCGCCGGTTCGATACTCCTGGGCATCTCGACCCTTCGCCACATAGGGAAACTGAAACAGCAGCGGGCCTCGCCTCTCACCCAACAGCTCGGTGAGTCGGAGGAACCGCTCCCATTCCGCCTCGCAGCCGACGAGCGCACGTTCATGGGTGATGATCTTCGGCACCTTCAGCGCAAAACGAAAGTCCTCCGGCACCTTCTTCGCCCACCCCTCCACCATGCAGGGGCGCGGCATGGCGTGCCACGTCGCATCGATCTCCACCGTGCGGAGCCGACCCGCGTAGTGCGTGAGGAATTCCGCCGGCTTCAAGCCCTTTGGGTAAAAACCGCCCAGCCAGTCCGGGCTACTGAAGGACGACGTCCCCACCCACAACCCATCCGGCAGCGATGTGACGTCCAGCCCGTCCGTCGGATCGTCCAGCAGAGTGGTCTGTCGCACGCGGCCTCCTTCCACCCACAGTATAGCCCACGATCGCAGCCATCCCG
>JBDRSE010000024.1:0-2500 GCA_043825095.1 bacterium
CCCGGATATCCAGCCTGTGGCGGCGCCATGCCGGGCTGTGGAGGCGCGCCCGGATATCCAGCCTGTGGCGGCGCCATGCCGGGCTGTGGAGGCGCGCCCGGATACCCGGCCTGTGGAGGCGCCATCCCCGGAGGAGGCGCGCCCGGATACCCGGCCTGCGGAGGCGCGGGAGCCGGAGCGGCCGGGGGAGGAGCACCGGGATAGCCCGCCTGCGGAGGCGCCATCCCCGGAGGAGGCGCGCCCGGATACCCGGCCTGCGGAGGCGCCATCCCCGGAGGAGGCGCGCCCGGATACCCGGCCTGCGGAGGCGCGGGCGTCGGAGCGGCCATGGGAGGAGCACCGGGCATCCGGGGAGCGGGCGGCGCAGGCGTCGTTGCCGGAGGCGCACCCGGGAATCCGGCCGGCGGTCCTCCGGGCGCGGCGCTCGGCGGAGCCGGGGTCTGCGCAGGCATTCCCGGCAGGGAGCCAGCGCCGCTGAAAAAGAGCGTCTTTTTACCCCCGCCACCCGCCTCCGGTTTCACGGCAGGCATACCGCACTTGGGACAGCGCGGAGTTCCATCGGGAAAATCAGCACCACACTTTTGACAATTCATCCAGGTCTCCTTGTCGGCTGCTTGGCTGCGCCAGGTGCACCACCTCGTCGCGGCGTGAGCTCCTCAGAGACGGCAGCCCGGCTTGGACAGGCATGATATTAAATTTTGAGGGCATAGGATAGCCCAAAGGGGCAAGGTTCAACTGCCCGACGGTCACGATCCCTTCAGCCAGTCCAGCACCTCTTCGGTGGCTGCAAATTCAGCGAGCAGCGGGCCACCGAGCTCCACGGACAGGTCGCGCCATTGGGCCACGGACCCGGGCTCCACGAGCGCTCCAACGAGTCGCTCGCCCTCGGTCTGCAGAGCGGCCTCGGCTTCCGCGAGAATCGCCCCCTGGATCTCTTCTCGCGCCAGGTTGTGTCGGAGGATTCCCGGCACCGCGGCGAGGAGCTCGTCGAGGGGCAGCTGGTGTGCGAGCCGCCACAGCGTGCGCGTCCGGAGCCGCAGCCAGTGCTCGAACCCCTCCCGGCGCAGCCGTCCGAGCTGCCGCTCCGTCTCCGGGGTAGCGAGCACCTGGGCCAAACGCTTGAGGAGAAAATCGAGCGAAGTGGACACGAAGGCCGTGGCCGCCCGCTGCAGCTGGGTTTCCATCTGCGCGCCCAGCTTTGCGAACAGACCTTTGCTGAAGGGGCCGGAGCTCCCCCCCGGCTTGAGCATCTGCACGAACCGGCTGATGGTCTCCTCCACCACCACCCGCAGCAGGTGCCGCATCGCGTCCTGTTCGACGAGGCCCTCCAGGAAACGGCGGTCCAGAGTGACCGGCTGCTCGGCCAGGTGGCGGAACAGTGTCAGCGCCTCCGGCGTCAGATAGTCAAGGACGCGATCGTTCCGCTCCCCGGCGCGCTTGAGATCCCGGTGTAAGAACCCCCGGACGTGCTCGGTGAGCACCCGCTCCACGTGGGCGGGCCGCAACGCCTCGCGCACGTGGGTGAGCACCCGTTCCGGGGAGACGAAACGGCTGACAGGCTGTCCCATGAGGAAGTCGAACCCCAGGCCGACCAGCCGCTTCGCCCGCGTCTCGTCGGCGAGCTGGGCGAGCAGCGCCGTCTGCTGAGGAGGAGATTTAGATTGCGTCATGATGTGTTCCGAGGGGATCGACCCTGCAGGCCACGGCCCTCCGCACGGCTACAGTGAGAAGCGGTATCCGAGCCCTCCCAGCAGCGTCACATGATTCTCACTCTGGGCGTCCTCGAGGCTGCCCGTGAGATACTGCGCGCGGAGCTGCAGAAAGACCTCGTTGCGCCCGACCGTGGACAGGCCCAATTCCAGACCGAGCGAGATGGTAAACACCGCCAGCCCACGCCGGTTGGTGTCGATGACGCTGCCGTTCTGCTGCTTGGACGAGACGTACAACCCGAGCACTCCGAGGCCCACCACGGCGTCCAGGCAGAAGCGGCCGGCGCTCACGATCCGGAGCCGCGACAGGGCAGAGAGCCCCGCGGAAACCCCCCAGAACTCGTCCTGCTCCTGCTGGACACCACGCACGGCAAAGTGCGGCGCAAACAGCGCCTCGAGTCCCAGATGCACGTTCGGCCGGCCGCGATACACCGCGTACTCGAAGCGCAGCCCGCCCTGCAGCCCCAGGGCGCGCCCAACGTTGGAGAAGATCCCGAGCAACGGGGTCAGCAGGAACCGCTGCGGGATCGGCAGCAGCTTCACCTTGGTCGAAACGGCGGGGGCATGGTAGGTGGATGCGGTGATCTTGGCCCAGCCGCCCGCACCGTTCCGATGCAAACGAATTCGGCCGCGGAACAGTCCCGGGCGAACATGGTGCAGAAAGAGCAGCTTGCCCTGCTCGGACGTGACGTCGATCCGCCGATCCGCGGGTCGCATGCCCATGTCGTCCTCGGCCGTGATCTCCACGTTGACGACGCGCCGGCCGTCCGCCTGCACGGTTTTGGGGTTGA
>JBDRSE010000025.1:0-2526 GCA_043825095.1 bacterium
GCCGGAGGGCACGCGGGCGATTCTGTCCATGGGGGATCTACACGGCCTCATCGAGGACGAAAAGACGTCGCGTCGGCTGCTGCACGTGCTCACCGAGGCCCGTCTCCTGGTGGTGCAGACCACCAGCGAGGACGAACAGGACGCCCGGGTCGAGATCGTGCACGAGTCGCTGATCACGCGCTGGGCGACCCTGCAGCGGTGGCTGGACGAGGGGCACGAGGACCGGGCCATGCTGTCGCAGCTGCGGGAGTCGTCCCGCCAGTGGCAGCTCCGCAAGCAACCGCCGGGGCTGCTCTGGACGGGCGAGGCCATCGACGAGGCGCGGCTCTGGCGCCGCCGCTCGAGCTCCAAGCTGACCCCCGTGGAGGAGCAGTTCCTGAACGCGGGGCTCCGGCTGGCCGACCGGGCCGTGCGCCGCCGGCGGCTGCTCGTCACCGCTGCCATCGTGACCATGGCCACGGTCACCCTGGGTGCGGTGTACATGACCCTGGAGATCCGCTCCGCCAGCGTGGCGGTCAAGCGGGAGAGTGACCGCGCCAAGATGGAGCGGAAGCGGGCGGTGATCGAGGCGGACCGCGCTTCGAAGGAGGCCCGGCGCGCGGCGGCGGCGGAGGCCCGGGCGCTCAAGCAGATGAAGCTGCTGGCCGCCGAGACCAAGCGCGCGCGGAGCGCCGAAGCGCTCGCCTCCAAGCGCCTCAAGGATGTCAATGAGAGCCAGGCCCGCGAGGAGCAGACCCAAGGCCACCTCAAGAAGAGCTACAAGGACCTGGAGACGGCGCTCAAGCGGGCGACGAAGGCCAGGCGACGCGCGGACGAGGCAAACAAGATGGCTCAGCTCGCGGCCCAGGCGGAGCGGCGGCTCCGCAAGGACCTCGAGGTGCGTCTCCGCAGGGAGCGGGAGGAGAACCGGCGGCTGCGGAAGATGCGGGTCAAGCTGATCCAGTCGCTGCCCGTTGGACGGCGACGACGAAAACGGAAATGAGGAAACGCTGATGTACCGTACCAGCACTTCTGTGCGGCGTGCGCGCTGGGCCGCGTTTGCTGCGTTGCCGCTGATCGTCTGCGGCGTCGACGGAGCGGCTCGGGCGCGGACGTCCGGCGAGGCAGTGTCCAGGCCGGCGGCGAGGAGCGCAGCGGCGAAACCCGCCGCTTCGGGGACGGCGGCGGCCAGACCCGGCGCCGGGCTCAAATCCCATGGGGGGATCGTCGAGGAGCGGCCGCAGAGCTTCGCGTTGCCCCCGAAGTCGGTCAGGTACGTGGAGGTGACGGCGGAAGACAAGCAGGAGGCGGCCAACAAGATCTTCAAAAATGGCAACCGCAAGTTCGAGAAGCGGCAGCTGGACGACGCCATTCGCCTCTACCGGAAGGCCTACACGATCTGGCCGCATCCGATCATCCTGTTCAACATGGCCATCAATCTCGGGTTCCTCTCGAACCCCCTCGCCGCCGCGCAGAAGTTCCGCAAGGTGCTGGAGTACCTCCCGGGCCCTATCAGCGCGGAGCGCTACGCCGAGGCGGCGCGGCACTACCGACGTTTGATGGGGGAGCTCGCCGTGCTCCAGGTCCATTGCATCGAGCCAGAGGCCAAGATCTTCGTGGACGGCAAGCCCTTCGGCCGGGCGCCCCTGGAAAAGACGGTGACGCTCGCGCCGGGCCGCCACATGGTGTCCGCCAGCCGCCAGGGCAAGGTGCCCTACTCGGCGGAGCTGACCCTGCGCCCCGGCCGCCACTACCGGATCAACGTGTCCCTCAAGGACTTCTCCGACGTGGTGAAGTACAAGACCGTCAGCCGCTACCACTGGTACATCCCGACCATCGCGACCTCGGTGGCGGCGGTGGCGTTGGGCATCGGCGCGGGGCTCCTGGCCTCGGGGCGCTCCACCATCAACGACCTGCGGGACGAGCACAAGTCGGTCTTCGACGGCTCGACCCCCTTCGTGCACGATCAGGCCCGGGAGGATCGGGCCGTGAGCTTCCAGTACGCGGGGCAGGCCATGCTCGGCCTGGCGGCGGCCGTGGCGACGACGGCGGTGGTGCTCTGGATCCTTCGAAAGAAACGGGTCCGCTACACCGTCGAGGCTTCGCCCACCGAGGGCGGCGCCGGCGTGAACTTTTCGTTTTAACCGGGAGTAGTCATGCGGAGATTCATACCAAGCCGATTCTTCGAGCCCGGTGCGGCGGTGGTGCTGGGCGCCCTGCTCGCCCTGCTCGCCTTAAGCGGCGGTTGCGCCTTGAAGACCGGGGCGACCCCCTGCGGTGACGGGTGGTGCCCGGACGGGTACGAGTGCGCCGATCGCTCGGGCGGGCTCTTCGAGTGCATCGTGGTGACCTGCGGCGACGGCATCAAGGATCCGGTGGAGGCCTGTGACGACGGCGCCGGAAACTCCGACATCCTCCCCAACGCCTGCCGCACCAACTGCCAAAGGGCGCACTGCGGAGACGGCGTGGTGGATCTGGACGAGCAGTGCGACGACGGCGAAGACGGCAACTCGGACACCGAGGTGGACGCCTGCCGGACCGACTGCC
>JBDRSE010000026.1:0-10288 GCA_043825095.1 bacterium
TCCGCCCCCTCCGGGGGAACCTCGCTGCGCTCGGGAGGTGCTGCAAATAGCACCCCCGTGAACACATACCAAACGGTGTGGTCGATCAGAGCACCGACGTAATACACTTGGCGAACTTCCGGCAGCTGCCTTTGTTCAGGCACCCCTCGACCCGCCGGACGTCCTTTTTGCTCCACTTGCGCCGCTTGTTGTACTTCTTGCAGGTGCTCTTACAGTAGGTGCCCACGCGGTGCTTGAGCTTCTTGCGAACCGTCTTGTCCTCTTTCAGGGCCCGGATGGTGGACTGATTGAGCTTGCCCTGGGCGTGCAGGACCTCGGAGAAGCAGCTCCCCATACGTTTGCAGAGCCTGCTGCACTTGACCTTGCGCTTCGCTTTGCACCCGATCATTGGCCCCACGCTCAGGGCCAGCACGGCGGCGGTCACGAGGGCGCGGACAGACACGATTTCGGCCGTTCGCAGTAGAACAAAGTCCGAAAGTCGAGACTAGTCGTCATCGTCGTCGTCATCGTCACCGCTACCCGGCATTCCCGCGGCCGCGGCCATGCCGTCCTTGGCCTTGGCCGCCATGCCGTCCTTGGCCATGCCGTCCTTGGCCGCCATGCCGTCCTTGGCCATACCGTCCTTCGGACCGGCCATGCCGTCCTTGGCCTTCTTCTTGTTCTTCTTGATGATGAGCTTGGTGAACTCGCCCTTTTTCTTGACGATGATCTTCAGCGCGTCCTTCACCCACTTGGTCCGCTTCTCGTTCACCTTCTTGGGCTCGCCCCACTTCATCTTGGCGGCGGCCAGGATGATGTCCTTGTCCACCTTGAAGTTGACCTTGATCTCCTTGACCTTGTCGTCACCGTCAAAGCGGGCCTTGACGGAGAACTTCCCGTGCTCGCACTTGAACTTGCGCTTGCCCTTGTGACCGAACCAGTCCTTGACCTCACTCCTGGGCTGGCCGATCTTCACCGGCACGTAGGCGAGATACACCTCTTTTTCGTCGCCAAAGAAGGTCTTGAGCTTGACCTTCTCCGCCTTGCGCTTCTCCTTCTTCCACCGCTTGTGCCGCTTCTCCTTCTTCCACCGCTTGTCCTTCTTATACCGCTTGTGCCGCCTTTCTCTGCGCTCACACGCCGTGAAGGTAGCGAGCCCAAACGTCAGGACCAGCGCCCCAATGAGCAGTCGTCTCATGGCCAATCTCCATTGCAAGGGTTGCGACACGCCGCGCGGCGCGGCCCGTCAGTTCGTCGATACGCCGCTGGTCCGGCAGGTGACTGCCGGCCTCAAGCTGCCCCAGTGTAACCCGAGCCTGGATGCCACATCAAGTCGAGAACGAGGCGACGGGTGACGGGAAATGGGCTACAGTGGGCCCCGTCCCAAGCGCCGAAGGAACCGCATGGCCCACTACCGCATCCTCTACGTTCCGGGTCATCCGGCGATGCAGTACCACATCGCCCGGACCGGTCACGACTTCCACATCCTGGCCAACTGGGAGCAGTTCTCCTACTGGCGGCCCCAGCCGGCCAATGTGCACAGCCTCTTCCCCACCTTCGACGACGCGCACCTGGACCTCGGCGTGGCAGACTATCGGCGGCTGCTGGCGCCGGGGAACGAATATGGATTCCCCGAGGCGTTCGATCTCGCCTGGTCCATGTGGAACGAACAGTTCAAGGTGTTCGCGCCGTTTCGCGACATTCCCAAGGTGCACCGGGTGGCGAAGTTCACCGAGCTGGAGCTCGAGGACTACGATCGGATCCTGTCCGCGGACGACTACGCCCTGGCCTCCTACTACCGCTATACCGTGGACGAGATCCGCGACCGGTTCGGCGTGGAGATTCCCCTGATCGAGCTCGGGCTGTCACCGGACGACTACGCGGGCTGGACCGGCGAGGATCCGGTGATCCTGTCGGTCATTCACTCCTGGGCGGAGCGAGGCTGGCACTACGATACCTATGCCGCGGCCACCGAAGGGTTGCCCACGCTGCACGTGGATCACCTGCACCCCGGGCCGGAAGGCCCCCTCCGATACGAGCAGATCCTCGACCGCCTGCGGCGTTGCCGCGTGTACTATCACGACGGTGAAAACGAATACACCGTGGCGCTGCTGGAGGCGATGATGGTGGGTGCCCCCATCGTCACCTGCGCCATGCCCTGGGTGGAGCGCCACGTGGAGCACGGCGTGAACGGGTTCATCTCTGCGGATCCGAAGCAGCTCCGCGAGTACTGCCGGCTGCTGCTCGACGACGCGGATCTGGCGGCTCGCATGGGCGCCGAGAGTCGCCGCATCGCCCTGGAGCGCTACCACGAGCGGCGCTGGATCGATCAGTGGAACGAGCTCTTCGACACCTTCCTCGGCGGAAAGACGGCCCCCCCCTGATGGATGACCCACGGTTCCCCGAGCTGCGAAACGGGCGGCTGCTGCTGGGCGAGCGCCCGTTCCGGTTCGTGGGCACCAACTGTTACTTCCTCCAGGAGGAGGGGGCCCGGGAGCTCCTGGGCTGGGAGCGGTGCAACGGCCGCGTGGACGAGGCGCTCCGCAAGGCGGCCGGTCTCGGGCTCGGAGTGGTGCGCGCCTGGGCCTTCCACGACAGCCCCGACAATCCCGCGGCCATGCAGGCCTCCCCCCGGCAGTACCGCGAGGCGGGCTTCCGGGGCATGGACCTCGCGATCGCCGCCGCCGCCGCCTACGGAGTCCGGCTGATCCTCTGTCTCGGCAACTACTGGGGCGACTACGGCGGCGTGCCGCAGTACCTGCGCTGGCACGGCCTCCCGGAGGACGGACCGCAGCGGTTCTTCACCGACGCGACCGTGCGGGAGCACTACGGCGAGCACGTGGAGCACTGTCTGTCGCGGGTCAACCACCTGACCGGCGTGCCCTGGGGCGCGGATCCCACGATCCTCGGCTGGGAGCTGCTGAACGAGCCCCGGGGCAAGGGGTTGGACGACGGCGGAGAGGCGCTGGCGGCGTGGGTGGAGGAGCTCGCGCAGCGGGTGCGACGGGCGGCACCGAATCAGCTCGTGCTCACCGGGGAGGAGGGGTTCGGCGACGACCTCGACGCCGGGGAAGACGACACCTGGAGCCGTCTGGGAGCCCGTTGGATGACCCGCCGGACCGGCCAGAGCTTCACCGCGAACACCGCCCGCGTGGATCTCGCCACCATTCACCTGTATCCCGAGGACTGGCGCTGGGATCCGGAGCGTATCGAGGACGCCGGGGTGCGCTGGATCCGCGGGCGGGCCGACGCCGCAGCCGCCCTCGGGCGCCCCCTCGTGCTGGGGGAGCTCGGCCTGAGGAACGACGGCCGCTTCTCGCTCGAGGAGCGCCGTCGGATCTACGACGTCTGGCTCGAGGCGGCGCGCACCCACCCCGGCGTCGCCGGCGCGCTGACCTGGTCCTTCTCTACGGACGACCGGCCCGACGACTGGGACGCCTTCACCTGGCGGTGGCGGGACGACACCGACCCGGGCGACCCGGAGAACCGCTACGCCGACCTGCACCGGGACTGGGCCCGACGGTGGGCCGCGGATGGCTGACCCATGAGCGACGCGCGCGACCCGGACGTGGCGCAGAGCCGGCTCTCCGAGGCCCGCGCGGCGGCCTCGAGCACGGCGCGCGCTTTTGGGCTGCTCTGGGCGGTCAGCCCCGCGCGGACCCTCCTGTACACCATCGCCACGCTGATCGACGCCCTGCTGCCCGCGACCGTGGCCTGGGTCGCCAAGCTCATCGTGGACGGCGTGGTGGCCGGCGACTTGAAAGAGACGCTCACCTGGGTCGGCGTCGAGTGCGGCCTGATGGTGGGGCGCTCGGTGACCTATCACCTCCTCGAGTTCTGGCAGAGGCAGCTCGGCGCCCGGCTGGCGATCCACGTCAACACGCTCATCCTGGACAAGGCGCTGAACCTCAGCGCCCACCACTTCGAGGACTCCGACTTCACGGATCGCCTGACGCGAGCCGCCAAGGAGGCGGGCAGCCGGCCGCTCCACCTGGTCATGCACGGCTTCGGGGCGTTCCGGGAAACCGTGCGGCTGTTGAGCTTCGCCGTGCTGCTCATCAGCTTCTCGGGCTGGGTGGTGCTGGCCATCCTCGCCGGCACGACCCCGCAGTTCGCGGCCCAGGCCTGGTCCGCGTCCGAGCTCTTCCGGGTGCAGATGCAGCGCACCTTCGCCGAGCGCCGCTCCGACTACCTGCGCGAGATCCTCACCCGGGAGCACTTCATCAAGGAGGTGAAGCTGTTCGCCCTCGGGCGCTTCGTGCTCCGGAGCTTCCTAGGCCACCAGGAGCAGTTCTACGACCAGGACCAGCGGGTCTTCCGGCGCACCCTGGGGTTGACCTTCGCGGCGCGGCTCCTCGCCACCCTCACGTTCTACGGCTGTTACGCCTGGATCGTGACCCAGGCGGTCCGGCGCGCCATCACCCTGGGAGACATGACGATGCTGCTGCTCGCGGTGCGGGGCAGCCAGGAGGGCTTCGAGGCCGTGCTCAGCCACGCGGCCAAGGTCTACGAGGGGAACCTGTACATGTCCAACCTGTTCTTGTATCTCGCGCAGCCCGAGGACGAGCCGTGGCGCGAGCTGGACGCCGCCGTAGCCCCAGGGCCGTCAGCGACGCCGCCGACCGCGGCGCCGCCCTCCGTGGCATTCGAGTCCGTGGGCTTCACCTACCCCGGCACCGACTCCCGCGCGCTGGAGGACGTGAGCTTCACGATCCGGCCCGGGGAGACCCTGGCGCTGGTGGGCCCCAACGGCGCGGGCAAGACGACCCTGATCAAGCTGCTCGGTCGCCTGTACGAGCCGGACGCGGGCGCGATACGGCTCGGTGACGAGATCATCGCCGGGCTGCCCCCGGCCGAGGTGCGGCGGCGGATCGGGGTGATCTTTCAAGACTTCGTCCAGTTCCACCTCACCGCCCGCGAGAACATCGGCGTGGGCTGGATCCCCGAGGTGGAGGACGAAGCGCAGATCCGCGCGGCAGCGCGCAGCGGCGGCGCCGACGAGTTCCTGGAGGCGCTGCCCGACGGCTATGACACCATGCTCGGCCGTTACTACGGGGGCGCGCAGCTGTCCATCGGCCAGTGGCAGCGCATCGCCCTGGCGCGGGCCTTCATGCGTCACTCGGACGTCCTGGTCCTGGACGAGCCCACGGCAGCCCTGGACGCCGAGTCCGAGGCCGCGCTCTTCGAGCGGTTCACCGAGCTCAAGCAGGGCCGGACCGCGATCCTGATCACACACCGATTCTCCACCGTGCGGTTCGCGGATCGGATCGTGGTGCTGGACCGGGGCCGCGTCGTGGAGCAGGGCACCCACACTGAGCTCTTGGGCCTGGGCGGCCTTTATGCCAAGATGTTCAACTTGCAGGCTCGAGGCTATCGACTGGACGAGAGCTGAGTCGAGCCCTGGCGCGGGTCGCACGAGGATCGCTGATGCAGAAGAAGACCGTATTCGTCTCCGGGATCGCCGGGTTTCTGGGCAGCTACATTGCCGAGTCGATGATCGGCGACGGCCACAGGGTGGTGGGTTGCGACACCCTGATCGGCGGCTACCTGGACAGCGTGCCCGCCGAGGCCGACTTCTACCAGTACGACATCAATCAGTACCACTTCATGGAGAAGATCACCCGGCACGTGGACATCGTGTACCACACCGCGGCCCTGGCCTATGAGGGCTTGAGCGTGTTCAGCCCGTACCTCGTGTCCAACAACATCTTCGGCGGCACGGTGTCGCTGCTCACCGCCTCCATCGCCAACGGCGTGAAGCGCTTCATCGCCTGCTCCTCCATGGCGCGGTACGGCACCAACGACGTGCCCTTCACCGAGGACATGGTCCCGGCCCCGCAGGATCCCTACGGCATCTCGAAGTACGCCTCGGAGCTGCTCATCAAGAACCTGTGCGAGGTGCACGGCATGGAGTATGTCATCGCCGTGCCGCACAACATCATCGGGCCCCGCCAGAAGTACGACGATCCGTACCGGAACGTGGCTTCGATCATGGTCAACCTGATGCTCCAGGGTCGCCAGCCCATCATCTACGGGGACGGCACGCAGAAGCGCTGCTTCAGCTTCATCCGCGACAACGTCCAGGCGCTGGAGAAGCTCGCCTACCTGGACAACGTGGTCGGCGAGATCATCAACATCGGCCCGGACGAGGAGTTCGTCACCATCAACGAGCTGGCGGAGACCATCGCCGGCCTGCTCGACTTCGAGCTGCATCCGGTGTACCTGCCCGACCGCCCCCAGGAGGTCACGCTGGCCAACTGCTGCGCCGACAAGGCCCGTCGCCTGCTCGGCTACCAGACCGAGTACACCCTGGAGCGCGGCCTCCGGGAGATGATCGGCTGGATCCGCGCGCGCGGCCCCAAGCCCTTCCGCTACCACCTCGAGCTCGAGATCGTCAACGACTCCACCCCGCGCTCGTGGAGAGACAAGCTGCTCTGAGGCGTGGGTTCAGTCTCGCCGGAGCAGGTCACGGATCGTGCTCAGCAGGGTCGCGGGCGGGATGGGCTTGGTCAGGTAGGCGTCGCAGCCCGCGCGCACGGCCCGGGCGCGGGCCTGCTCATCAGCGCGGGCGGTGAACATGCACACCGGTGTCGCCGCGGTCGCCGGAGCGCCCTTGACGCGGGTGCAGAGCTCGACGCCATCCATTCCGGGCAGCATCATGTCCACCAGGATCAGGTCCGGGGGGTCCGCCTGCACATGATCCAGCCCCACCTCTGCGGAGTGTGCCAGCGTGACCTCGAACCCCACTCCCTCCAAGAGCAGCTCCAGGAAGTCCCTCGTGTCGGCGTCGTCCTCCACCACCAGGATCGTGCCCGAGAGGGTCTGCAGGGGGACCGCCTCTCGCTCGGGGGAACGGGCCACCTCGGGCGCGACGCCGTCAACCACGGGCAGCTCGAAGGAGACCTCGGTGCCGCGGCCGGGATCGGATCGCAGCCGCGGCTCTGTGTCGTGCAGTCGCAGGAGTCGCCACACCACCGCGAGCCCGAGGCCCGTCCCCGCGCCGCCCTCCGCGGCCTTGACGAAGGGCTCGAAGACACGGCCCTGGAGCGGACCAGGAATCCCTGGTCCGTCGTCAGACACTGCCACGCGCACGCGGCCGCTCTCCACAGGCGCCACGGAGAGCCGGATCTTCACCCGGGCTCCCCCGTGGTGATGCGCGTTGTTCAGGAGGTTGTCCAGCACGCGCCGGATCATCCCCGACAGCGCCGAAACCGTGGGGCAGGGATCGGGGAGCTCCAGCGCGATGTGGTCGGCGTCGCACGCCGTGCGGATCCGGAAGTCCCTCACGGTCTCGCGGCAGAGGGCGCCGAGGTCGAGCAACACCAAGGCTTCGCGCGAATCCGATCGGCGATTCACCAGGGCGTGATAGTCCAGGATCTCGTCGATGAGGTCGGCGAGACGGAGCAGGTTCTGCCGACCCACGCGTACGTGACTCGCGGCCTCCTCCGGAATGTGGCCCAGCTTGCCTTGGAGCAACAGATCGAGATAGCCGATGCCCGTGACCAGCGGCGTGCGCAGCTCATGGCTCACCGTGGCGATGAGCTCGTCCTTCTGCTGGTGGAGCCTCTCCAGGCGCGCATTGGCCTCGGCGAGCGCCGCGTTCATCCGGGCGAGCTCGGCGGCGCGCGCTTCCAGGTGCCGCCGCGCCTGGAGCCGCTCCCGGATGTCCCGGATCACGACAAGATCTGCGGGGCGACCCTCGTGCTGGATCAACGCGGCGCTCGTCTCGCAGAAAACCGCGGTGCCGTCCTTGGCCAGCAGCTCGGTGCGGAACGTCTGTGGGACCTCCTCACCGGCGAGTCGCGCCTCGTACCGCGCGCGCACGGCCGGCAGGTCCTTCTCCTGCACCAACGAGTAGAAGCTGAGCCCCTCCTCCACGTCCAACCGCGTGTAGCCGAAGACCTCCGTGAACGCTTCGTTGACGAAGCGATACATACCATCCTGCAGCACCACCACCGGGTCCGGGCAGAGCTCCACGAGCTGACGGTAGCGGTCCCGTGTCTCGCGCAGCTCCTCCTGTTCCCGGAGCCGCGCCGTGACGTCCCGCACCTGGGCTACGAAACCCAAGGGCTCGGCCCGTTGCCCGCGGAGCACGGCCGCGGTGAGCTCCGCCGGGAACACCGAGCCGTCCCGCCGCACCATCTTGTACAGCGTGCTTCCGATCTTCCCTTCCCTGAGCGTTCGCTGGGTGTTGGCCGCGGCTCGCTCGTGCTCCGAAAAATGAAGGAGCTCCGACGCGGCTCGGCCGATCAAATCCCGGGGGCTCGGAAATCCGTGCAGCGCCGCCGTGTGCGCCGACGCGAAGACGATGGTTCCTTGCATGTCGGTGGCCGTCAGGGCAACTGCCGAGGCATGGGAGAGGCTCTCGAGGAGCTCCAGGTAGTAGCGCTGCAAGACCGCCCACCTCCACCGTCGCATTCTTCACGGGATGGATTGCTGAACACCCGCGCAATATTCACCCACGAGTCACTGTCCGTCAACCGTGTAGGGCAGCGGGGTGCCGATCCGCGGAGGTGCCACCTCCCGGCGGCACCCGCCTGAGATTTCCAACGGTTGAGCTGGGCGGGGGTGCGCAGCGCCCCGCCGTCGGCTCCGCCTGTCATCCTCGGAACAATCGCATCAGGAAGTTGGGAAGGAGGGGACCTCCCGGGTAGGCTGGGTTTACGACAACAACAACTTCCCACGAAAGGCCCCCTCGTGGCTTCTACTTATCCTGAGTCCAAGTCCCAAGCCAAGGCCAAATTGCCTGCTCCGACGACGGCCTCCCTACACACGGATCTCGACCGGCTCATCGAGGCCGCCCACCTGGAGCAGTCGCTCTCCGCCATGGTCCTCATCGTGCTCTCCGGGCTGCGCGTGCTCGGCCAGCACCTCGTCACGTTGGTCCTCGAGCAGCGGAGCCTGGCGCAGCATCAGGAGCGCGGCGAGACCCCACGCTGCCCGCACTGCGGACGCAGGATGCGCAAACCGCAGCGGAAAGAGACGTCGAGGATGACCCTGCTTGGCAAGCTGCGCTATCGGCGCCACCGCTGGCTCTGCCCCCGGTGCAAGCGAACCCATGCCCCGCTCGATTCGACCTTGGGCCTTCACCCTTTGCACGAGGGACACTCCGGGGAATTCGTCACGGAGCTGGCGCTGCTGTGCACGCTGCACGCCTTCGAGCAGGGCTGTAGCCTCTTCGAGCGATCCTTCGGCTTTCCCGTGAGCACTCACCTGGCGTATCGCGTCGTGATGGGGATCGGCAGGTCGCTGGCAGACCGGGAGATGGCGCGCGCCGAAGCGTGTTGGAAAGCGCGCAGTGAGTGTCCCGAAGATTTCGAGCCGACCCCGGCGGAGCTCCGCAAGCGCACCCGGGCCAAACGCATCTACGTCATGATGGATAACTCCAAAGCCAGGATCCAGGAGGGCAAGAGGGGCCGTGGGGCCAAGAAGCGCACGAAACAGAAGGGCGCGCAGGAGCGGTTCAACATTGCGGTCAAAGGTCCCAGTCTGGTCAAGGATGTCGACGACGACAAGGCGAGCCGTGGCGAATCGGACTGGCGGGACGTCCGCGCCCTGCTGATCTACCAGGAGAAGGATGTCGCCCAGTGCAGCAAGAACCGGCGGCAGATCCTCAAACGACGGGTCCTGGCGCATGTCGGCACCCAGGACCAATGGCTTCAGCTGCTTCACCTCGCCTTCCACGAGGAAGGGGTCTACGTGGCCGAGGAGGTCGTGGTCGTGGCGGATGGCGGAGCAGGGATCTGGGAGGCCATCTCTGAGCTGCTACCCAGCACGAGCCAGCGCAAGGTCGTGCAAATCCTGGACTGGTGCCATGCCGTCTCGCATCTGTGGGCCGTGGCGAAGAAGTGGAAGAAGGGCACCAAGAAGGCGGCCGTGACCGCGCGCGCCAAGTGGGTCGACGGGCTGGTGAAGTACCTGGCGGATGGCAAGGTCTCCAACGTGCTACAGCGGCTCCAGAACCTCAGGCGAGGCAAGACTGGCGAGTTGGCTGAGGAGCTGGACAGGTGCATCAAGTACTTCGAGGAGCACCGCAAGCGGATGCACTACCGGCAGTACCGAGACGCGGGGATGACCATCGGCTCCGGAGCGATCGAGAGCGTGCACAAGTGGGTAGTGCAGGCACGCTGTCACCTGGCCGGGATGGCCTGGTCCGAGGTCGGGCTCAACGCCATGCTGAGGCTGCGCTGCCTCTGGGCCTCAGGGGGCTGGGATGACGAATTCCGCCGCACAGACACCGCTGCCGCCGAATTACCGTGGAATCCCGTCAGGGCAGCCGCCGCGGGGGCACCATAACGGGTCTGCGCCC
>JBDRSE010000027.1:0-9304 GCA_043825095.1 bacterium
TGAATCCAGACCTCGCGATAGACGGCGAAAAGGTGCGAAAAGAGGCACTGGAGCGATTTCCTCGACCATGAGCTTCATCTTCCATCCTGCCGCCGAGCACGAGCTCCACGAGGCAGCCGCGTACTATGACGACAAAAGCCCAGGCCTGGGACGAGAGCTCATCCTGGAGTTGTTCCGAGCGGTCGATTTCGTCTGCGAGAATCCAGAAGGCGCCCCGCGCGTCTCCGACGGGGAGCGCAGAAAACTCGTCGCCCAGGTCATGTGCCGGCAGAGCTCGCTGGCCGCGTAGAGCCTGGTGCCTTGCTTCACCAGGTGGATCACCGGGCCGCGCAGCCGGGCGTGCTCGAGCGGTGCAGGACCTCGTGGCGGTGGGCCTCGACGAGCGACTCGGCAATGGCGCGCCCGATGCGCAGGCCCTGCTTTACGGCCGGCCGATCAGGCGCAGGATCTTGTAGTGGTCCACCAGGCTGCCCGACTTCGCCCTCCGCTGGTTCCGGTGCGACGCAAAGACCGTCTCCGCGGCGATCCGACTGCACCAAGTACTCCACTGAACTGAACTGAGCTGGAAACGCTCTACTGCTTGATGCCGAGCGTTCGGTAGGAGTCGATGATCTCGGCGATGCCGGTGTCCTGGTACGACGTCAGGAAGTGGAGGGACTGCTCGATGCCCACCGTAGACGTGGCGACATTGTCATGGGTGGCCGTTTCCAGGGTGCTGCCGTCGTCCGACGGCACGACGTCGAACTGGTAGACCCCGGCCGTGACCCCGGATCCGATGTTCTCGCTGACGGGGAGCGTTTGCTCGTGGGAGACGCCGGGAATGTGCAACAGCTCGTCACCCACGAGGGGCGCGCCCAGACCCTGCGCGTATGCGAGGTTGCTGACGTTCGGCACGATCTCGTCGTCGAGCACCATCTGCATCAACACCTGCGGCGTGGCGTCGTCGAACCCGGGCAGGCGCTCGCGGACGATGTGCCGCGTGTAGGCCCCCGGGTCGCCGCGATCGATCACGCCCTGGAGCATCGGAAAGAACCGGGCCACCTGACCGTCGGTGGCCGAGCCCCGCATGAACTCCACGAGCATGCCAAACAGCGGGCCGTGCTGGATGATCCCGCCGACGTTGGCGCCGGGCACGACCACGATGGCCACCTCCGCCTCTGGTGCAAACGCCAGAAATTCCGACGACATGAGACCGCCGAGGCTGACCCCGAGGAAGCCGAGCTGGTCGTGGCTGACGTCCGGCGTGGTGTCGCCGTCGATGTCGACGCCCGGACGGAGGAGCTCGAGCAGCGCAAGCTTGTCGTAGGTGGACTGTCTAAAGTTGTCTCGGAGCGCCAGGCCGTCCAGGGGCGGGTCGAAGGTCACCGAGATCCCGAAGAACTCGAGCATCCGGATCAGGTCGGTGGTGGCGTCGGCCTGGTCGGGGTGGTCGCCGTGCTTGACCGAATCGATGGCAATGGTGGCGACCCCCAGGGGCGCCGCGAATTCCGCCAGCCGGCGGGCCTGATGGCGGTCGCCGCCCAGCCCATGGCCGAAGATCAGCGTGGGATAGGGGGGCGTACCCGTGGTGGGCAGCCAGGTGGTGATCGGAATGGTGTAGCGTCGCTGGGGCGCGGGATTGGCGTCGTCCACGGCCCGGCCGTCGACCCGGAAGTCGTCGGCGTCGAACTCACCCTCACACTCCCGGAACTCGGAGAAGTCGACGCACGCCCCCAGTGAGCGATAGGTGAAGCTGGACGCGCGGATCTGCGCGGCCACCTCGGCCGAGGTTTCCCAGGTGGACTGCGTGGTGAACACCACGGCGGCCGTGAGCTCCTCCGGCCCGACCACGGTGCCCGCCGTCACCAGCGCCTCCACCAGCATCGATATCCGACCGTCGAGCCGCCGCAGCCGGGGGTCGGTCGCGGTGGCGCCGAGCAGCTCCTTCATCGTCTCCGAGGGCGCGATGCAGCTCCCGTCGCCGTCCAGCACGCGATTCGTCACGGCCACCCCGTAGCGGGTCTTCGGGAGGAGCGGACCTACCGGGGAAATCACCAGGGTCGTAGAGAGGTCGTTGTCGTCCTCCTCCACGGTCGTCACCTCCACGTCCACGAAGGCGGGGGGGTCAGCGTCGAGGTTGACCAACACCAGGGACGCGCCCGCGTGACCCGACCCGTCGCCGCCCGCCGGCAGCGAGAGTTCATCCAGCGGACCGGTGAACCGCAGCACGATGGCCCCCGTGGTGCCATAGCCGTCGAGGGTGGAGAGGTCGTAGAAACTGTTCGCGTAGTCTGCGACGTTGTCCTCCACCACGATGTCCACGCCGGGAACCATGGCGACCCGAAGCCCCGTGCGCGTGGCAGGGTCCTCCACCGTGAAGTAGTCGTCGGGGTACGTGTTGTAGTCACCAGAGGGTGGGTCGTAGATCAGCCGGGTCTGACCTTCGCAGAAGGGGAGCGGCCGAGGCTCTCCATCACCACAGGCAGCGAGCGCCAACCCCAGAGTCAAAATCGATAACAGTCGTCGCATCGCGATATCATAACACCTCGGCCACAAGGAGGCGGGTTGGAAAACGATTCCATGGGATTGGTAACCAGCGGCGTTGCCCAACCGAAGGTCGCAGCCAGCTCGCCTCAGCTTCGCACATGACGGCAATGCAGTCGTTTTATTCGCTTTTTTGCTCATTTCGTGGTAAAAATCCTCGGATCGGGTGAGGTTCGATTCGCCACGGAGCAGTCTGTGTTGCGTTGGTGTTTGTTCGGGCTGAGCCCTGGGGTGGATGCGTGCCTCAACCGCTCGAAAGACACGGCCGGGCCTTCGGCCGTTATCAGCTCCTCCTGGAAATGGCTCGAGGGGGAATGGCCGCGCTGTACTTGGCGCGGCTGCGCGGCCCGGAGCAGTTCGAGAAGCTCCTGGTGGTGAAGCTGATCCACGAGCACCTGGCCACCGAAGCCGAGTTCATCCAGATGTTCCTGGACGAGGCGCGCATCACCGCGATGATCCACCATCCCAACGTGGCCACAGTCCACGAGATGGGCAAAGAAAACGACGTCTACTACCTGGCCATCGAGTACATCCATGGCCAGAACATGCGGGATCTACTCCGCGCGGCTGTGAGGCAGCCGGATACCCTCCACTGGAGCCACGCCTGCAACATGATCTCCGGCGCGGCCGCCGGGCTGCACGCCGCGCACGAGCTCAAGGGCTCGGACGGCAAAAACCTGGGCATCGTACACCGGGACGTCTCGCCGCAGAACATCCTCGTCAGCTACGACGGGCACGTGAAGGTCGTCGACTTCGGCATCGCGTACGCCGCCGAGCGCCTGACCTCGACCCGCACCGGCACGGTCAAAGGCAAAGCTGCCTACATGTCCCCGGAGCACGTCATGTCCGACCCCGTGGACCGGCGCTCCGACATCTTCTCCCTCGGCACGGTGCTCTACGAGGCGGTCACCATGACGCGGCTGTTCCGCGCCGACAACGAGGCCGCCACCCTGCTCCGGGTCCGGGACGCCGTGGTCCCGCCCCCGCGGGAGATCAACCCCGACCTCCCGCCGGAGCTGGAGAAGATCCTCCTGCGGTCGCTGGCGCGGGAGCCCGACGATCGCTATTCCAATGCGGGCGCGCTGGCCGAGGCGCTGCAGGAGATGCTCGTCAAGACCGGGCACTACGTGGGACAGCAAGAGGTCGGCCGGGTCATGGAGAAGCTCTTCCACGACCGGCGCAAGATCCGGGAGGAGCAGATCCAGCGCGCCCAGGCGGAGGAGGACGCGCGGTATCCCCAAATCGCCTTGGGCATGGTCACCGACCCGGGCGCGAGCTCGACCCTCGCCCAGGTGGACGAGATGCACCGCAAGGCGTTCCGACCACCCCTGGTGAGCTGGATTGGGGGGGCGCTCGTGGTCCTCGCGGTGACCTCGCTGCTGGTCTACCTGGTGATCCGTGACCGGGCGGCTCGCATGCCGTCAAAGGGTGAGCCGCCCACGACCTCCGCCAAAGCCTCCGCGCGGCCGCTTCCCAATGAGCCGCCCAATGAGCCGCCCAGGGAGCCGCCGTCGCGGGCCGTAATCGTGCCCGCGATGACCATGACACCGTCGGAGGGACCGCTGTTCCCGACCAAGTACACCCCGATCACCATCGAGATAAATATCCGGCCGCGCTACGCGAAACCCGTGGTAACGTTCCGAGGCAAGAAGTACCGGGGATCGCCGTTCCGAATCGTGGTGCCCAAGACCGCCACGCCCGAGATGATCGAAATCCGCGCGCCCGGGTTCTTCGAGGAAAACGTGGTCATCACTCCGAATCAGGACTTGGACGTGTCGCTGACGATGAAGCCCTCCGGCCCGCAGTCGCCCATGCGACCGCACCGCCGGCCGATGCGACCCATGGGCGGCGTGATCGACCTGGTGAAGGATCTGCCGAACCTCTAGCAAGGAAGCTGTTCCATGCGTTGGTGTCCGCTGGTGATGGTGTTGGTCCTGCAGTGCGCTTCGGCCACGGCCACGGCCGCGCCCTCGGCGAGCGAGGGAGACAAGGCCAAGGCGCGCAGCCTGGTACGGACCGCAAAGAAGTTGCTCAAGAAACGCAACCTGCGCCAGGCCATCCGGTTCTTCGAGCAGGCGCACCGCTACTGGCCGCGGCACGAGATTCAGTTCAACATCGCGGTGGTCTATCTGGAGCTGAAGGACAAGGTCAAGGCCGCCACCCACCTCCGGTCGTACCTGAAGTACGCCACCTCGGCGGAGCGGGCCCGGCTTCCGCTCCCGCTGGCCAAGCTGCTCACCGAGACCGGCGTGCTGCGACTGCAGGCGCCGGCCCGGGACATCGCCATCTGGGTGGACGACCGGCTCGAGGGCATGGGCAAGATCGAAGTGGTCGTGCTGCCGGGCAAGAGAGTCGTGGAGCTTCGGAAGGGCGACCGCGTGCTCACCAGGAAAACCCTCGATGTCACCGGTGGGCAGACCCTCGTGTGGACCCCCGAGACCGACGTCGTCGAACGACGCCGCGTCGCGGGGGGCGACGGTTCCACCACTCCCGCTGACGGCGGGCGGAAGAAGCTGCACTGGGTCTACTTCGTGGCCACGGCGGGCCTCGCCGTGGTGGCCGGGCTCACCACCATCGGGACCGGTGTCAAGACGCTGCAGCTGCACGACGACTTCAAGGCCGACCCGACCAATACAAACATCCAGGACGAGGGCAATCGCTTCAAGACCGCCACCAATGTCCTGCTGGGGATCACCGCAGCGGCCGGAATCACAGCGGCGGTGCTGGCGTTCTTCACCCGTTGGAAGAAGAAGGAGAAGAGCTCCGCCGTCAAGGTCCAACCCGGCGTGACGCCCGGCGGCGCATCCGTGTCGCTACAGCTCGAGTTCTAACCGCGACTTTCACACTTTGTTCTGCTGCCAACAGCCAAAATCGCGTCCATGCCGCGGGAGGTCATCGACCGCTGCACTGTGGGGCGAACCCGCGATGACCGCTCTCGCGCACCCACGCGGCCTGGCGCTCTGCGCGGCCGTCACGCTTACCGCCCTCGGGCTCAGCGCCTGCACCCGAAAGAAAAAAACCATGAAACGGCCCGCCCCTTCCCTGTCCCGGCTGGTCCCCCTGTCAGCGGCGGGTTGGCAAGCGGATGACTCCGGTCGTGAATATCACCCGAAGACCATCTTCGACGCGCTGAACGGAGGCGCGGAGATCTACCTCGACTACGGCTTCCAGCGCCTGCTGATGCGGGAGTACCGGAAGCCTCGAAGACCGGGACTCACGCTGCACCTGTTCGAGCTGAAGAGCGCCCCAGACGCCTACGGCCTGTTCACCCACGAACGGGAGGGTGCGCCGGCGGGAGTGGGCGAGGACTCCGACTACAGCGGCGGCCTGCTCCGGTTCTGGCAGGGGCGGTACTTCGTCACCATCCTCTCGCCCCGGGACACGGCCGAGGTGAAGCAGGCCGCCCTCTCCCTCGGGCGCGAGGTGGCGGCCCGACTCCCGCGCGGCGGCCGGCGGCCGAGCATGATCCGCTGGCTGCCGGAGCCGGGACGGCGCGCCCATTCGACCAAGTACCTGCACACCCACGCGGCGCTGATGCACCACCTCCGCCTCGGCGCGGAGAACGTTCTGGGCCTGGACCGAGCCACCGCAGTGGCGCTCGCGTCCTACGGGGCCCAGCCGGACGCGATGCACGCGCTGGCCGTGCGATTCCCCAGCCCCCAGAGGGCCACGGCGGCGCTCGATGCCGCCCACCGCTGGCGCCCCGCCGTGGGCTCCACGAAGGCGCGGTTTTCTGCCCGAAAGTGTGGCAAGATCCTCGCCGCGGTCTGGGGACCGCAGCCCGCAGCCCAACGCAACAAGTTGCTCGCGCAGCTCGTGAGCCGCATCCCGGAGTGTCGAACCCATGGCAAAAAGTGACGATTCGAAACAGCTCTCCAGGCGCAAGTTCATCGGCGCCTCCGTGGCCGCTGCGGCGGTGGGCGGCGCGGCCTGCAAGGAGAAACAACCGCCCAGGAAACAGTCCTCGTCCTCGTCCTCGTCCTCGTCCTCGCCCCCGCCTGAAAAGCGCCCCCGCGCCAAGCCCCCGGGCAGCGCTCGTCCCCGCGTCGGCGCAGGCTTTGCCCCACCCCAGCCCCCAAAGCAGGGCCGCTCCCGGGTGGTGCTCATCCGGGACGCCGAGGTTCTGGACAAGCGCGGGAGGGTGCGGGGCAAGGTGCTCTCGGACATGCTCGACAAAGCGGTGACGTCGCTCACCGGCCGATCGTCAGCGGACGAGGCCTGGAGGTCCCTGCTGAAACCCGGCGACGTGCTCGGCATCAAAACCAACGCCTGGAAGTATCTGTCCACCCCCACCGCCCTGGAGAAGGCGCTCTTCGACCGCGCGCGCAAGGTCGGCATCGCCGCGGACCGGATCCACACCGACGACCGCGGGTGCCGCACCACCCTGGCCAAGTGCACCGCCCTGGTGAACGCGCGCCCCCTGCGCTCCCACCACTGGTCCGGCGTCGGGGGCTGTCTCAAGAACTACATCATGTTCGTCAAGCAGCCTTACCTCTACCATCCGGACTCCTGCGCCGACCTCGGAGCGCTCTGGAATCTGCCCGTCGTCCAGGGCAAGACCCGCTTGAACGTGCTGGTGATGCTCACGCCGCTCTATCACGGGCGCGGGCCGCACCACTTCTCCAGCCAGTACCTCTGGCCCTACCGCGGGCTGATCGTCTCTACCGATCCGGTCGCCGCTGATCGCGTCGGGCTCGAAATCCTCCAGGCGAAGCGGCGCCTCGAATTCAAGGACGAGCGCCCCTTCTCCACCCGCACCCACCACGTGGAGCTCGCCGACTCCCGCCACGGCGTGGGCGTCGCCGACCTGAAACGGATCGACCTCGTGAAGCTGGGCTGGGCCGAAGACCGACTGCTCAAGGATTGATTGAGCACGGGGAGCACGGGGAGCTCGGGGAGCTCGGGGGAGCTCGGGAGACCTCGGGAGACCTCAGGGACGGTAGTTGAGCGGGTAGGTCACCCTGACCTCAACGTCACCGGAAGGCCGAGGGAACAGCACCTTCGTCATCTCCTTGCGCGCGCAGCGACCCAGCTCCCGGAGCACGCGCCGCAGCTTGCGATCCCCGACCTTCGGAGAGGCGTCCTTGATCTTCCGCACCTTGCCCTGTTTGTTGATGCTGAACATCAAGTGGACCACAACCTGCAATCCGGCGCGCTTCGCGAGCGCCTTGCGATGACACTGCCGAAAGCCCTCCTTCCGACCCAGCACCGCCTTGAGCACCGCCACGATGGAGAGCCCTTCACTCACCGTGCCCGTCCAGCTCGTGGGATCCGAGGACAGCCCGGAAGACGCCGCGCCCTCGGCTCCGGACGCCTCCTCACCCCCCTCGGGCGGCTCCGCCGCCGCCCGCCGCTCCGGAACCGCCGCAACGCGTCGCTCCGGAACCACCCGCCTCGCCGGAGGCGGAGCCGCCGCAACGCGCAGCTCCGGGGCCGCCCGTCGCTCGGGAGCCGCCCGTCGCTCGGGAGCCGCCCGTCGCTCCGGGGCCGCCCGTCGCTCAGGAGCCGCCGCGACGCGTCGCTCCTCCACTGGCCGCGCATCCTCCGCCGGCCCGGCCACGCGCCGCGCAGCCGGCGCCCCCTTGCGCTCAGCCAGCTCTGCCTGCAGCCGCCGCACCTTGTCGTGACAATCGCCACAAGCCGTCGCGCACTCCCCCGAAGACTCCAGCTTCAGCTGATCATACTTCCGCTTCAGCGAGTCGTACTGGGCCCGGTACTCCCCCCTGCCGCATCCCACCCACACCACGCCGACCAAACAGAAATAACCCAATCCCAACATCCAACGCATCGTCACATCCACCCTAACCAGTTACGAAATAGACGCTACCCAACTCCCCTCCCCCCGTCAATCCGCCCCCATCGCCCACAAAGCCCAAAGCACAGGCGGCGCCCGCTCAAAACCTCTACCCCTCCCCGGCGCCCGCCCCGTCCCTGCCATTGGACTCGTCAGAATAGCTCAGTGCCCAGCGCGAAACACCAGGGCCCCCGCCAGTCACCTACAGAGCTGCCCACACATTTCACGTCAATGACGGAGATGACGAGAATTCAACGCCTCGACGCGAATATTGTTCATAACCAGTTACTATTACAGCGTTAACAACAATTCATGAGCGATCCTGCTCTCGCCGGAACAACCTGTCGTGAATTCCCGGCGAAGCCTGGTCTCCGGAAATCCCTGGGCGGCTCACGCCGTTGGATTTGCTGTCGAGGAGGTAGGGGTGCCGATCCCGCGGGGTGCCTCGGTTCGGATCGCGGTCGGGCGGGATTTCGCGTACTTGCGCTCGGCGGCCCATCTCGGCGGCGAATCGTGGTGTGAGATCTTCATCCTTCTCCCTCCGGGACTTACAAGCATTCCACATCAAGCGTGGGATGCGGGCACGAGCGTTGGGTGAAGCCGCCAAGGTCGGGGCGTGCCGGTTTTTTATGAATCAGAAAGAAAGAGGGGCACGCCCGGTCGTTCGCGACCGCGCCAGATGTTCGTGCCTGCGTGCGCGATCTCGTCGACCACGTCCCGAAATAACTGCCCCACCTGCTCAGCAGGTCCCTTGGTTATTTCGCCAAATCACCCCATATCCGAAATAACCAGGCCACCTGCGGCCTAAGGTCATGCCGTTTCTTCGCGTAAAGACCCTGTCAGACGAAATAACTGCCCCACCTGCTCAGCAGGTCCCTCGGTTATTTCGCCAAATCACCCTATGTCCGAAATAATCGACCTCACCCAGAGGGGCGAGCACCCCCCGAGAGTTGTCCGGTTTCAGGCTGCGATTGGTCCTCCAGGCGC
>JBDRSE010000028.1:0-11833 GCA_043825095.1 bacterium
CGCTGCCCTCGATGCACAGGTCGTCATGGAAGGCCTGGGGCACGTCGGTGAGGATGTCGCAGCCGGAGCTGAGCAGCGGGGTGTCGGCCGGAGTGTCGTGATCCGCTTCGTTGGCCAGGTAGTAGTAGGTGTTCCAGAGGCTGCCCAGCAGCTCCGGTGCCGGCGGGTCCAGCGCCACGTCCAGCCGATAGGGACCCGGCCTGTCGTGGGTGTCCACGATCAGCCGGTAGACGCCGGCGTCCACGCCCAGGGAGAGCTCCCGGTCGGCCCGCGCCAGGCAGCGCAGCCCCGGATCGGTGAGCAGGTGCAGGTCGGTGTCGACGCCGGGGCCGTTGGTCACGCGGGCCTGCAGCACCCCGGGCCGGGACGCCCACACCTCGTAGTGCACCTCGGGCCCGGCCTCGGAGATCGCCGGCGCGCAGTCGTAGCGGTCGATCTCCGACGCGCCGAGCACGGCTGTGTCTCCGTCGTGGGTGTGGGGAAACACGGTGATGGGGAACGGCGTGTGCGCCGAGCCCGGCGCGCCGGTCAAGGGCACGGGATCGGCCGGGGGCAGGTCCCGGCCGGACGTTGCGCGCTGCTCTCCCCCGCCGGAGCACCCGCCCCAGATCAGCGCGGCCAGCACCGCGGCCAACACCGCGGACAGCATCGGGCTACGAACCTTCACAGGGAGGTCACTCCACACCACTTCCGGATTGCCATGCGATGGCATTCCCGCATTGCCATGCGATGGCATTCCCGCGTTGCCATGCTCCGGCATTCCCGTATTGCCATGCTGCTGTATTGACGCATACTGGGCAACAAACCTTCCCTCGATCACAACCGTGGTGGTCAGGCGAAACGAGGTCCCCATGAAAGTGGTCAAGCACTGGCGCGACACGCCGCCCACGCCCGTTCACATGGAGGGGGCGAAAGACATCACCAAGCGCATCGTCCTCGGCCCCGACGACGGCTCCCCCCGGATGGCCCAGCGGGTCTTCACCGTGGCTCCGGGCGGGCACACCCCCCACCACGCGCACCCCTACGAGCACCTCAACGTCGTGCTCGAAGGCGAGGGCGTGCTGCGCACCGCCGACGGTGACGTGCCCCTCGCCCCCGGCACCATGGCCCTGATCCTGCCCGATGAGCTCCACCAGTTCCGAAACCCCGGCGACACGGACCTGCACATCGTCTGCGTGGTCCCCAACGAGTTCGCGTAAGCTCAGGCTGTAACCGCTCACGTGGTAGACGGCACAGCGCCCCCGCGCGCAGCGCGGGCTACCCCTTGAGGGGACGGGAGGGGTGCCTTGAGCCGCGGAGCGGCGGGGCTGTCGCTCTGGTTTCGGCTCCGAGCAATCGGGCACCGCCCGGAGATCGATCTCCCCAACGAGTTCGCGTAAGCTCAGGCTTTGGTAAAGGCGTCGAAGTACGGCAGCTGCTCGTCGAGGGGATCGTCGAGCTGCATGGGCAGCAGCTGGGCGAACACGTCGAGCAGGGTCACCGCGTTGCGGGTGGAGTCCTTGTCGGCGGCCTCCTGGAGCCGCTCCACCACGTACATGTTCACCAGATTAATGTTGGCGTAGATCTCCGCCAGTCCGTCGTACCCGGGATCCATCTCCAGATCGCGCGCGCCCCGGATCCGCTGGGTCAAGGCGTACATCGAGGTCACCCGATAGAGGGTTTCGTCCTGATCGGAGAAGGGCAGATGGAACCGGGCCATGGGCCGGAAGAAGGCGGTGTGGGGGCACCCGCTGGTGGGGATGATCAGCCCCATCAGGGAGCGCAGGGCGTCCGCGGCGGGAACGGTGGCCGAGAGCGTTCGGGTCTCGAAGACCACCTCGACCTCCGCGCGGTCGTGGGACACGAGCTGGTCGGTGGCCTCGACGACGTTCAGGATCGCGACGGCGAGGGGGCAGCGGGGCGAGGTCGCCGAGTCGAGGGGGCAGTGCTCACACTGGTGGCGGCCCAGCAGGGTCCAGTCCGGTAGGCGGCCTTGGGCAACCACGAGCGTGAAGTCCGCCCGGGTGAACTCGAGCGGAAACTCGAGGCTCCCGCCGTCTGGAAATCGCAACGTGTAGTGGATCCGGTGGTTGTCCATCTCCTCCTCGCGAGCCCAATCATCAGTGATCAGAGCGGAATCATCAAGCCTGGGCAGACCGGTGGATGTGGCGGTAGAGGCGGCCGAAGGCGGCCCAGGCGCTGACCAGGCGATTGAGCTCACGATCAAAGGGGAAGCGGGTGGTGCGCGCCTTGGTGAGCTGGCGATCGCCCCAGGCGATGCAGACCGTGCCCACGGGTTTGTCGGCGGTGCCGCCGGTGGGGCCGGCGATGCCGGTGATGGCGACGCCCACGTCGGCGGGGGAGCGCTCGAGGGCGCCGGCGAGCATGGCCTCGGCCACGGGCTCGCTCACCGCGCCGTGATCGGCGAGAAGGGCTTCGTCGACGCCGAGCAGCTCGATCTTGGCTGCGTTGGTGTAGGTGACGAAGCCCCGCTCCATCCAGGCGCTCGAGCCGGGGATGTCGGTGAGCAGCTTGGCCGCCAGGCCGCCGGTGCAGCTCTCGGCCGTGACGATCCGCAGGGCGCGGCGTTCGAGGGATCGGCCCAGCACCTCCGGGAGCGTGGTGTCACCTTCGACGTAGAGGTGGGGCGCGAGCGCCTCGCGCAGGGCGCCCGCGGCCGCTTCGGCAGGGCCGCGGGTGGCGGTGTCGTGGCGGATCTTGACGAGGATCTCCGGAAACCGGGCCTGGTAGCCGAAGCGCAGGGCAGGGAACCGCGCCTCGACGCCTCGAAGCCGGCTGCCCACCTCACTCTCCGGCAGGCCGAACACCCGGAAGACGCGGGTCTCCAGGAGCGGGGCGTCCCCGGAGAGGTCTGCGAGCCGCGGGAGCAGCACATCGGTGAACAGCGGCCGGTTCTCGCGAGGGGGGCCCGGCAGGACCGCGATGGCAGAGGCACCCTCTGTAACGAGGTAGCCCGGGGCGGTGCCCCGGAGGTTCGGCAGCACCTCGGCGCCGGTGGGAATGAACGCCTGCTTCTCATTGCCCGGGGGCGGCTCGATATTCCGCATGCCGAAGATGCCGCGGATGTGCTGCCAGGCGTCCTCGTCCCGCACGGTTTCCCGCCCCAGGGCCAGGGCCACGGCCTCGGTGGTGCGATCGTCGGACGTGGGGCCGAGCCCGCCGCACACGACGGTCAGGGTGGAGTGAGCAAGGGCGCCCCGCACCGCGTCGGTGAGGGTGTCGGTTTCGTCGGGCAGGATCCGGACTTCCTGCACGCGGAAGCCCCGGCCCGTGAGCTGCTCGGCAAAGAAGGGGCCGTTCCGATCGGCGATCTCCCCGGCCAGCAGCTCGTCACCGACGATCAGGATCGTCACGCGAAGCGGCTCCGCGTCAGTCATCGAGCACCACGATGGCGTCCATCTCCACCGCCACACCCCTGGGCAGCGCCGCCACCCCCACCGCCGCGCGGGCCGGATAGGGCTCGGAGAAGTACTCGGCCATCACGGTGTTCACCAGCGGGAAGTTCCCCAGGTCGGTCAGGAAGATGGTCAGCTTGACCAGGGCCGAGAGCTCGGCGCCGGCGGCTTGGACCACGGCGCGCAGGTTGTCGAAGGTTTGTCGGATCTGCGCCTCGACGTCCCCCGCCACGAGCGCGCCGGTTTCGGGCACAAGGGGGATCTGCCCGGACACGTAGACGGTGCTGCCCGCCCGCACGGCCTGGGAGTAGGTCCCGATGGCCGCCGGGGCCCGGTCGGTCTGGATGATCACGCGTTGGGTCATGAGGGTCTCCTCGCTACAGGTCCACCTGCCCGAGATTCACGCCGGGCTGGGTGTCCGGGCTGCGGCCGCCCACCTGGCCCACCTGAGGGGCGGGCGCGTCGACGAAGCTCGAGACCCCCTCGAAAATGGGCGGGGGCTCGAGCCCGTAGTAGAGCGGATCGAAGAACTCGTCGGTGAACTCGCTCATGCCGTTGGCGAGCAGCTTCCGCTGAAAGGTGGGGATCACTCCGGTGGGGGCGTGGTAGCCCTGGACCCCGCTGGGATCGCGCGCGGTCTGCGTGAAGACGAACAGGTCCTGCACCTGATAGTCGCCGCGATCGGTCAGGGGCAGCGCCTCGCTGATGTGGGTGATCTTGCGCGTGCCGTCCGCGAAGCGGTCGCAGGCCACGATCACGTCGATGGCCGCGGCCACCTGGGCCCGCACGGCGCGGAGGGGCAGATCCACGCCGGACAGGAGCGCCAGGCTCTCCAGGCGGGTGAGCGTCTCCTTGGGGGTGTTGGCGTGGGTGGTGGTCATGGAGCCGCCGTGGCCCGTGTTGAGGGCCTGCAGCAGGTCGAAGCACTCCCCTCCCCGCACCTCACCGATGACGATCCGGTCCGGCCGGAGCCGCAGCGACGAGTGGAGCAGGTCCCGGATGGACACCTCGCCCTTGCCGCGCTCGTCCGGCGGCCGGCTCTCCAGGGACACCAGGTGATCCTGGACGAGCTGGAGCTCGGCCGAGTCCTCGATGGTGATGATCCGCTCCTCGTTGGGAATGAAGGTCGACACGCAGTTGAGCAGCGTCGTCTTGCCCGAGCCGGTGCCCCCCGCCACCACCATGTTGAGCTTGCTGAGCACGCACGCCTCCAGCAGCTGCGCCATGGGCCAGGTGGTGGAGCCGTACTGCACCATCTGCTCCACGGTGAGCCCCCCCGGAAAGAACTTCCGGATGGAGATCGCCACGCCGTTCCGGGCGATGGGCGGCAGAATGACGTGGATCCGGGAGCCGTCCGGGAGCCGCGCGTCGAGCCGTGGCCGGTCCTCCGACAGGGGGCGCCCGACGAACTGGGCCATGGACCGCGCGGCGGCCAGCAGGCCGTCCTCGGTAAAGACGGCATCCGTGCGGTAGAGCCGTCCCCCCTCCTCGATCCAGACGTCGTCCGGGGCGTTGATCAGGATCTCCGTGATCCGGGGGTCATCGAGGAACTCCACCACCGGGCTGAGAAAGGCGCGGAGTGCTTCATTGTACATGTCTGACATGGCTGAGGTCCTTCTCTCAATCGGACGCGACCGCGGCCCGACCGCGGCCCGCCAGGGCGATTCCGTCGGCCCAGCGCGCCGACCACCAGAGCGCAAAGGCCAGCGCCAGGCCCAGCGCCCAGAGCGTCGTGATGATCAGCTCGCCCACGCCGCGCCAGTTGGCATAGAGCTGATCGATGGTCAGGCGCGTAACCATGAGCAGGTGCAGCGCCCGGGCACCCACGAAGAGCAGCACCACGCAAAGGGCCGTGAGCTGCTGCGGCGGCTCGAGTCGTCCCCACAGCAGCGGGAGCAGCACCAGCGCGGGCAGAGTGTAGCGCACCAGCACCGGCACGGCCAGGGCGGGCAGGGTCCGATCCATGTCCGGGGCGAAGCGCAGCAGATCGTGCACCGCGGTGAAGTTGAAGTAGAACTCGTGCGGCTGGGAAAAGATCACGCGCCCCACCACCAGCAGCGCCGCGGCCGCAATGGCCGAGCCCAACCCCGATCCCTGGAGCCACCGGCTGCGGCCCAGGGGGGCGAGCGCCGCGGTGAACAGCGCAAAGGCCGTCGCTTCGAATGCCGAGCCCCAGGCGCACAGCACCGCGAGGGCGCCGAGGGCAGCGCCGTCGGCCCCGCCCAGGCCGAACCGCCGGAGCCCGAGCCAGGCCAGGGCCGCGACCCCGGCCGACAGGACCCGGACGTCGAGCTGGGCCAGCAGGTGATCCCCTGAGGTGGCCACGTCGAAGCGGGTGGGCCCGGGCCAGAAGCCGTGCCGCGCCGCGAGCAGCGCGGCCAGCACCAAGCCCGCCCAGAGGAGGGGGGTGACCCGCCTGGGCCGGCCGACCGCCAGCACGGCCACTCCGTACGCCAGCCCCGCGGCGACGGCGCCCAGGGTGCCGCCCGAGTAGTCCCGGACGTAGTAGAAGTGGGGCCGCCAGTGATACTCCCAGACAATCGCCGCCGCGAGGATCGCCCCGGCGAGCAGCGCGGCGAGCCAGGGCCGGCCGGCGTCGCGGTCGCCAAACAGGAGCAGCAGGGCCAGCCCGCAGCAGGCAAAGACCGGGGCGTACAACCCCTGGAAGTACCCGGGAAGGACTGCGGCGAGCACGATCCCGGCCCAGGCCCAGATCAGCGGCTGGGCCCGCGCGGCGCGCGCCACCGGCCGTCGGAGGAGCACCCCCCCGGCCAACAGCGCCCCGAGCACGAGGATCCAGGCGGCGGCCTGGGCCGCCGGCGACCAGACGTCGAAATAGCTGTTGAAGAACCGCCCCGCGTACACGCTGCCAAGCAGCGCGAGGCTCCAGGTCACGACCACCACCGCGCCGGCGATCACCAGGTGACGGCTGCGCCCCGACGAGCCGAAGGCGCGAGGCTGCTGCCGCTGTAGGAGCACCGCCCAGCCCAGCAGGACGATCACGAGCCCGAACCAGCACATCACTGGCTGCAGGAGTCGCCGCTCCCGCCGGGCGTCGAGGTCGGCTCGCCAGGCCGCGCGGAGAAACCGGGTGGCGAGGACGTTCGCCTCGGCGACGCGCCCCGCGTCGAGCTCCTTCCGGGCGCGCTTCACGAGCGCGCGGTCCAGCGCCACCCCGGTGGGCTGGCGGCGCTCCCGCGCCTGGAGATAGCGGACCCGTTGCTCGGCCGCGGCGACCACCCGCGCGGCCCGGGCGGCGGCGCTCTGGGCAAAGGCCTCCACGGCCGGGCGGCCCGCGCTGACCGCCCCGGGGGTGCGGCCAAAGAGCGCGGACACGGTCGGGGAGAAGTCCACCTGCTGCAGGTCGAGGCGGATCCCGGCACGAATCCGGGGGCCGAACAGCGCGTAGAACGTGTCCTTGGCCTCGCGATCCAGGTAGCCGTGGCGGCCGTTGACGGCGCACCCGTGGTCCGAGAGCACCAGGAAGGTGGTGCGGCCGTCGTCGAGCTGGCTGACGACCCCCTCCACCAGCAGGTCTGCCCAGTGGAGCTTGTCCGCCGTGAGCCGGCTGTCGCGCAGGTACTTGTGCATCACCAGGTCGGTGCCGTGCAGGTGCCACACCAGGACGTCGAACCGCTCCGCGGCCAGGGCGCGATCCACCACCGGGAGCACCCGGAGGTCCAGCTCGTTGACGGCGTGCTCCCAATCGAGGGGTCTTCCGGCCCGTGTCCGCCCGTCCTCGGCGAGGGTGAACACCCGGTGGAACCGATCGCCGAACATCTCGTTCCAGGGCTCGTCGCCGTATACGTGGATCCGAAGGCCCGCCCGGAAGAAGCCGTCGAAGAACGTCTCGTGCGGCATCCGGTTCTGACGCCAGTTCCGCACCACGCCGTACAGGTAGGGCCGAGCGCCGGTGACGATCGTGTAGATCATCTGCCCGGTCATGCTCGGCTCTTCGGTGCGCGCCCTCCCCCAGGTCGCGCGCCGCCGCAGCCCCGACACGAAGGGCATCTTGTCGGCCCGAAACGCCATGTTGAACGGGACCGAATCCACCAGCAGGATCACCAGCCGCTCGGTCAGGCGCCCAAAGCGCTCCTGGGAGAGCCGCAGGGTGGGATGCGGCTCCTGGGAGAAATAGGACCACCGGGTGATCCCCGTCACCGCGGCGGTGACGACCACGAAGGTGGCAAGGGCGATGATCAGCCGGGTGCGCATGACGGGCCCACTATAGGGGACGGGGAGGAACGAGAGTCAAGGCGTTCCTGTCTGACAGGGGGTTCCGGTCTAACCCGCCGGCAGGCGCACCACGAAGGTGGCGCCAACCGACTCCGAGGACTCGATCTCCAGCGTGCCGCCGTGATTGACCACGATCTCGTGGGAGAGGGAGAGCCCGAGACCCGTGCCCTGCCCCACCTCCTTGGTGGTGAAGAAGGGGTCGAAGATCCGCGCCCGCAGCTCCGGCGGCACGCCCGGACCGTTGTCGGACACGACGGCCTCGATCCACTCACCCCGACGGCGCGTGATCACGCGAATGCGCGGGTTTTCCCGGCCTGTGAGCGCCTGGGCCGCGTTGGCCACCAGGTTCATGAACACCTGTCCGAGCTGGCCGACGTTGCCCGTGACCCGCTCCAGCTCTGCGTAGTCCCGCTCCACCGCGATGTCGGCGAGCAGATGCGCGGCGATCTCCAGCGTCTCGTCGATCACGCCGCGCAGATCCACGGGCTCGGCGCCCTCTCCGTCGGTGCGGGCGTAGCTGGACAGGGCGGAGACGATTCGCTGGATCCGTCGGGTCCCGTTCCGAATGACGCCGAGCATGCCGCGGACATCCTCGACCACGTTCTCGCCGGCCCGATCCCCGGGGTCGGAAGTCGGCTCCACAAAGGCCCGCAGGGACGCCTCGAGGGGGTCGATGCAGTTGCCCACGGCGTTGATGGGGTTGTTCAGCTCGTGGGCGATGCCGGCCACGAGCTGGCCGATGGAGGCCAGCTTCTCGGAGCGGACGAGCTGGTCCTGCGCCCGGGTGAGCGACTCCACGGCCTCGCGGAGATCCTCGTTGGCCTGCGCCAGGTCGCTCGTCCGCTGATGGACCTTTTCCTCCAGGCCGACGTTGAGCTCCTCCACGGTGCGGATCTGCTCCTCCAGGGAGCGGCGCATGTCGTCCAGGGCGAAGGCGAGTCGTCCCACCTCATCGGCCTCGGCGCCGGTCACCACCGGGCGCTGGAGATCTCCTTTGGCCATCTCCCCGGCGCGCTTCTCCAGGGCCCGGAGCGGCGCGCTCAGATCGGACGCGATGAGCGCCACGATGCCCGTGCACAGGCCGAAGAGCGCCAGGAAGAACAGGGCCAGGGCCGACGTCTGTGGGCCGGGCGACGGCCGCCGGGTCTGGTCCGGGTACAGGACCGCCACGGAGCCGAGGTCCCGGGGGCCCACCCGAATTCTCATGTATGCACCCACCAGGCCGAGATCCCCCAGCCGCAGCACCCCGCTGGCGTGGCGCCGCATCCGGGACCGCACGACAAAAGGCGGTGACGGGATCCGCCGCTCGTGCGCACCGAACCCTTCGGCCGGCCCGGCGGGGGGGAGGTACCAGTACACCTCTTCCCCGGCGCCGGCCAGCTGCCCCAGCAGGCCCACCACGTCCGCCGACTGCACCGGGCCGCTGATCTTGTCCTGGGTGCGCAGCCGGTCCACCAGGGCTTCGGCCTTGAGCTTCGACTGCTTCTGCACAAAGGCCACGGCGAGGTTGCGCACCTGCACGAAGCTCCAGAAGATCGAGATGGCGCAGGCGAAAAAGAGCACGAGGCCAAATCCCCCGAACATCTTCACCCGCAGCGACAGCGGGCTCCGCACCTGCTCGATATCCAACCGATGCGCCCCGGCGATCTCGGACAGCGTGGCGCGCAGGGTCGCGCGGTGCCAGAAGGCCTCGTAGAGCGCCGCGGCCACGGTGGCGAGAATCGTCGCTCCCGTCATGAGGGTGGCCGACTCGCGATCGATGCCGAAGAGCCACACGCCCTCGACGTACAGCAGCATCCCGGCCGCGATGAACGCCAGCACCTTGGCCCCGGCCAGCGTATAGGGCAAGATCTGCACCGCCCGAAACACCCTCTGCACCAGCTCCGGCAGGTGGTCCTCGCCCCGCTGGTGGTACTGCCGGAGCGGACGCATGAGCCGCAGGCTCGCCACCAGCCACAGCCCCGCCACCACCGCGATGGTAATGGGGAAGTACGTCAGCAGCATGTGCTTGAGGTCCAGGCGCAGGGGAATGAAGAAGTGGATGAACAGGGCGACGGCAAAGACCCCTGCCGCGCCGGTGGCGATGCCGGTCCACACGAGATCCCAGCGCAAGGTCTGACGCCGCCACTGGGCGCCGTGGTCGTCGGATACGGTATCGGCCAAATCGCGCAGCAGCCGGCCCAGGAGCGCCGGGCGCCACGCCTCTACGACGCCCACGGCGCAGGCGGTCGTGGTGACCAATCCCACCACGGAACGGGAGGACAGCGAGGTGAGCTGCGCCAGGAGCGCGGCAAAGACAGCGCTCCCCGTGGCGGCCACGAGGCACCGCAGCGCCGCCTGGGTGGCCAATCCGCGGCGCAGCTCGTGGAGCTCCGCCAGCTCGAGGGTGGCGGGAGCTTCGCCGACTTGATCCACGAGCCGTCGCAGCCCCCCGAAAAACCGAACGGAGAGCGCGACGAAGGCCGCCACCACGCCGAGGACGCAGGCCGCCACCAGCCCCACGATCGCGCCGCGCCAGGCCAGGGGCTCGCGGGTCAGGGCCCACACCGCGAGGCCGGCCACGCCCAACTCCGCCGACAGCAGCGAGAGGCTCAGCAGGATGGCACGTCGCAACACTGGGGGGTCCATCGCGCTCCGCCCGGACCGTACGGCACCGCGCCCGTTGTGAGATTGCAATCGAACGACTACAGCGACTGTCGCAGCGCCTCGTACGGTTCCGAGACATAGAAACCGTAGAGCGCATTGTAGCACTGCTCCCGTTCGCGATCAGTCCCTGGTTTCACGTCCTCCAGGTGCAGGATCGTCATGGCCGCCTGGAGGTCGCCGCTCATCAACAGGCCGCAACGGAAAGAGGTCTCCTCGGCCGCGACCAGCCACCGGGCCCACCGCTCCAGGCCCACCTCCGGCCCGGCGGCCGTGAGCACCTGTCGCATCAGCGCGGCCAGCTCGGCCGTGGAGAACCGCTCCCGGAGCCGCGCCAACGCCTCGTCCACCGGGATCCCGCACACCACCTCCGGCGGCTCCTCCAGGGTGCCCGGCGACAGGACCGCGGCGACGGCCCGATGCAGCGCGAGCAGATCGTCGGGGCCGTCCACCTCGGTGCAGAGCAGGTGCTCCGGCCGCATGTAGGTGAGCTTCCGACCCAGCATGAAGCGCTGAGTCGCGTCGTCGTCGATGGCCAGCGCCTGCCGCCCCACGGCAAGGGCCGCGTGATACCGGCCCGCCACGGCCAGGTTGATGTGAATGAGGCGCCCCTCCCGTTCCGGGGTCACGAACAGGACCGGCGGCGAAACCGACACCGCCTGCGCCACCTGGGGCGCCAACAGCGCGATGGGCGGCGGCACGGACAGGTACTCGGCGCGTCGCTCCTGGGTGAGGCCAAAGCGGTCCGCAGGATGAGCATGCCACGTAATGACCTCCGGGCCGAGCAGCGCCATGATCGCGGTCAGCGGCCGCTCCAGCGCCGGAGACGCCAGCTGGGAAATCCAGCGGTCCGGCTCCACCGCTCGCAGCTCCGCCGGGGGAGACGGAGGCGTCCGGGCCTGCGCCTCGATCTCCGGGCTCGGATCGGTCAGAACGCAGAGCACCTGGGCCACTCGTCGCGCCGCCTCGACCCGCCCCTGCTCCAGCAGCGCACCCCGCTCTCGCAGCAGCGCGTCCGAATCCAACGTCGGGTGGTCCTGGGCAGAGCGCTCGGGGAGCGACTCCGACAGCTCGAGCAGCCGCTCCACGAATTCGAGGGGCGGATCGTGCTCCGGGAGCACCCGCCTCTGCAGGCGGGCAGCGCGGGCGGGCAGCACGAGCATCCACGTGACCGCACCGATGATCAGGGCAGCAATACCGGTGGCCACGATGGCAATGACAAGCGCATCACTCATGTCAGTCGACGTTCCGGGCAGGGATCACACACTGGGGCACGCTCCGCAAGACTGCGACGACCCCTGAGCCTCACCCTGTTACCTGCGGCATCCTTTAGCACAAAAACCGAACGCCGCCAATGGCGTGAACCCTCTAGCGAAGCTTCGCCTAAAACCGCCGAGTCGATTCGACAAGAAACGCTGCGGGAGGCCCCCCGTTGGGCACTTCGGGGGCTTCGCTAGCTGACTGTAGAGGGGAACTCTGCGGTTCCCCTCCCCCGCGGAGTGAATCCGCGGGGATCCCCTCCCCTCAGCTCGGCGCCACTCGGCGCCAGCCGTCGCACG
>JBDRSE010000029.1:0-2076 GCA_043825095.1 bacterium
TGCACCTCGGACGAGTCCTGCGGCAACGGGATCGTCGACGTGGCAGCCGGCGAGGCCTGTGACGACGGCAACACCGCCGATGGAGACGGCTGCACGTCGATCTGCGCCCTGCCGAGCTGTGGCGACGGTACGGTGGATCCAGGCGAAGCCTGTGACGACGGCAACAACGTCTCGGGCGACGGCTGCAACGCCTGGTGCACCTCGAACGAAACCTGCGGAAACGGCATGCTGGATGGGGCCCAGGGCGAGCTGTGCGACGACGGTGCGGCCAACTCCAATGCCCCGGACGCCGCCTGCCGCACCGATTGCCTTCCCCGGCGCTGCGGCGACCAGGTGATCGACACCGGCGAGATCTGCGACGACGGGAACAGCAGCTCCGGAGACGGATGCAGCGCCGATTGTCTGTCGAACGAGACCTGCGGCAACAGCATCTTGGACAACGCGGCCGGCGAGGCCTGCGACGAAGGTACCGGCGTAAACTCGAATCAGCCGGACGCCACGTGCCGCCTCGACTGCCAGCCCCGTCGCTGTGGGGACGCGATCCGGGATCCGAGCAGTGGCGAGGACTGCGACGCCTCGGATCTGGCGGGCACGGATTGCACTGCGGTGGGCTTCTACGGCGGCACGCTCGGGTGTTTGTCCAACTGCCGCTTCGACATCGTCGGCTGCACCGGCTACTGCGGCGATGGGGTCGCCGAGTCCACCGAGCTGTGTGACGGCGGTGACCTCGACGGCAAGAGCTGCGTCACCGAGGGATACTATGGTGGCACCCTGGCCTGCCTGCCCAACTGCCAGCTCGATTTGGCCGGGTGTGCCGGCCTGTGCGGCGATGGAGCGAAGAACGGCCCCGAAGCCTGCGACGGGAGCGACTTCGGCGTGGTCACCTGCACCAGCCTGGGCTTCTACGGCGGCCTGCCGACCTGCACCGACGGCTGCGCCACCATCGACAATGGGAGCTGCACGGGCTACTGCGGCGACAACGCCAAGAACGGACCCGAGTTGTGCGACGGGCCGGATCTGGGCGGCTACGTCTGCCAGACCTTTGGTTACTACAGCGGAACCTTGCAGTGCGCGGCCACCTGCGACGGATTCATCGAAACGGGCTGCTCCGGATACTGTGGCGACGGCTCGGTGAACGATCCGTCGGAGCAGTGCGACGGCGTCGACCAAGACGGGTTCTACTGTCTCGATTTCGGCTACGACGCCGGGCCGCTCCACTGTAGCTCCTGGTGCTACCGGGACATCACCAGCTGCTGGATCGCCGGTTGGAACCCGGAGGATCCGGGCGTCGCGACGCACCTGTATTGGATATGGGGGGCTGATGAGAACGACCTCTTTGCCGTCGGGAACAGCGGCAGGGTCCAGCACTGGGACGGCACGGCTTGGTCGACCCAGACGACCCCCACCACCCAGCAGTTGTTCGAGGTTTGGGGCACCTCCGGTTCGGACGTCTTTGCCGTCGGTGGCAGCGGCACCATTATCCACTACGACGGCTCGACCTGGACCAATCAGACGTCCACGGTGACGGACGGCCTCTTCGGTGTCTGGGGCAGCTCCGCATCGGACGTCTTTGCCGTAGGCCTGAACGGTACGATCCTACACTACGACGGCTCAGCCTGGTCCACCATGACCAGCAACAGCAGCGATGTGTTCTATGGTGTGTGGGGCAGCTCGGCCACCGACGTGATCGCGGTCAGCTGGGGTTCCATCTTCCGCTACGACGGCTCGACCTGGACGGACGAGTCGCCTGCCTGGGGCGGTGGATGGAAGGCGATTTGGGGCACCTCGGCCTCGAACGTCTTCGTTGCCGGCGCCAATGGGATCGTCGCGCACTACGACGGCTCGACCTGGACTCAGATGACCCCCCCCACCACTGAGCACCTCAATGGGATCTACGGCATCTCGGCCACCGATGTCTACGCGGTGGGCCAGGGCGGGGCCATGGTCCACTACGACGGCACGGTCTGGACCCTCGTCGACCCGGGCACCAACAACGACATCCAGAGCGTCTGGGGCAGCTCGCCGTCGAACGTCTACCTCTGTGGTAATTCCGGCTTGATGAAGCGCTACCGGGGC
>JBDRSE010000030.1:0-2003 GCA_043825095.1 bacterium
GCCACTTACGCCTCGGATAAGATCGCCCTTTCCGGTACCGAGGGCATGGAGTTCATCGATGAGTTGAAGCCGGAGGCCGGCGAGCTCCGGGTGATGAAGCATCGCTACAGCGCCTTCAAGGGCACGGACATGGGAATGCTGTTGCGCGCCCATAACATCCGTACCGTGGTGCCCACCGGTGTTTCCACCAATGTCTGCGTCGAGAGCACGCTGAGGGATGCGTTCGAGCATTCCTATTACGTCTGCATACCGGGTGACGGCTGCGCATCTTGGGACATGGCCCTGCATGCCGCCACGTTGAAGACCGCCAACGCCCGCTTCGGGTTGGTCACCACGGTTGATGAGATCATCTCCATCTGGAGGGCGGCGGGCAAGGCCGCCGCCCGGTGATTTCCGCCCGCATAGGAGGTTGCATATGACCGAAAAAAAGAGCCTCACATTGGAGGCCGCCGAGTTCGCCGCCGGCCTCGCCTACCAGGATATCCCCGCCGACGCGCTCCATATAGCACGTCGGTGCGTACTCGACGGCTTGGCGGTGCAACTGGCCGGCAGCGAGCAGGAGGCCATCGACATAGCCGAGCGCTACATTCGTAAGACCGGGGGCAATCCCCAGTCGCGCGTGATCGGGGACGCATCGCTAAAGGTGCCGGCGCACCTGGCGGCGTTCTGGAACGGCCTGGCCGGCCACGTCATGGACTGGGACGACACCCAGCTCGCCGAGGGTCCGGGACGACCCTATGGTCTGCTCACGCATCCGACGATCCCGCCCCTGAGCGCATGCCTGACCATTGGCGACACCCTGGGCGGCATCGATGGCAAAACCTTTCTCACCGCTTTCGTGGCCGGGTTCGAGGTGGAGTGTAAGGTCGCCGAGGCCATCAATCCGGATCATTACAACCTCGGCTTCCACACGAGCGGCACGATTGGCACCATAGGCTCTGCCGTGGCGGCCGCGAAACTGCTCGGGTTTGACACCGCCGGGATTGCCCGTGCCATCGGCGGCGCCGCGTCCATGGCGGCCGGCATACGGGCCAATTTCGGCACCATGGGCAAGCCGATGCATGTGGCGCGCTCTTCGGAGAACGGGGTGACGGCGGCGCTCCTGGTGGCGGAGGGGTTCACCTTCAACGAGCGAGCGCTCGATGGGCAGTGGGGCTATCTCGAGGTCGCAGGTCGGGGCGGCGAGCCCGAACTGGCACTCGGCCGGTTTGGCAAGCCGTTCTCCATCGTCTCGCCGGGCGTGTCCATCAAGCCCTATCCCTCGGGGGTGCTGACGCATCCGTCTATGGACGCGATGGGCTTCGTGATGTCGGAGAACGGCCTATCGCCCGACGATATCGAAAAGGTCACTCTCCATGCAGCCAACAACATCCTGCACCCGATCCGCTTCCGCATCGCCAACACCCATCTTGAGGGCAAGTTTTGTATGGCCTTCCTGCTGTCGGCGATCATCGTGGCGGGCAAGGCGGGCAAGGCCGAGTTCACCGACGAATTCGTCCTGTCCAAGCCGGTGCAAGATATGCAGCGCCGCATCTTTACCCGGTTCGATCCCCATATCGATGCCATGGGGCCCGACCGGATTCGATCCCGGCTCGAGGTCGTGACCCGTGATGGGCGGACAATCGAGCGTTGGGCCGACGAAAATTATCGCGGCGGTCCCCATAACCCGCTTTCTGATGGGGACCTGGAGGGCAAGTTTCGCGATTGCGCCGGCGGCTTGATCAACGAGGAGCGAACTCGCAAGGCGATTGACTTCGTCTGGAGCCTCGATGCGCAGGCCAATGTCTGCGACCTTTACAACCTGCTCGATTGGCGAGCTGCCACCGGCGCGCGTCGGCAGCCGGCAGCCTGATCGCGGCGGGATCATGACCCGCATTCATTTCTATGACAACTATTTTGCGCTCCTATCATTGGTGTCCAAGATAGACATTAACTCATTCTTTTTAGAAAATAATATTCACCGCCCGTTCCCCCCGCCTCCGCGGGGGTTCTCTCGACGCAGA
>JBDRSE010000031.1:0-58805 GCA_043825095.1 bacterium
GGTGGTGAACAGGACGACCATCAGGTGCGCGCCGGAGCGGATGAAGTCCGGGTTCACCGCGTCCGAGATCGCGAGCTGCAGCGCCTCCAGGGGCTGCTCGAAGCCGCAGCCGTCGCCGCCCAGGGCGGCGATGCAGCCGAAGGACGCCACCGGGTCGGCGACGTTGGTCGCGGTGATCCAGAGGTCGGGGGGGGCCTCGCACCCGCCCTGCTGCGGGGTGTTCTGCAGCACGCCGCCGCGATTGATGCAGTTGACCACCTGGTGCGGCCCGGTGGACACGTCGGTGGACACCACGCCGATGCGGTAGTCGGTGCCCGCGGTGTCCAGGGCGTTGATCAGCGGCGGCGCCGCCGCGATCAGCTCCTGCTGCAGCACGTCCATCCCCGAGGAGTCGTCGATCACGAAGAGCAGATCGACCTCGTCGGCGCTCGGGCTGCACCCCACGAAGCAATAGCCGTCGTGACACACGCCGTCCGGACAGTCGCCGGCCCCGCCGCACTGCCTTGTGCAGTAGCCGCCGGGCGCGTCGGTCAGGCACGTGAGCCCGGTGTCGCAGTCGCTGTCGCCTGCGCAGGGGCCGCCGAGGGGCGCGCGCGCCGGCTCGTTCGCGCAGATCCGGCCGTCCGGCGTTGACACGCACACCTGATCCGTGTGGCAGTCCGCGTCCTGGTCACAGGTGCGGCGGCACTGGGACTGGACGCACACCGCGCCCACGCCGCAGTTCAGCACGGAGGTGCAGGACTCGGTGCACTGGCGGCCGCCGTCGCCGACGATCTGGCAGGTGAGCTCCCCGGCGCAGTCCGCGTCGCCCACGCAGTCGTCCCCCAAGCCGTGAAAGCCCCGGGCCGGCGGCGCGCAGCCGCGCTCGCCGAGCACGTGCACGCAGGAGTAGCCGTCGCGACAGTCGTTGTCCCCTTCACAGAGCGCCAGGCAGGTCTCGCTGCGGCAGACGCCCCGCTCGCAGTCGGCGTTCTCGGTGCAGGCTTCGCTGCAGTACCCGTTCGGGAAGTCGGTCAGGCAGACGAGATCTCCCTGACACTCGGTGGCGTCCTCACAGGCCCGCCCCAGATCCGGGCTCACCTGGGCGCCCTCTTCACAACCCGTCAGGAACAGCGTGATCAAGGCGACGCCCAGCACGCATCGTGCGAATCGATCATTCTTACGCATAGATTGCCTCCCACGTCTCACCGCGCCGGCGCTCTCTCAGCGCCCCGGGATCACATCGCGCGGCCAATGTGTCCATTATTGCCGAGATTCCCGGCCGCGCCAAGTCCGGGATGGCGATTGATGGCACGCCGCTGATCCATGTGTGTTTTCGCGTACGTGGTCATGATTCAGGTTGTGTGGATGTTTCTTTTGTTGTATCGGCTACGGTCTGACCCACGCGTAATCCCTTGATCAGGACTCGCGCGGTGTGATTTAATACCGTTGGGATACCTGCAACCTTAGTGAATTAAGCATAGCCGCTCACATCCAATCACTGGAGAAATGTCATGCGCACCCGTCGCACCCGAATCATCCTTGGAATCGCCGCCTGTCTCGCGGTGTTGGGTCTGTCCGGGACCGCCGCCGCGGATCAGATCAGCTCGGCCATCTACATCGATGTCGACCTGTCGGGGAGCATGCTGCTCGACACGGGGGGGGCCACGTACTGCTATGGGGACGGCTCAAACGAGCACCCCCACAACGGCGGCTGCGTGAGCCGGATGTTCCTGGCCAAGAACGCCATGTACACCGTGGTCAACGGCTATCCCGAGGTGATGTGGGGGCTCGCGCGCTTTCAGCAGAACCAGGGGAACAAGTACTTGTGCCTGTGCACCTCCCAGGGGGACGTGCACAGCTCAGAGGAGCCCGACAGCTGCGACAGCACGGTCGCCCTCGCCTACAACGCGAACATGACGCACGACCTGCCGGGCACCTCGGATCCGGTCTGCGTGAACTACGGCGGCTCCTTTGGCAACTGCACCGGCGGCCTCACCTGCTGCGACGCCTTCACCAAGAACCAGAACATGGCCGGCGCGGACATCCTGGTGGCCCTGGCCGAGGACAACGAGTCCACCATCCTGATGTGGATGGACGGCACCGAAACCGACTTCCGGAGCGGGTTCCAGCCGGGCACGGGGAACTTCTGCTACAGCGGCGGCGGGTTCGGCGACTGTGAGCTGCGAGCCGGGGGGTACACCCCCCTGGCCGGCTCCCTGACCGACCTGTACACCCAGCTGTCCTCCACGGACATCGGCAACGACCCGTACCGGGGCTGCCGGCCCTACTCGGTGATCCTGCTCACCGACGGGGACGAGTCCTGTAACGGCGTGCCGGCAACGTCGGCCGGGAATCTCCGCTCCACGCCCGACCTCCAGAACACCTGCATCAACGACACCCAGTGCCCGCCCAACTCCTGGTGTACGGGGGGCCGCTGTCGCTACGACGTCAAGACCCACGTCATCGGCTTCGCGCTCACCAGCATGACCAACGCCAACGCCATCGCCGCCGCGGGCGGAACCGGCGCGGCCATCGCCGCCAACAACGAGGACGACATCGTCTCCGCCATGGCGGGGATCATCGCCGAGTCCATCGTGCAGGAGTTCTGCAACGGCGTGGACGACGACTGCGACGGCGACATCGACGAGGACTTCCCCATCGGCCAGGCGTGCAACAACGGCCTGCCGGGGGTGTGCTACGGCGAAGGCACCTACATCTGCGATCCGGCCGACGATCGGAACGTGATCTGCAACATCTCGCCGGCGCCGCCGACGCCGGGCTCGCTCACGGAGATCTGCGACGGCCTGGACAACGACTGCGACGGAGAGGTGGACGAGGGCGGCGTGTGTACCTGCAACGGGCCCGAGATCTGCAACGGCCTGGACGACTACTGCGGCACCAACCCGCCCTGGAACGACGGCTCCGAGGATCCCAACGTGGGCCAGGTGTGCGGCACGGACGTGGGCCGCTGCACCAGCGGCGTAACCGTCTGCAGCGGCGGGGCCATCGTGTGCAACGGCGTCGGGCCCATCCCCGAGGTGTGCGACGCGAACCTGGTGAACAACGATCAGAACTGCAACGGCGTGAACAACGACGGCATCACGCCCGTGGCCTGCCAGAAGACCGTGGCCGGGGTGGGCACCTGCAACGGCCTGGAGACCTGCGACGAGAACGGCGTGTGGACCTGCTGGGCCCAGAACCCGGCGCCCGAAGCCTGCAACAACTTCGACGATGACTGCGACGGCGCGGTCGACGAGAACCTGACGCGGACTTGTCAGAACACCGTGGCCGGGGTGGGCACCTGCACCGGCGTCGAGACCTGCACCGCCGGCGCCTGGGTGGGCTGCACCGCGGCCACCCCGGTGGCGGAGACGTGCAACAACACCGACGACGACTGCGACGGCGCGGTGGACGACGGGCTGACCCATCCCTGCCAGGTCACGGTGGCCGGGGTGGGCACCTGCACCGGCATCGAGACCTGCGTCGCGGGCTCCTACAGCGGCTGCACCGCGGCCACACCGGCCGCAGAGATCTGCAACAACATCGACGACGACTGCGACGGCGCGGTGGACGAGGGGCTGACCCAGGCCTGCTACTCCGGCCCGGGGGGCACCCAGGGGGTCGGGCTGTGCACCGGCGGCAACCAGATCTGCACGGCGGGCGCCTGGGGCGCCTGCTCCGGCGAGGTCACGCCGACCACCGAGGTGTGTGACAACCTGGACAACGACTGCAACGGCACGGCCGACGACGGCCTCGGCCAGACCACCTGCGGCCTGGGCGTGTGCCAGCACACGGTGTCCAACTGCGTGGGCGGCGTGCAGCAGAGCTGCAATCCCCTGCAGGGCGCCGGCACGGAGAGCTGCAACAACCTGGACGACGACTGCGACGGCATCGTGGATGGCCTCACCGAGGCCTGCTACCCCTTCGGCACCGGCTGCACCTTTGCGGGCGGGGTGTGGACCTGCCAGGGCACCTGCGCCACGGGGACGCACACCTGCCCCACGGGCGGGGGCGGCGTCTGGACGGCCTGCCAGTTCGCCGTGGGTCCCGGCACCGAGGTGTGCGACGGCCAGGACAACGACTGCGACGGCCAGATCGACGAGGGTCTGACCCAGGCGTGCTACCCGCTCGGCTACGGCCCGAACACCGGCTGCACCGCGCCGGGCAGCTGCGTGGGCCTGTGCCAGGAGGGCTCGCGGAGCTGCACGGGCGGCGCCTGGGGCGCCTGCGGCGGCGCGGTGCTGCCCGTGGCCGAGGTGTGCGACGGCCAGGACAACGACTGTGACGGCCAGACCGACGAAGGGCTGAGCCAGGCGTGCCAGGTGTCCAACGGCTTCGGCACCTGCGCCGGCGTCGAGAGCTGCAACGCCGGCGTGTGGGTGGCCTGCAACGCGGCCACCCCGGCGGCGGAGACGTGCAACAACAACGACGACGACTGCGACGGCGCGGTGGACGAGAATCTGACCCAGAGCTGCTATACCGGACCCGGCGGCACCCAGGGCGTGGGCGCCTGCCACGCGGGCACCGCCACCTGCACCCTCGGCGCCTGGGGCGCCTGTCAGGGGCAGCAGACGCCGAGCCCCGAGGTGTGCGACGGCATCGACAACGACTGCGATGGGCTCGTGGACGAAGGGCCCGGCGGCCAGCCCCTGAGCGGCGCGTGCTACTCGGGCCCGGCGGGCACCGAGGGCATCGGGGTGTGCACGGGCGGCACCCGGACCTGCACGGGCGGCGCCTGGGGCCCCTGTGTCGGCGAGGTGGTGCCCTCCTCCGAGCAGTGCAACAACCTGGACGACGACTGCGACACCCAGGTGGACGAGAACCTCGGCCAGACCACCTGCGGGCTCGGCCTGTGCCAGCACACGGTGGACAACTGCGTGGCCGGCGTGCCGCAGACCTGCAACCCCTATCAGGGGGCGCAGCCCGAGGTGTGTGACGGGGTGGACAACGACTGCGACGGCGTGATCGACGGCCTGGCGCGGACCTGCTACGAGTTCGGCGCCGGGTGCACCGAGACGATCCCCGGGGTGTGGAGCTGCCAGGGCACCTGCGCCTCGGGGCTGCAGGTGTGTCCGGTGGCCGGCGCGGGGGTGTGGGGCGAGTGCCTCTACGACGTGGGGCCGTCCACCGAGGTGTGCGACGGGCTGGACAACGACTGCGACGGCGACATCGATGAGGACACCGACGGCAGCCCCCTCAGCCAGGACTGCTATCCGCCCGGATCGGGGCCGAACACCGGCTGCACCTTCGCCGGCGGCGTGTGGACCTGCCTCGGCCTCTGCCAGGCGGGGACCCGGGAGTGCACGGTGGGGGTGTGGGGCACCTGCAACAACCACATCACGCCCGCGGTAGAGGTGTGCGACGGGTCGGACAACGACTGCGACGGGCAGATCGACGAGGAGAGCGACATCCCCGGCCTGAACCAGCCCTGCGGCACGGCCCTGGGGCGGTGCACCCCCGGCATCCTGCGCTGCATCAACTCGGTGGAGACCTGCGAGGGGGGCGACGGGCCCTTCGAAGGGGTGTGCAACGGCCAGGACGACGACTGTGACGGCGAGATCGACGAGCCGGACGAGGTGTCGGACGAGGAGGGGCTGCCCTGCGGGGAAACCCAGGGGGACTGCGAGCCGGGCCTGACCCAGTGCGTGGGCGGCGCCATCCAGTGCGTGGGCGGCGTCAACCCCTCCGAAGAGGTGTGCGACGGCAACGACAACGACTGCGACGGCGAGATCGACGACAACGCGGTCTGCCCGCCGAACTACTGGTGCGTGCAGGCCGACTGCCGGCCCGTGTGCGATCCCAGCTCCGAGTTCCCCTGTCCGGGCACCCAGGTCTGCACCGAGGTGGACGTGGGCAGCGGCGTGATGGAGTTCGTCTGCCTGCCCGACGCCACCGTCGACTGCGGCGGCGTGACGTGCCCGGACGGCTGGAGCTGCGTCGACGACGTGTGCGTGGATCCCTGCGACGGGGTGAATTGCCAGGCCTGGGAGACCTGCACCATGGGCGTCTGCATCGACCGGAGCTGCACCGGAATCGGGGAGGCCTGCGATCCCGGTGAGTTCTGCGTGAACCACGAGTGCGTGGCCGACCCCTGCCTCGCGTCGAGCTGCGACCAGGAGTCCGAGGTGTGTGTCCGGGACTGCGACGAGACGAGCTGCGACTACAGCTGCGCGTCGCTGTGCACCTGTCCCCCGGGGCAGCGGTGCGAAGGGGACGGCGTCTGCGTGGAGGACGTCTGCTTTGGTGTGCAGTGCCTCATAGACCAGCGCTGCAACCCCGACACCGGCCTGTGCGAGACCAACCCCTGCAACCAGATCCTCTGCCCGAGCTGGCAGGTGTGCTTCGAGGGCGGCTGCATCGACAATCCCTGCGGGAGCGTCATCTGCCCGCCCTTCTACGACTGCGAGGTCGTGGCCGTGGAGAGCGGCGGCGGCACGGAGGTGCCTGTTGCGCAGTGCGTGGCCGACACCGCGTACTACACCGAGGGCGCCACCCGCATCGAGCTCACGGCCCTGGGCTCGGGCGGCTGCACCTGTGACACCGGCGGCGCCGGGGACCTGCCGGGAGCCGTCCTGCTGCTGTTGATGCTGCTCGGAGTGATTTGGCGCAGCCGGCGCTCCGCGCGGCAGGGAGGTGCGAAATGACCCGTCTCACCCCCAGAATCGCGGCGTGCATCGGCAGCCTGTTGATGGTCTTCGGCTTGGGCGGCTGCGAGCTCAACACCTTCGTCTCCGGAGGCGACGGGGGCTGGAACTTCCCCGACCCGAACGATGACGGCGGCGTCACGGACGACGCCAGCACCGTCACCAGCGACGCCTGCGTGCCCACCGAGGAGGTGTGCGACGGCGAGGACAACGACTGCGACGGCGTGCCGGACAACGGCTTCGATCTGACGTCGGATCGGTACAACTGCGGCGGCTGCGGCAACATCTGCGAGTTCGACTACGCCGACGCGACCTGTATCGGCAGCACCTGCGAGATGACCGACTGCTTCCCCGGGCACTGGGACAACAACGGGGATCCCTCCGACGGCTGCGAGTACTCCTGCCACCAGACCAACGGCGGACAGGAGGTGTGCGACGGGGTGGACAACGACTGCGACGGCGTGGCGGACGAGGACTTCGACCTGCAGAACGATCCCTTGAACTGTGGGCAGTGTCACTTTGCCTGCGCCTTCTTCCAGGGCGTGGGCTCCTGTGTCGCCGGGAGCTGCGAGCTGTCATCCTGTCGGGGCGGGTTCGTGGACAAGGACGGCAACGCGGCCAACGGCTGCGAGTGCATGATGGACCTGGTGGAGGGGACGGTGCCCTGCGACGAGGCCAACCCCGTCGCCTGCGGCGGCACCGAGGTGTGCGCGGACGTGACCGGAGACGGCAGCTCTTTCTGCGCGACCATCCCCATCGACGGCTGCGACGGCGTGGACCAGGACTGTGACGGCCAGGTGGACGAGGACGCGCCGTCCCAGATGGCGGCGGGAGACTGCTACACGAACCCGGTGGGGTGCACCGAGACCTTCCCGGGCTCGGGGGTCTTCAACTGCGTGGGCGAGTGCGCGGCCGGGCAGCCCACCTGCGTGGGCGGCAACGTGGTGTGCGGCAACCAGACCGGGCCGGCGGCGGAGCTGTGCGACAATCTGGACAACGACTGCAACGGCGTGGTGGACGACGGCTACGACAAGCTCAACGACCCGGCGAACTGCGGCGGCTGCGGCATCCAGTGCTCGACCATCGTCGCCCACGGCATCCCGGGCTGCGTCAACGGCGGCTGCGTGGTGCTGGCGTGCCTGCCGGGCTACTACGACTTGAACGGGGATCCCCTGGACGGCTGTGAGTACGGCTGCACCATCTCCAACGGCGGCGTGGAGATCTGCGGCGACAGCCTGGACAACGACTGCAACGGCCTGGTGGACGACGGGTTCAACTTCACCAACGACCCTTCGAACTGCGGGAGCTGCGGCAACAATTGCACCCAGAACGTACCCTTCGGCACCACCTCCACGGGCTGCACGGCCGGCGCCTGCACCTATGCCTGCCGCGCCGACTACTACGATCTCAACGGCGACCTGTCCGCCGGTCAGGCGGGCAACGGCTGCGAGTACAGCTGCAGCCTGACCAACGGGGGCGTGGAGATCTGCGACAACCTGGACAACAACTGCGACGGCCAGACCGACGAGGGGGTGAACAAGCAGACGGATCCGAACAACTGCGGGAGCTGCGGCTACCAGTGCTCGGCCCACGTGGGGACCAACTCGGTGGTGGCGGGCTGCGCCAACGGCGTGTGCCAGTTCGCGTGCGCAGCCGGCGCCGTGGACCTCAACGGCGACGTGTCCATCGGGGACGCCGGGAACGGGTGCGAGTACCTGTGCACCGTCACCAACGGCGGCGTGGAGGCCTGTGACGGCCTGGACAACGACTGCGACGGCCAGACCGACGAGGACCCGGGGGGCGGGCCCATGACCCAGACCTGCTACTCGGGCCCGGGGGGCACCGACGGGGTGGGCCCGTGCCACAGCGGCACGCGGACCTGCACCGGCGGCGCGTGGACCGCCTGCGCCGGGGAGCTGACGCCTTCGCTCGAAACCTGCGACGGGGTGGACAACGACTGCGACGGCTCCACGGACGAGGCCGCCGGCGGTGGGCCGCTGACCCAGAGCTGCTACTCCGGTCCGGGGGGCACCATGGGGGTCGGCCTGTGCGTGGGCGGCACGCAGACCTGCACCGGCGGCGCCTGGGGCGCCTGCGCGGGTGAGGTCGTGCCCCAGGCCGACGTGTGCGACGGCGCGGACAACGACTGCGACGGCGCGGCGGACGAGGACTACAACACCCAGCTCGACGTCCTCAACTGCGGGAGCTGCGGTTACTCCTGCACGGTGCACGCCGGGCAGCGCTCCTACGCCGCGGGCTGCGTGGGGGGCGTCTGTCAGTACGCCTGTCAGTCCAACTACTACGACATCAACGGGGACATCGCCCTGGGCGACGCCGGAAACGGCTGCGAGTACGGCTGCACGCTCACCAACGGCGGCGTGGAGGCCTGCGGCGACGGCATCGACAACAACTGCAACGGCCAGGTGGACGAGGGCTTCAACCTGTCGACGGACGCGAACAACTGCGGGAGCTGCGGCTACTCCTGCGCGGCGAACACGCCCTACGGCGCCACGGGCAACAGCTGCGTGGGCGGCGCGTGTCAGTACACGTGCCTGGCGAACTACTACGACATCAACGGCGACCTGGCCCTGGGCGGCGCCGGCACGGGCTGCGAGTACAGCTGCACCGTGTCCAACGGCGGCGTGGAGGCCTGCGACAACCTGGACAACGACTGCGACGGCGCCATCGACGAGGACTTCTCCAAGGACACCAACGTGAACAACTGCGGGAGCTGCGGCTACCAGTGCTCGGCCCACGTGGGGAACAACTCCGTGGTGGCCGGCTGCAGCAACGGCATCTGCCAGTTCGCCTGCGCCGCCGGGTGGAGCGACCTCAACGGCGACGTCAACCAGGGCAATCTCGGCAACGGCTGCGAGTACAGCTGCACCATCTCGAACGGGGGAATCGAGGCCTGCGACAACCTGGACAACGACTGCGACGGGATGACGGACGAGGACGCCGGCGGCTCCCCGTTGAGCCAGCCGTGCTACACCGGCCCGGGCGGCACCGAGAACGTGGGGCAGTGCCACGGCGGCACGAACACCTGCAGCGGCGGGGCCTGGACCGGCTGCCTCGGCCAGGTCACGCCGCAGTCGGAGCTCTGCGACAACCTGGACAACGACTGCGACACCCAGACGGACGAGGACTTCATCCTGAGCACGGATCTGAACAACTGCGGCGCGTGCAACGCGAGCTGCTGGGCCGCCGTGCCGAACAACGCCTACCCGAGCGCCTGCGTGGGCGGGAGCTGTCAGTTCACCTGCCTGACCGGGTTCAGCGATCTCAACGGCGACCTCAACTCGGGCGGCAACGGCTGCGAGTACACGTGCCCGGTGTACCCACCGACCGCCGAGTACTGCGACGGCCAGGACAACGACTGCAACGGCCTGGTGGACGACGGCGTGACCGCCCCGGTGGGCTTCTGCTACCAGGGGCAGGTGGGCTCTCCTTGTTACGGAGTCGCGGCGCTGTGCCAGGATCCGGACGGCGCGGGGCCCCTGCCCCATAGCTGGTATTGCCAGTACCCGGCGTCCGTGGAGACGAGCCCTTTGAACCCGAACCAGCTCCTGGGCTACGAGGCGCGCTGCGACGGGCTCGACGGAGACTGCGACGGCACGCCCGACGACAACTTCAACATCGGCGCGCCCTGTGACGACGGCGGCTACGGCATCTGCCGCGGCACGGGCGCCCGGCAGTGCCGGTCCGACCAGACCGGCGCGGAGTGCAACATCACCAGCCCGGGCGCCACGCCGACGGACGAGGTCTGCGACGGCCAGGACAACGACTGCGACGGCCTGACCGACGAGAACTCCTTCGACAACAACCCGGCCAACGACCCCGGCGGGGTGCAGGGCTGGGTCATCGACGACGTGGTCAGCGTGAACGTGGGCGGGGTCACGACCTATGTCTATCGCTACGAGGCGTCCCGGCCCACCTCGAACGTCGGCAGCGCGGGCGTGGGCAACGAGGTGCGCGCCTGCAGCAAGGACACGGTGCTCCCGTGGGCCTTCGTGACCATGTACCAGGCCGCCCGCGCCTGCGCCCGGGCGGGAATGCGGCTGTGCAGCGCGGCGGAGTGGTACCAGGCCTGTGACGGCAGCGTCGCGGATCGGTACCCCTATGGCGTGGCCTACAACGGCGGCTGGTGCAACGGCGACGACCTGGGCTTGGGTCAGTCGGCGCCGACGGGCACCCAGGTCAACTGCGACTATGCGACCTACGGCACCGAGGACATGAGCGGCAACCTGCGGGAGTGGACCTCCGACTATGTGGGCGCCACCTCGGGCGGCGATCCCATCTACCGGCTGCGCGGCGGCAGCTACATCGACCTCGAGGACGGGCTGACGTGCAGCTGGACCAACGCGGCCTACGTGGCGAGCGTGCAGTCCGACCACGTGGGCTTCCGCTGCTGCTCCACCTGCGGCAACGGCACGGTGGACGCGAACGAAACCTGCGACGGCGGCGCGGGCTGTCACCCGCTGTTCTGCGGTCCGATCACCTGTGGGGACGGCAACCTCGACGCCGGCGAGCAGTGTGACGACGGCAACAACCTGCCCTTTGACGGCTGCGGCCCGGCCTGCCTGAACGAGGGCACCTGCGGCAACTCCATCGTCGAGGGGGGGGAGACCTGCGACGACGGCAACACCGTGCCCCTGGACGGCTGCTCCGCCACCTGCCAAACCGAGAGCTGGACCGCCGAGCTGAGCCAGAACTTCAACACCTGCCCCGCGGCGGGCTGGGTCGTCCAGAACGGCGGAGAAGGAGCGGCCACCTGGCACTGCACCAACGTCACCAACAACACGGGATCCCCGTCGGGCGGCAACTACATGCTCGTGGATTCGGACGCTGCGAGCTCTACGGAGAGGCTCACCGAGGGGCTCGTGACTCCGGCGGTGAACCTGTCCGGCTACACCTACGCGCGGATTACCTTCTACCACTACTTCAACAACATCGGCGCCGATCGGGCCTACGTGCAGTACTCCACCAACGGCCAGGCCGGGCCCTGGACCACCCTGGTTACCTACTCTGCCGACGCGGGTCCCGGGCAGGCGATCGTCGACGCGAGCGCGGCGGCCGGCCAGTCCAACGTGGCCTTCCGCTTCTACTACGACGATTTCGACGTCTGGGCCTGGTACTGGCGGGTCGACGACGTGGTCATCGAGGGCATGTAGTAGCGCCCCATCACCCGAAGCACTGTAGTCCGCGATGAGTCTCGTCGTCCTGGCCACCACCGATCTGCACGGGGAGCGCGCGCCGGAGCTCGCCCGGCTGGCCCGGGAGGGGCCGGGCGCGGCGATCCTGGTCGACAACGGCGACGCCTTCGGAGGCGCCGCGGGCCTGCGGTTCAGCCTGGAGGGGGGGGCCTGCGGCACGGTGGAGTGGATGAACAGCCTCGGCCTGGCCGCCCTGAACGTGGGCAACCACGACCTCGACCAGGGCGTGGAGGGGCTGTTGGCCCGGGCGCAGCAGGCCCGCTTCGCGATCCTATCGGCCAACCTGTTCGAAGGGGATCGGCGACTGCTGCCGGATCGCGTCGTGGTGGACAGTGACGCCGGGGCCGTGGGCATTGCCGGCGCGATCACGCCCGCGGCCGGGATCCTCTGGCCTCCGTCGCTTCGGCGGCGGCTGCGGGTCACGGATCCGGTGGCGGCCCTGCGCCGGTGCTGCGAGGCCCTGCGACCGCGGTGCCGATTCGTGATCGCCCTCGCCCACCTCGGGTTCCCGTTGCTGCCGGAGCTGGCGGAAGAGAACCCAGGAGAAGAGCTGCTTGCGGCCCTGGGGATCACGGGCGCGGACGGCCGTCCCCTCGCCGACTGTGTGGTGCTGGGTCACACCCACCTGGAGCACGCCGAGGTGCGCGGCTCGCAGGCCGTGCTGATGCCGGGACGCCGGGCCGAGGCCGTGGGGCGGGCCCGGCTGGGCGGAGACGTCGAGGCCGAGGTCCACAAGCTGTCCGGCACGCCGGCGGAGCGGTTGCAACGCGCGGACCCACGGCTGCAGGCGATCCAGGTGACCGAGCGGGAGCGGCTCGCCCGGCTGCTGGCCCGGGCGCTGCCTGTCGGCTCGGCGCGCACTTTTGGGGAGCAGCTGCTCGCCGCGGCGCGTCGACGGGGAGCGGACGGGATCGTCGTGGCCCAGCGGGTGGGCACCTCCCTGGCCCCGGCGCGGACCTTGGGTGAAGCCTTGCCCAGGGCGCCGATGTTGGAGCCCCTGGTGCTCCTGGGGCTCTCCGCGCCCGCGCTGCGGCGCACCCTCGTCGCGCGGGATCGCCACGCGGTCCGGGCCGAGCTCGCTGGCGATCCGCAGGCCGCCCGGCGCCATCGCTGGCACGCCTTCGAGCTGCTCGGAGGCAGCGGTGGCGGACCCTACCGGCTACTCGTTCCAGCCTCCTGGACCGGCGGCTATGCCGGCTACGAGGATCTATCGAGCGCGCCAATTCTGGCGGAACCCGGCGATCATCTGTTAGAATTACTGCTGTGAACACAGTGTCGGGCCCCGGGGAGGTCTGGGACCGGCATGGGAAGGAAGCGCATGGCGCTGGTCGGCAGCATCCGCGTGGGCACCGTCTCCGGACTGGTGGATTCTCTCCGGCGCACGAACGTCAAGGCCACGCTGACCATCCGCTCGGGCGAGGACGAGGGCACGATCACCTTCCACGACGGCGAGCTCGAGGAGTGTGTGGTGGACGTGCTCGAGGGCTCGGACGCCCTGGACGAGATGCTCTCCTTCACCCACGGACAGTTCACGCTGCGGCTCATCGACGCCGAGTCCGACGACGCCCAGCACGGCGAGGGCGCCCACGTCATGGTGGTGGACGACGAGCTGGGCGTGCGCAAGCTCATCGAGGCGTTTCTCGAGGCCGAGGGGTATCAGGTGAGCGTGGTGTCCCAGGCGAGCCAGGCCGTGAACCTGGTCGACTACTGCAAGCCGGATCTGGTGCTGCTGGACATCATGCTCACCGGCATCGACGGCTTCGACCTGGCGCACCTGCTCCGGCAGCAGTACGACTCCAAGCAGCTGCCCATCGTGATGATGAGCGCCAACCACGACTTTGCCCCCCGGTGCCAGGAGGAGGGGCTCCCCTTCTTCGGCAAGCCCTTCGACTTCAAGAAGCTCTGCGAAACCATCGACGGGCTCACCGGCGCGCCGGCGGACTTTGCCGTGTCCCAGCGGTTCACGAGCTCCGCGTCCAAACCCGCGCCGGCGTCTGCGCCGCGCTCCCAGCCCGCCGGGGAGTTCCTGCGCCTGCCGGGACGGTTCGCCACGCTGCTCGACGCCGAGGCCCACCTGCCGGATCCGGGAGCCTGCTATCTCGTCGACGAGGTGGCCAAGGCGCGCTTCGCCCTGGTGGGCCCCGAGCCCGGCCTCGCCGCCATCGTGGCCGGCTTCGACGGCTTCATGACCCTGCGCGACTGGCTCGACGAAGACCCCGACACCCGCGAGCAGCGCGTCATCATGGCCCTGCTCCTGCACGCCGTGGGCGCCCTGCGCACCGCCGACTCCGCCTTCGGCGTGAAGCCGCTGTAGCCTCGTCACTTGACATCCCCCGCCCCGACCGAAATGCTAATGCTGGGGACTGACCCCAAGCATTAGCATTTCGAGGCGGAGAGGCTCACCATGAGAGATCAGCGGCGGATGGCATGGCTCGTGTCGTCCTGCGTGATGTTCCCGCTGCTCGGCGGCTGCTTGGGGCTGATCGCCCAGCAGTCGGCGCGGAACCGCGAGGTGGATCTGCAGGAGCGCGTGCTGGTCACGCGGCGGCTTCCGGTGCGGGCGCAGCCGTCCCAGCTCGTGGTCTACGACCGGGTCAAGGACCTGCCGCGGGGGCTGTTCTACTACCGCAGCGGCGGAACCAAGACGATCTTTGCCGTGCGTGGCTACCCCACTGCGGCGGCGCCCCACCGGGTGGTCGCGGTCTTTGGCTGGCGGGGGGGGCACTACTCCTCTGGCCGCCACCTTCCGGAGCAGCTCCGCGCCCGCGCCAGCCAGCTCGGAGCCACCGCCCTGTTCCGGCCGAGCCGGACCTCCCGTGAGGTCTACGCGCTGCTCATCAGCCGCGCCAAGCCGGCCGTCGGACGGCTGAGCGCGCGCGCCCTGATCCGCGCCCAGGCCGCCGAGCACGCGCGCTACCGGCTGCACGGCCGGCCGGTCCGGAAGCGGCTCGAAGACCTGGATCGGATCGTCGTCCGCACCCTGCCCGCCCACTGTTACAAGGTTGTTTTGGCCCTGGACCCCGGGGCCGACCTGGGGCCCGCCGGTCAGGCCGGCATCACGAGCGTGGTGAGCTCAGGGGATCCGCTGATTCGACGACGCTCCTTCATGCCCACCGAGCGCATCCGCACGGCGGGCGGCTACCGGGTGCGGGCCCCGCTCCACGGCCGGTACGTCAACCTGCGCGCCTTCACCGTCGGCGTGGGCTGCGCCATGACCACCACCACCGCCTCGGTGTACGTGCACACCGCCGCGCGCCGGACGAGCCTGGGGCAAGGCGTGCTCTGGGCGCAGGTCCTCGTGCGCCGCATCTCCCAGCAAGAGCTGCAAACCCGCAAGGCCGACTCGGACCGACGGTACCTGCTCGCCCGACTCAGCGCCGAGCGCTATCGCCGAGAGCGCCTCCGTCGCGAAGAAGAGCGCCGAATCCGTCGCGAGGAGGAGCGCCGCCGCCGGTACGAACGCGCGAGTCGCTATCGCTACGGCTCTTCCGGTCGGTACGGCTCGTCCGGTCGGTACGGCTCTTCCAGCGGCCGCGGCAGCTACTCCCTCCGCCTCAAGAACCGCTGTCGCCGCACGGTGCGCCTGTTCATCGGCCGCCGGCCGCGCTTCAGCAGCGGCCGCAACACCAGCCTCGGCGGCAACACGGTGACCTCCTACTCCGGCTTTGCGCCCCAGACCATCTGGATCGTCGGCTCCTCCGGCCGCGGGCTCAGCAGCTACGCCCTCGGCCCCGGCCGCCACGAGCTCGTCATCACCCGCTCCTGCATGGGCTTTGCCCACGGCCGCTACTAATGCCGTGATGGGGTCTGACCCCATCACGGCATTACTGGGCGCGTTGGGTGAGGGCGAGGTCGAGGTCCTCGAAGCGATCGAAGTAGCGCACTCCTTCGACAGCGCTGTGATCCGGGTGGTCGGGGGGGAGGCCGACCCAGACCTCGGCGATTTTGGAGAGGTTGCGCAGCATGGCGGCTGAGGCGTCCGATTCGCGGGGGGACATGTGCCGCACGATGCCCAGCAGGAGCAGCTCGTTCCGGCTGAGCTGGAGCGTGAGGGCGAGGTCCTTCTCCGGCACCTCGGGGCCCAGATAGATGGGGTCAAAACCGCGGGCGGCGGCAATGATCGCCCCGGCGAGGGCGCCGAACTCGTGCTGGTGACCCGACGGGGTGGCCACCACCAGGCCAGGGGCGCCGGCCTGGGAGCCGGTGAGCCGCAGCAGCGTGTCGAGCAGCCCTCGCATGTGGAAGGACACCAGGTGCTCGTGGGCCACGCTGAAGGCCCCCTTCTCCCAGCGGTCTCCGGTCTCCCGCAGGATGGGCAGGATGACCTCCAGCGCCAGGACAGAGCTGTTCATCAGCATGGCCGCGCGGGTGAGGAGCTCGGTGGCGCCACGGCTGTCAAAGCCCTGCACCGCCGCGAGGTAGCTGGCCCGTAGCTGGTCGATGTGATCGGAGGCCGCACCCGCCGGAGCTGACGAAGCACCCCGCTCCACCTCCAGCATGAGCTCCAGCTCCCCATCGGGGAGCTTTGCAAGCTCCCGAATCCTGTGGCCCACGCTCGTGGCGCGACCGAGCAGCGCCAGCCGCCTGACGTCTGCGGCAGAGTACTGCCGGGTGTTGCCCAGGCTTCGCTGCGGCACCACTGCCTGATACCGCCGCTCCCAGACGCGGATCGTGTGTGATGACAGTCCTGTCAGTCGGCTCACCACCCTCATCGGATACAGTGCGTCACTTTGTAGATTCAGCGCGTTCATGAGGCAATCATAGACACAAATATCAGCATGTCAAAAAACTTTCTTGACAAGTTCGATTGGTGTTCCATGTTTTGTCTAGATTTTGGTAGCGAATGAGCGACCAAACATGGACAAAGGAAGGACAACATGGATATCCAGAATGTTTTCTTCAGGTTCGCTCTACTGGGAGCCGAGTGGGTCATGTGGCTCCTCGTTGGGCTCTCCGTGATCAGCGTGGCCATCATGGTGGAGCGAGCCGTGGTCTTTCGCCGCCTGCGTGAGGACTTCGCGGCGCTCACCGGCATGCTGCTCAGGACGCTTCGAGCCGGGGACACCGACAGCGCCATCGAGCAGCTCGCGGGCAGTCGCAGCGTCGAAGCCGCGGTGGCCGCGGCCGGGTTGCGGGAAGCGGGCCGGGGCGCCGAGGCGGCCGAAGAGGCGATGGCTGCGGTGAGGGTGCGGGAGCGCCAAGGGCTGGAGCGGAACCTGGCCTTCCTGGGGACCGTCGGAAACAACGCTCCGTTCATCGGGCTGTTCGGCACGGTGCTCGGCATCATCAAGGCCTTTGACAGCCTCTCCGGATCCCAGACCGCTGGGTTCAAGGTCGTGATGGGAGACATCTCCGAGGCACTGGTCGCCACCGGGGTGGGCCTGATGGTGGCCATCCCCGCGGTGGTGGCGTTCAACATCTTCAGTCGACGGGCTCGCAAGACCCTGTCCAGCGCCGAAGCAGTGGAGCACCTCGTGCTCTCGCAGATCAAAGGCACTCCCATGAGCGCGTCCCCAGATCGTGCGCACGGCGCCGCCGCCGCAGCCGAGGACAAAACCGCAACGGGCCCACTGCGCGACCTTCCCGTGAGCGCGTGATTTCGAAAGGAGAGAACCATGGCGACACACTCGGACTCCAGTGAGGACAGTGGACTCATCACGGGCATCAACGTGACGCCGTTGGTGGACATCACCCTGGTGCTGCTGATCATCTTCATGGTCGCCGCGCCGGTGATCATGAACCGGGCCATCCGCGTGAACCTGCCCCGCGCCGCCTCGGGCAAGCCGGGTCAGGCCACCACCGTGGCCATCACAGTGAAAAAAGACGGTGCGGTCTATCTCAACGGACGGAAGACCAGCCGCGCCGACCTGGAGCGCACCCTGCGCGCCAAGGTGAGCCTGTCCAAGAACATCCGCGCCATTGTGTCGGCGGATCGACAGACATCCCACGGGACGGTGGTTTCCTATCTGGACCTGCTGAACCGCCTCGGCATCTCACGCTACGCGGTGAGCGTGGAGCGGCCGGCGAGCGTGGTCGAGGCGAAGGTGCCGCAATGAGCTCCTGGAGCGCGGCGACCGGGGCCGGACGGCTGTTCGTGCCGATCGTGGCCGGACAGCCGGGGCGAGGAGACGAGCCGCTCACGGTCACCCAGGAGCTCCAGGTCGAGGTGTCGCCATGAGTCGTCCCCGTCCACGCCCCGGCAGAGCCGCCACTTCGTCCCTCGGATCCGCCTTCGTCACTGCCGCGGTGGTCGGCTCCCTGGTCGTTCACGGCGGCGCCTATGCCCTGTTGAGCAGGCTGCGGCGACCGGCGGTCAAGCCCCCTCCGCCGGAGCTCACGGTGCAGCTCCCGCCGCCCAGGCGGGTGTTCCCGGTCCGGGTGCGTTCCCAGCCGCCCAAGCCCGAGGTGACACCACGGCCCACGGCCCGGACACCGGTCCCGCAAGGGCCACGCCCGGCGGTCCGTCGCGCCACACGTCGCCCCCGCCGGTCAGTGAAGCCCCTTGCCCCGGCGCTCAAGCCGGCACCGAAAGCGACCCCGCCTGCCATGCTGGATCTGCGCTCGGTGGCCACCGCCGGGGTGGATGCCCGCCTGACCAACCAGGGCGGCGGCGAGGCGTTCGTGGTGGGCACCACAGCCCAGGGAATTCCCCAGGGCCAGCCCGACCGGGAGCCAAAGCCCAAGGGTACGGCCTTGGGGAACGCCCCCCCGAGCCCCGGCAGTGGCGGCCGGCCGGCCGCCCCCGGGGTGCTCAAACAGCTCCCGGAGGTCGTGACCGTCCCCCAGGTGTCATACCCCGCAGAGGCTCGGCGCAAGCGCGTCCAGGGCACGGTGAAGCTGCAGATCACCATCGACCGTCGCGGACGGGTGGTGAAGGTCCGGATCCTCCGAAGTCTCGGTCACGGGCTGGATCAGGCCGCGGTCCGCGCCCTCTGGCGCGCCCGGTTCCGGCCGGCCGTGGGCTCGGACGGGCGGCCAATGAGCTACTCCATTCGCTACCGCTACCGGTTCCGGCTGGAGGGCTGAGCTTCCCTGGGATCAGACCGCTGAGGTTTACAACGGGGTGTACAGTGGCTATCAATCGTATACTGTTGTTATCAATCTGTGGTGTCTAGGATCATTGGCGTGGGGCCAGACCATTTCCGACAACGAGCACAGTGAGCGTTTTCAGGCGATCTCTCCGGCCACCGGGAGAGTGATCGCCGAGTTTGCCGCGGCCACGCCCGCGCAGATCGCGGCGGCCTACGCCGCTGCGCGGGCGGCCTTTCCCGGCTGGCGAGACACTCCGCTCACGCAGCGCCTCGGCACCGTGGGGCGGCTGAAGAACCGGATCATCCAGCGGCTCGATGAGGTGGTGTCCCGGATCGCCCAAGCCACCGGGAAGCCGGACGTGGAGGCCCTGAGCAGCGACGTGCTCGTGTGCGTGGATCTGATGCGCTACTACGAGCGGCACGGTGAGTCGGCCCTGGCCCGGGAGGTGCGAGCAGGGTCTGCGCTGTATCGGCTGAACCGGTTCGAGGTCAGCTACCAGCCCCTGGGCGTGGTGCTGATCATCGCCCCCTGGAACCACCCGCTGCAGCTCTCCCTGGCGCCGCTGATCAGCGCGATCATCGCGGGCAACACCGTGCTGCTCAAGCCCTCGGAGCTCACCCCCACGGTGGGGGAGCTGATCGCCGAGCTGTGCGGCGAGGCGGGGTTGCCCCAGGGGGTGGTGCAGGTGCTCCAGGGCGACGGACGCGTGGGCCAAGCGCTGGTCGAGGCCGGCCCGGACAAGATCTTCTTCACCGGCAGCGTGGGCACCGGCAAGGCGATCCTCCACGCCGCGGCCGAGCGGTTGATCCCCGTGGAGCTGGAGCTCGGCGGCAACGACCCCATGATCGTGTTCGACGACGCGCACCTCGAGCGGGCCGTGCAGGGCGCGCTCTACGGCGCCTTTGCCAACGCGGGACAGAACTGCGTGGCCGTGGAGCGGCTCTATGTCCAGCGCGGGATCCACGACGAGCTCGTCCGCCGGATCGGTGAGGAGGCGAGCCGCTTGCGCGTGGGGAGCGGGCGCGAGGCTGACCTGGGACCGATCATCCGTGAGGAACAGCGCGCCGTGCTGGACGGGCTGCTGCAGGACGCCCTGGACAAGGGGGCCCGGGCGGTCACACCCGTGCGCTGGGAGGGAAACCGGCTCCACCCGGTGGTCCTCGCCGGCGTGGATCACTCCATGCGGCTGCTGCGCGAGGAGACCTTCGGGCCCATCCTGCCGATCATGGCCTTTGACACCGAGGACGACGCCGTGGCGCTGGCCAACGACAGCAGCTACGGGTTGAACGCGAGCGTTTGGACCCGGGACGCCGCGCGCGGGCAGCGCGTGGCAGACCGCCTCGTCACCGGGAGCTGCTCCGTGAACGACGTGCTCAAGAACATCGGGAACCCGTCCACCCCCTTCGGGGGCGTCAAGCACAGCGGCTTCGGGCGGTACCACGGCCCGGAGGGGTTGCGGGCCTTCTGCCACCAGCGGGCGGTGATGACCAACCCGCAGGCCCTGAGCAGGGAACCCAACTGGTTCCCCTACGGCGAGCGCCTCTATCAGACCCTCAAGGCCCTCATCCTCACCGTTCACAGCGACGACTCGTCGCTCGACAAGCTCAAACACGTGGCCCACGGGGTGCGCCAGCTGTTCGCGCGCGCTCCCTCCAAGGACAAGTCATGACTGCCAAACGAAATCGAAAGGTGCTGGTGATCGGCGGCGGCCTGGGCGGGCTCTCCGCCGCGGCCCATCTGGCGGCCGCAGGGTTCGAAGTCGAGCTGTTCGAGAAGAACCCCCAGCTGGGGGGCAAGCTCAACGAGCTGGAGCTGGACGGATTCAAGTTCGACCTGGGCCCCTCGATCATCATCCTGCCCCACCTGTTCCGGCGCATCTGGGAGCGGGCCGGAAAGTCCATGCAGGACTATGTGCAGCTCGAGGAGGTCACGCCCCAGTGGCGCTCCTTCTGGGAAGACGGCACGGTCATCGACCTGCACCCCGACATGGCCCTCATGGAGCGGGAGCTCGAAAAGCTCGGCCGGGGCGGCGAGGGCTACTGGGCCTTCATGGACTACTCCCGCATGCTCTGGAAGTTCGCTGAGGAGGCCTATCTGGAGCGGGGCTCGGACACCATCGGCGAGGTCTTGCAGGGGCACGGCCTGGTGGAGGTGGCCAAGCGCAGCGACCTGTTTGCCAGCATGGACTCCGGAGTGAGACGGTTCATCAAGGAGCCGCACCTGCGGGACATGCTGAACTTCTTCATCAAGTACGTGGGCTCGTCGGCGTACGACGCGCCGGCCATGCTGAACCTGCTGCCCTACTCCCAGCTCGGCTACGGCCTGTGGTACGTCACGGGCGGCATGTACAACCTCGCCCGGGGGCTGCGGCGGCTCCTGCAGGACCTCGGCGTGACCCTGCACACGGACGCCGAGGTCACGCGCATTCACAAGCAGGGCGACCGGGTCACCGGGCTCCAGACGGCCGACGGCGCGACGCACGCCGGAGACATCGTGGTCTCGAACATGGAAATCATCCCGGCCTACAAAGAGCTGCTCGGCGACGGGGACAAGCTCCGGGTCAAGGCCTACGAGCGGATTTTCGAGCCGGCCTGCTCCGGGCTGGTGGTCCACCTCGGGCTGGACCGGGTCTTTCCCCAGGTCCACCACCACAACTTCGTGTTCTCCCGGGATCCCAAGCAGCACTGGCACTCGGTGCACCACGCCAAAGAGATTCCCGAGGACCCGACCATCTACCTGGTCAGCCCCACGGTCACCAACCCGGACCTGGCCCCGCAGGGCCACTCCATTCTGAAGCTGCTGCCCCACATCCCGTACTCCCAGGACCCCCCCTTCTCTGCGGCCGACTACGATCGCCTGAAGGAGCGGCTGTTCGACAAGCTGGAGCGCGTCGGGCTCCGCGGGCTGCGGGACGCCATCACGGTGGAGCACGTGCTCACCCCGGAGGACCTGCAGCGCATGTACTACTCGAACCGCGGCGCCATCTACGGAGTGGTTTCGAATCGCAAGCAGAACTTCGCGCTCAAGGCGCCCAAGTCCAGCTCGATCTACGAGAACCTGTTCTTCGTGGGCGGCAGCGTGAATCCCGGGGGCGGCACGTGCATGGTGGTGCTCTCGGGCCAGAAGGCCGCGGAGCTGATTGTCCAGAAGTACGGCTAGAGCAGCGGGCTCGAGTCACAGCAAAGGGAGGCCGAAGTGATCAAGAAGAAAGTCGTTGTCGTGGGAGCCGGGCCGGGTGGACTGACCGCGTCCATGCTGCTGGCGAGCCGTGGGTACACCGTGGAGATCTTCGAGAAGCAGCCCGTGGTGGGCGGGCGCAACGCCGCCCTCCAGCTGGACGGGTTCACCTTCGATCTGGGCCCCACCTTCCTGATGATGTTGAACATCCTCGAGGAGATGTTCGAGCTGACCGGGCGGAGCGTGCACGACTACCTGGACATCAAGCGCCTGGACCCGCTGTACCGGCTGGTGTTTCGGGACGGCACCGAGGTGTTCCCCACCTCGGATCCGGAGAGGATGAAGGCCCAGATCGCCCGGCTCTTCCCGGGAGACGAGGCGGGCTACGACCGGTTCATGGAGTACGAGCAGAAGAAGTACGAACGGCTGGTTCCCTGCCTGCAGGTGCCCTACTCGCGCCCCGCGCACCTGCTCACGCGGCGCATGGCGCGGGCGCTTCCGTATCTGGACCTCCACCGCGATCTGTTCTCACACCTCGGCCGGTTCTTCGACGACGAGCGACTCAAGATCTGCCACACCTTCCAGGCCAAGTATCTGGGGATGTCACCCTGGGATTGCCCGGCGACGTTCAGCATGATCGCCTACATCGAGCAGTCCGGGGGGATCCACCACCCCATCGGCGGGCTGAACCAGATCAGCGAGGCGATGCGCAAGGTCGTCCAGGAGGAGGGCGGCAAGGTCCACCTCGGCACGCCTGTGGACGAGCTGCTCGTCGAGGGCGGCCGCGCGGTGGGCGTCCGGCTCGCGTCCGGGGAAGAGGTCCGCGGGGACCACGTCGTGCTCAACGCCGACTTTGCCCACGCCATGAACCACCTGGTGCCCCGGCAGCACCTTCGAAAGTGGACCCCCGAGGCCATCGAGAAAAAGACGGTCTCGTGCTCGACCTTCATGCTGTATCTGGGGGTGGACAAGCTCTACGACATTCCGCACCACAACATCATCTTCGCGTCGGACTACAAGCAGAACGTGGATGAGATCGCCAAGCACCAGGTGCTCTCCGAGGAGCCGTCCTTCTACGTGCAGAACGCCTGCGTGACCGATCCCACCCTGGCGCCCAAGGGGCAGTCGACGCTCTACGTGCTGGTGCCCATTGCCAACAACCGGAGCGGGATCCCGTGGGAGCAGGAACAAGCGCGTTACCGCGAAAAGGTCCTCGACTTCCTGGAGACGCGGGCCGGTCTCACCGACCTGCGCCAACACATCGTGGCCGAGAAGATGATCACTCCCTTGGATTGGGAGCACGAGCGCGACGTCTACCGCGGCGCCGTGTTCAATCTCGGGCACTCCCTGTCGCAGATGCTCCTGTTCCGCCCGCACAACGAGTTCGACGACATCCCGGGCTGCTACCTGGTGGGCGGCGGGACCCACCCCGGCAGCGGCCTGCCCACAATCTACGAGTCCGGACGGATCTCCGCGGGCCTGATCCTGAAGGAGGACTCCTGGCTGTAGCCCGCGTGCCCGCCCCGTTGGAGTGATCCATGAGCGCCCCCGACCAAGAGCGAGCCGACCCCGGAGTGTCCGGGGCGCAGACCGTGTCCGCGCGGTTCGTCGCCTGGACCGAGCGTCGCTCCGGGCTCGTGCTCGCGGGGCTCCTGCTGGTCACGGCCTTGCTGGTCGTCCCCTTCCTCACCATGCGGCCCACGGCCACGGCCTCCCAGGAGCCGCCGGGCTTTCTGTTCGAGGCCCGTGGCCTGGCCGCGGATCGCTTTGCCAGCCGCGCGCACCGCATGGTCTTTGTCGTGGAGGCCCGGCAGGGCGACCTGCTCCGTCCGGCGCCCCTGCGCGAGCTGCTGAAAAACACCCGGGCGCTGCAGGCGGATCCCCGCCTCGGTCCCAAGCTGCTCCGGTTCGACGTGCCCTTCTCGGCCCAGAAGACCCACGGCGTGCTGTCCGTGGCCGGAATCGCCGACGAGCAGCTTCGAGGCGGCAAGGGAGGGCTCGCCCGCGCTGACGACGCCCGGGTCACGGAGGTGGTCGACTCGATCCTGGGCCTGGTGGGTCCGGACAAGCTCTGGATGTCGGCCGACGCCAAGCGGGACCCCAAGACGGGGCACTGGCGCGCCCGCTCCTTCCTGGTGATCTGCATCGCGGACAACCAACAGCTCGGAGGCGGCGGCCAGGTGGCCACCCTGGGCGCGAAGTCCACCCGCAAGGAGCAGTTCGCCCGGGACGTGCTCAAGCGTCTGCGGGGCGACCAGCGCCACCTGCGGGTGTGGGGCCTGGCCGTGGACGTGAACCTCACGAGCATGGAGCAGGGGCGCTCGGCCGGCCCCTTCATCGGGCTCACCATCTTTGCGGTGCTGCTGATCGTGGGGTTGGTCTTCCGTTCCTATTGGAGCGTGGCCCTGGTGGGCCTGGCCTTGGGTTGCCTGATGCTCTGGCTCAAGGGCGGGTCCAACCTGATCGGCCTCAAGAGCGACCAGATCCTGGATATCGTGGTGCCCATCGCGATGATCTCCTTCGGCGTGGACTTCGCCTTCCACGCCATCGGCCGCTATCGAGAGGCCTGCGGCGAGCGAAGCTGCCCCCCCGGGGTCGCCTACCGCCTCGGCCTGACCGGCGCCCTGGGCGCGCTGCTGCTGGCCATGTCCACCGACGCCGTGGCCTTCCTGTCCAATCTGAGCTCTTCCATCGAGTCCCTGGTGCAGTTCGGCATCGCCGCCGCCCTGGCCACGGCGGCCTCCTTCCTGCTGCTGGGCCTGTTCGTGCCCCTGGCGCTCCAGAGCATCGACGCCCGGGTCGGAACCGTGTTCCGCCCCCGCGCAGAGCTGATCCTCGGGCTCGGCGGCAGCGTCCTGGCCGCCCTCGGCACCATGGCCGTGGTGGTGTTCATGGTGTTCGTCCGTCCCTGGCTCGGCGCGGCGCTGCTGCTGGGCTACGGCCTGCTGTTCGTGCTCGGGCCCGCCTGGCTGCTCGGACGTCGCGGGCGCATCGCCGCGCCGGAGCTCACGGCGGCGGCGGGCGGCAACATGGGCTGGCTCGGCGGACTCGTGGGCGGGCTGGCGCGCTTCCGTTTCGTCGTGCTCCCGGCGGTGGGGCTGGTCACCGTGGCGGCGGTGATCCTGGCCCTCCGGGTGGAGGCGAAGTTCGACGTGAAGGACTTCTTCTCGCCCCGCTCCGACTTCGTGGTGGGCCTCTCCAAGTTCGACCAACACTTTGGCAGCCGCAGCGGCGAGCCCGCCTTCGTCTACGTGGACGGCCGGCTGGATCGCCCCGCAGCGGTCCTGGCCCTGCGTCGGCTCGTGGTCGCCCTGCGCGCGGCGAAGACGAAGCAGCTCGCCACCGACAGCCGGGGGCGCCTGCGGATCAGGGCCGGGCTGGTCGACGTGCTGGACGCCGTGATCAAACACCCCAAGGCCCTGCAATCCATCACCCGGCGCACCGGAGTGGGGCTCACCGACCGCAACGGGGACGGCGTGTTCGACACGGCGGAGCAGCTGCGCGCCGTGTACGCCGACGCCCTGCGCTCGGGGGTCAGCGCCGGGCCCAAGACCCTGCTGCCGGCGCACCAGGTCAAGTCCCTGCTGTGGCGCTCACCGGACGGCAAGTCCTTCGCCACCCAGCTGGAGCTGCGGATCCCGGGCACCCGCGACCAGGCGAACATCGTGGCGGCCCGGCGGGTGGTGGAGCCCCTGGTGCAACAGCTCCAACAGGACCTGCGCGTCGCGGACCCCCAGGCCCGCGCGGTGTTCACCGGCATGCCCATCGCCCGGCAGGCGAGCCTGGACTCCATCCTGCGCGCCTTCCGCTACTCCCTGCTCGTGGCCGTGGCGCTGTGTTTCCTCCTCGCCGCCATCTTCATGCGCTCGGCTCGTTACGCCCTGGTCAGCATCGTGCCCATTGTCGTGGTCGTCACCTGGCTCTACGCGTTCATGTATCTGGCGGGATACGCGATCAATGTGGTCACCGCGACCATCGGCGCCATCTCCATCGGAGTGGGCATCGACTTTGCCGTGCACTTCACCATGCGCTTCCGAGAGGAGCTCGGACTCGGGGTCACCCGGGAGCAGGCCCTGACCATTGCCGGCGCCGGCACCGGGAGCGCCCTGTTCGGCTCGGCCGTCTCCAGCGTGATCGGCTTCGCGATCCTCGCCTTTGCGCCCATGCCCATGTTCGCCTCCTACGGCCTGCTCACCGCGGTGATGATCGTCATCGCCTCTGCGGCCACCCTGCTCGTGCTGCCGTCGCTGCTGTTCTGGGTCACGCCCCGCCGCGAGCAGACCGACCCGCAGGCCGCGCCGGGGACCGACCCATGAACGTCCTGATCAGCGGCGCCTCCGGCCTGATCGGCAGCGCGCTGGCTGTCGTGCTGACCAACGCCGGGCACCGCGCGCTCCGCCTGGTGCGCCGCGCCCCGGCCACCGCAGACGAGCGACAGTGGGACCCCGACGGAGGCGTGCTGGAAGAGTCGGCCCTCGATGCAGTAGACGCCGTGGTGCACCTCGCCGGCGAAAACATCGGCGGCGGCCGCTGGACCAAGCGCAGGATGGCGCGGATCCTGGAGAGCCGGCAGCAAGGCACCCGCCTCATCGCCGAGGCCATGGCGCGCGCGCGCCAACCCCCCAAGGTCCTGATCAGCGCCTCGGCCATCGGCTACTACGGTGATCGCCCCGGGGAAACCCTGGACGAGGGCAGCGAGCCGGGCGAGGGCTTCCTCGCCGACGTGTGCAAAGAGTGGGAGGCGGCCTGCGCCCCGGCCCGGGAGCGCGGCCTGCGCGTGGTGAACCCCCGCTTCGGCATCGTGCTCAGCCCGGCCGGCGGAGCGCTCCAGCGCCTGCTTGCCCCCTTCAAGCTGGGCCTGGGCGGACGCCTCGGCAGCGGCCGACAGGCCATGAGCTGGATCACCCTCGAAGACGCCGTGCGCGTGATCCGGCTCGCCCTCGAAGACGCCACCCTCGCCGGACCGGTCAACGCGGTCAGCCCCCACCCGGTCACGAACCGGGAATTCACCAAAGCCCTGGGCCGCGTGCTCCGCCGCCCTTCCTCCCTGCCGGCGCCCGCCTTTGCCCTCAGGCTCGCCCTGGGCAAGGCCGCCGCCCCGCTCCTGCTCACCGACCAGCGTGTCCTGCCCCGGGTCCTGCAGGACCACGGCTTCGAGTTCCGCCACCCTGAGCTCGAGCCGGCCCTCAGAGTGCTGCTCAAGAAGCCGTCCCCCTAGATCCGGGTCTGCCGTTCCTCTTGTCCAAGATAAAGTGTCAATATTTTTTATAGACAATACGCCAGGCAAACCTTGACAATTCCCACCAGATTGCTAAGATATAGACATCGAACAAACAACTTGACCCTTGAGGTCGATGAAAGGCAACCAGCATGAAAACCTACCAACCCGCAAAGAACTTCGTTTGGATCCAGGGCCGCTCCGGTGAGGGCTACCTCTGCGACGTAAAGGACATCGAAGGCCACGAGAAGCTGTCCGAAGAGGACCTGCGCAAGCACTGCATCGCCGACTCCGACCGCCCCTGGAACGACTAGAGCTCCTCGTTTCCTTCCCCTGCGAATCCAAACCAGTCCTTTCCCATTCGCATGAAAGACAATAACGTGCAGGATGACGAGCCGGTCGAGCTTTCTGGAAAGAGACCCGATGAAGAGATTCCTTTTCTCCGCTTCGATTATCATGGCTGCGGTGCTGCTGGTGGGCTGCGAGCTGTTTCTGCCCACCCACAAGCCCATCCCCTGCATCCGGCTGAGCACCACCGACAGGGATGTTCGCGAGCGGACCCTGCTGGTCCTGCTGCCCGGGCGCGGCAGCCGGATGGGGGACTACGTGGAGGAGGGCTTCTTCCGCCTGGCCAGGGAGGCGAAGCTCCCACTGGATGTCGTGTCCGTGGACGCCCACTTCGGCTACTACATGCGGCGCACCCTCATCACCCGCCTGACCGAAGATTTCGTAGGGCCCGCCCGCCAGAAGGGGTACCGGCAGATCTGGATCCTGGGGATCTCCATGGGCGGGCTGGGCGCGCTGCTGTACGTCCAGCAGCACCCGAAGCTGGTGGACGGGCTGATCCTGCTCGCGCCCTTCCTGGGCGATCAGGACCTCATCGACAAGATCGTCGCCTCCGGCGGAGTGGCCGCGTGGAAACCCAAGGAGCCGGTGAAGAAGAGCGACTACCAGCGCCAGCTCTGGCGCTGGCTCAAAAAGTACGTCGACCGCCAACCGGGCCTGCCGGACATCTTCATCGGCTGGGGACGATCCGATCGCTTTCGCAAGGCCAACGCGCTGCTGGCCGGGCTCCTCCCGCCGACGCGACAGTTTCAGGCCCCCGGTGGCCACACCTACGGCCCGTGGCGTCAGCTCTTCCGAAGGATCCTCGCGGCCCCGGAGCTTCGGCAGCGGATGATCGCCCCGGCCGGAGCCCCGCGCTCCGCCGCGCCCCCTCCGAACGCTCCCGCGAGAAAAAAACAACGCCGGACACCCTGACGCTCCGGACGGATCGGACTTAGGTTGCGTGGGTGGAGGTCAGGTGTGACCCAGCGATTCCCCAGCGCGGTCCCCGCGGTTCGAATCCGCGCGAGCAACCCGCAGCCGGTCAATCCCCAGGGGCGCTACGTGCTCTTCTGGATGATCGGCGCGCGCCGCACGCGCTACAGCTTCGCCCTCGAGCGGGCCGTGCAGCACGCGGTGGAGCTGAACGCTCCGCTGGTGATCCTGGAGCCGCTGCGCGTGGACGATCCCTTTGCCAGCGCGCGGCTGCACCGCTTCCTGCTCGACGGCATGGCAGACACTGCCCAGCGACTCGCGAGCCGGCGGGTGCTCTATCATCCCTACGTGGAGCCGGAGCCGGGCGCGGGCCGCGGCCTGGTGCAGGCCCTGGCGCAGCAGGCCGCGGTGGTCGTCACGGACTGGTTTCCGAGCTTCATGATCCCCCGCCTGGTGGCCGCGGCGGCCGCGCAGCTGCCGGTGCGTCTGGAGGAGGTGGACAGCAACGGACTGCTGCCCCTGGCCGCCACGGACCGCGTCTTTCGGAGGGCCGTGGACTTTCGCCGTCACCTGCAGCGCACCCTGCTCGACGCCATTCCCCAGCTCCCGCAGCCCGATCCCCTGGTTCGAAAACCACTCCCCGTGCTCGATTCGCTCCCCGCGGCGATTCTCAGGCGCTGGCCCGCGGCAGACCCCAAGCTCCTGCGCTCCGATCCCGGCCTGCTCTCGCGCCTGCCCATCGACCACCGCATCGCCCCTGCTCCGCCCCGCGGCGGCAGCGTCGCGGCCGAGCAGGCGCTGGAGCGGTTCGTCTCCAAACGCCTGCCTCGCTACGCCGAGCAGCGCAACCAGCCCCAGGTGGAGGCGACCAGCGGCCTGTCGCCCTACCTGCACTTCGGCCACATCTCGAGCCACGAGCTGTTCGTGCAGCTCACGCAGCGCGAGCGCTGGACCCCGGAGCGCCTCGGCACCCGCGCCACAGGAGCCCGGGCGGGATTCTGGGGGCTGAGCGAGCCGGCCGAGGCCTGGCTGGACCAGCTCGTCACCTGGCGGGAGCTCGGCTTCAACGCCTGCCACACCATGCCGAACGTCGACCGCTACGACAGCCTCCCCGACTGGGCGCAGCAGACCCTGGCGCGCCACGCGCCGGACCCGCGACCCCACGGCTACGGCCGGGAGCAGCTCGAAGCCGCCCAGACCCACGATCCCCTCTGGAACGCCGCCCAGCGCCAGCTCCTGCGGGACGGCACGATCCACGGCTACCTGCGCATGCTCTGGGGCAAAAAAATACTCGAGTGGTCCCCGGACCCCCGCACCGCCCTCGCGGTCATGCTCGAGCTCAACGACCGCTACGCCCTGGACGGCCGCGATCCCAACTCCCTCAGCGGCATCTTCTGGGTGCTCGGGCGCTACGACCGCGCCTGGGGCCCGGAGCGGCCCATCTTCGGCAAGGTGCGCTACATGAGCTCGGCCAACACCGCCCGCAAGGTCCGGGTGCAGGACTACCTGCGGCGCTACGCCGCCTGATTCAAGCTCCTCCACTGTTGCCTTCCGCGAATGCCGCCCCATGCTGTGTGAGCAGCAACGGCAGGAGGCCGCAGCAGGAGCAGCATGAGCATCGCCGAAAAGCTATCCGACATCGAGGTCCTCGACCTCGAGGGCAAGCCCATCAAGCTGGGAACCGTCTGGCAGGGACGGACCACGGTCCTCGTCTTCATCCGGCACTACGGGTGACTGTTCTGTCGTGAGCAGGTCGCGCAGTTGCGCGACGACTGGCCCGCAATCGAAGCCCGGGGCGCCCAGGTGGTGGTGGTGGGGAACGGGCAGCCCTTCCACGCCCGGGACTTTCAGCAGGAGCACCAGCTCCCCTTCACCCTCCTCACCGACCCCGACCTCAAGGCCTACGCCGCCGCCGGCATGCGCCGGGGGCTGCTCTCAACGGTCCGCCCCCGGGCCATGAAGAACGCCATCCGCGCCTGGAAGGGCGGGTTCCGACAGACCCGCGTCCTGGGCGACCCCTGGCAGCAGGGCGGCGTCTTCGTCCTCGGCCCCGACGCGCGTGAGCTGTTCCGCCACATCAGCCACGAGGCGGGCGATCACCCCCCGTCCTCGCAGATCATCGCAGCGCTGCCCAAGGCCGCCTGAGCCGACGCCGAATGCCGTGATGGGGTCAGACCCCATCACGGCATTCTCAGGCTACGGCCAGCAGTCATATTGGTATGAAACGAAATGGGTCGTATAGTCATAGGGGTCCCGGCGGTACCACCAGCCGGTGAGGTTGCCGTGGGCATCGTAGAAGAACTGATAGTCATCGAGCACCTCGTTGCCCCGCACGCATAGAATCTCCAGCAACCGCACTCGTCTGAGGTTCAGATCTCGCCAAGGAAAGGCGTGCATCGCGCCGGGGCCGACCTCCCGTAGGTGGGCCTGATCGTACACAAAGTCGCACTGGAACGGATCAAAGGAGTTGCGCTCGATCCGCGCGACATTTCCCGCAAAGTCGTAGGTGATGACATCGGTCCAGTCGATGGTGCCGTCGGCGTGCTCGTCGACGTACTCGTGACACACCGTGTGGGAGGCGTCCCAGGTGTAGGTGGTCTCAATGTCGTAAGCATCCGCCGTGAAGCTCTCGCGATAGGACTGCGCCAGATAGCCGGTGGCGTCGTAGGAGTACGTCGTCTCGGTGAGCAGCGCGCCCTCGTCTCCGTCACGTGTTTCCGCGCCCATGAGGCGTCCCTCGCCGTCGTAGAAAAACTGCTCTTCGTGGTCGAGCACGCCGTCCTGCTCATAGTCGATCGCGCGGGCAACTATCCGCTGCTCGGGGTCAAAGCGCAGTAGCGTCGTGGTACCCCCGTCTGGTATTAGCCAGACTTCCAGCAGGCCATCCACCATCTCGTAAGTGAACGTCTCGTCCGGCGACGGCGCTCCCGGGCTGACCGTCGTGGCGCTCGATGTACACGGCCCCGGATACAGCGGCCCCGCGCAGTCACCCGGACAACCGACTGCTGTTTCGTCTGACTGACACTGCCCGTCACCACAATTGACTGGGCAGTCTGCCGGGCAGGTGGCCGAGGACTCGACCGTCTGACAGTACCCGTCACCGCAGGTTTCCAGACAATCTGCGTCGCAGTTCGACGAGTCTTCCTCGCCGTTACACACCCCGTCACCGCAGGTGTAGTCGCCGATGACGCTGTCGTCCTTGCAGGCGGAGGTGAGCAGCAGGGTCGCGGCGAGGCCGCACAGCACGGTTCGGGACGTGGGAATTTGCAGCATGAGTTCCTCCAGACTCGCTCAGGCGCAGCTCGGGTTCTGTCAGGGTAAGAGGCCGGCTGCTCGAAAAGCGGACACCGTTGGACGCGCATTTAAATGCCGTGATGGGGTCAGACCCCATCACGGCATTCAGTCCGTCATTGACGGAGATGACGGAATAATATTGACGCGCCCCTGAGTTTTGCCATATCCTGTTGTTATGACAGAAATATCCTCCAGAACCGATGAATACGAGATTCTCCGGGACGACTTGACGAAAATCTTGACCAAGGGACGCAGCCTGGCGGTGGCAGCCGTCTCCAAGATCCTCGTTGAAACCTATTGGGAGGTGGGCCGGAGGTTGTCGCTCGAGCTGGAATCGCAGGTCGATAGTGGGGCCACAGCGTTCTTTGCCCAGCTCGGAAAAGATCTGGGTGTCGGCACCACCGTGATTCACGATGCGTGGAAATTCTATCGCACCTACCCTGAAGGTCTGCCCACGGGGCGCGGATTCCGAACCCTGAGCTGGGGCGCCCACACCGCGCTGCTCCCCATCGCCGACCCCAAGGCGCGCACGTTCTACCTGGAACGAGCAGTGGAGGAAGGCTGGTCGCGCCCGAAGCTCCGCAAAGCCATCCGCGCCGATCTCTACGGCGCCGTCACCGCGACCGACACGAACAAGGACCCCGCCGCCGCGCCCCGCCTCGAACGCGCCCCGCGCGACCTGCACAACTACGTCGGCGTGCTGGATCGCGTCATCGACGGCGACACCATCAAGGTGCGCATCGACCTCGGCTTCGACGTCTGGCGCGTCGAAACCATCCGCCTCCGCGGCGTAGACACCCCCGAAGGCGGCACCGCCCTCGCCCAGCGCGCCAAGAAGTTCGTCGCCGACAAGCTCAGCCGCGCCCCCTTCATCGGCCTCCGCACCTACAAGACCGACAAGTACGCGCGCTACATCGCCGACGTCTACTACCACACCGAAAAGACCTCCCCCGACGTCACCTTCGAAAAGGGCGTCTTCCTCAACCAGGAGCTCCTCGACAAAGGCCTCGCAGCAAGGTTGTACATCCCGGTCTGAGCCCCGAGGGCGCTCGTGCGCATCTCGAGCCGACTGGATGGGTGCCTCCCGCAGGCATGAGCCGAGTCAGTGAGCCAGCCTTGGAGTGCGGTCGTTTTTCATCCGCGGCGAGACGAGGGTGAGATCAAGCCCAAAAACCCAAAACCCGGATGCCTGGGCAGGCATCCGGGTTTCTTTGTGGAGCTGAGGGGGATCGAACCCCTGACCTCCTGACTGCCAGTCAGGCGCTCTCCCAGCTGAGCTACAGCCCCGGGAGCGGAGTCGTTGATAGCGATGACCACCGGGTTCGTCAACATGAATTTTGGGCAAAGGGGATCGGGGCTCAGGGGATCGGGGCTCAGGGCGTGAGGTCGATGCAGTAGTAGCCGAGGGCGGGGCCGGCCCAGCCGCAGGTCTGGTTGCAGGGCTCGCAGCGGCGGCGGCGGAGCTCGCCGTTTTCGCACCAGACGGCGTCGCTGCCCTGGCACTCGCCTTCGTAGGTGATGCCGCCGCACTGGGAGGCGCCGGTGCAGCGGGAGTTTCCCATGGGGTCGGGGCCGCAGGCCTGGCCGGTGGCGGCGCAGCACTGCTGGCGGAGCTCGCCGTTTTCGCACCAGAGGGCGACGTCTTCGTCGCAGAGGCCGGCGGAGGTGATGCCGACGCAGGGGTCGAGGGTGCCGGTCTGCTGCTCGATGAAGGCGAGGTTGTCGTCGGCCCGGGCGAAGTAGTCGTAGTCCATGCAGGAGGGGTCGCCCCAGGAGACGGTGCCGACGAGGCGGAGGGAGGCGCCTGCGCGGAGCCAGAGCGAGGGGCCGCCGGAGTCGCCGTAGCAGACCGAGGAGCCGTTGGGCGCGCCGCCGCCGAAGACCTGGAACCAGCCGGGCTGGACCTCGGTGACCGGCTCGGTGGTCCAGAGCTGCCAGTGGTTCTCGTCGTCGACCTCGGTGGCGCCGTAACCGACGTTCTGCATGATCTCGCCCAGGAAGCCGGTGGCCAGGTCGAGCTGGTTCACCGGGATGGGGATCGCGTCCACGCCGGCGGCGGTCACGCCCTGGGCGAGCTTGAGCATGCCGAGGTCGTGGTCGGCGTCGCCGTTGTAGCTCTGGTGGGCAAAGGTGGCGCTGACGGTGAAGGTGTGGTCGGGGTAGATGGCGTTCTCTCCCACGACGAACCGCACGCGGTCGGGGCTCATGGGATCGCCGTTCCAGTTCTGCACGCAGTGGGCCGCGGTGAGCACGACGTCGTCGGCGATCAGGGTGCCGGTGCAGCCGTTGGTCCAGCCGTAGCTCTGGAAGGTCAGCGCCCCCACGGCGAGCTGCTGGCCGGGGCTCATGCAGATCTCGGGGTCCTCGGTGCCGTGGAAGATCTTGGGCGCCTGCTGGGCGTTCTTCTCGTCGTCGCCGACCCCGCAGAGGCTGGCGTCGGGATCCACGGTGGCGTCTGAGTTGTTGGTCCCGCCGAGGCCCTTGCCGGAGCAGGCCGCGATGGCAAGGGCCAGCACGGCGACGCTGAAGCGGATCGTCTCACTTGTCTTTCTGGTAGTCATAGTCGTTCTGGCAGTCATAGTAACCATCTCCGCTCACAACGTAGCATACCCGCACGGCAAGCTCTAGGCCCGGGCGCTGCGCGCCTATGACGCAGCTCGGCAATACGGGTTGACGGTGCCGCGGGCCGTGGGCCATGCTGCGGCCTCGTTCGAGATGCCGCGGCTTCGAGCGAGATGCCGCGTCTTCGCCATAGGAGTGAACGTGATGACCAAGCGCCTGATGTCCCCCGTTAAAGTCGGCAGCCTCAGGCTGCCCAACCGCATCCTCATGCCGGCCATGCACCTGAACCTGACGCCGGAGGGCAAGGTGACCGACGAGATGGTCGACTTCTTTACCGCCCGGGCGCGGGGTGGGGCGGGGCTGATCATCATCGGCGCCTGTACGATCAACAAGACCGCCGGGGGACCGTTCTTCCTGTCGGTGCAGGGCGAGGACGATCTGCCGGGGCTGACGCGGCTAGCCACGGCCATCCGGGAGGCGGGCGGCCGGGCCGGGCTGCAACTCTACCACGGCGGCGCCTACGTGCACCCGTTCCTGCTCGGAGGGGAGCGGCCGGTGTCCTGCTCCCCGGTGCAGTCGGGCCTCACCGGGGAGGTGCCCCGGGAGCTCGACACCGCCGAGGTGAAGGCGCTGATCGAAGATTTTGTCAAAGCGGCGGAGCTGACCCGGCGCGCGGGCTTCGACTGCGCGGAGCTGTGCGGGTCGGCCGGGTACATCATCGCGCAGTTCCTGTCTCCGAAGACGAACCAGCGCGACGACGAGTACGGGGGGGACGAGGCGCGACGGATGCGCTTCGGCGTGGAGATCATGGAGCGCGTGCGGGAGCGCGTGGGGCCGGACTTCCCGGTGCTCTATCGGTTGGCGGGCAATCCCTTCGTGCCGGGCGCCGGGGACTCGGCCCTGACGGCGCGGTTCGCCGTGGCGCTCGAGCAGGCGGGGTGCGACTGCTTCGACGTCACCGGCGGGTGGCACGAGACCCGGGTGCCGCAGCTCACCGGCGCGGTGCCCGCGGGCGGATTGTCGTACCTGGCGCGGGTGGTGCGGGAGCAGGTGCGCGTGCCCGTGGTGGCGTGCAACCGCATGACCACCCCGGACGAGGCCGAGGCGGTGCTCAAGAGCCTGCATGGAGACATGATCGGGCTGGGGCGCGCGCTCATCGCGGACGCGGAGTTCGCCAACAAGGTGGCCGAGGGGCGCGAAGAGGAGATCGTGCACTGCATCGCCTGCAACCAGGGCTGCTTCGACGCGGTGTTCAACCTGGCGGCCTGCCGGTGCATGACGAACCCCATCTCCCTGCGGGAGGGCGAGCTCGCGCGGGTGGTGCCGGCGGAGGTGGTGAAGCGGGTCGTGGTGGTGGGCGCCGGCCCGGCCGGGCTGGCCGTGGCGTGGTCCGCGGCGCGGCGCGGGCACAAGGTGATCGTGCTGGAGAAGACCGAGCGTCCGGGCGGGCAGCTCCACCTGGCCGGGGTGCGCGAGGATCGACACGGCTTCTGGGAGCTCGCCACGGATCTGACCCGGCGGGCGATCCTGGCGGGGGCGGAGATCCGGTACTCCACGGAGGCGAATCCGGAGGTCGTGGGGGGGCTGGAGCCGGACGTGGTGATCGTGGCCACCGGGGCGCGGCCGGCGCGGCTGCCCGTCGAAGGCGCGGACCTGCCCCACGTGGTGCAGTCCTGGGACGTGCTGAGCGGCGCGGTGGAGTGCGGCGATCGCGTGGTGGTGGTGGGCGGCGGCGCCACGGGGTGTGAGGTCGGGCTGGAGCTCTCGCGGCGCGGCACCATCGACGCCGAGACCGTGTCGTTTCTGCTGCTCAACGGCGCCGAGACGCCGGAAGAGATCATCCGGCTGGCCACCCAGGGCACGCGCCGGGTCACCCTGGTGGAGATGGCGCGCAAGATCGGCGCCGACATCGGGAAGTCCACGCGCTGGGGCGTGATCCAGGATCTCGCCCGCTACGGGGTGGAGCTGCTCAAGAGCGCCGAGGTGGTGCGGATCACGGCGGACGCGGTGGTGGTGAAGACCGGCGACGGCGAGCGCGAGCTGCCCTGTGATCACGTGGTGCTCGCCACCGGGGTGGAGGTCCAGGCCGAGCTGGGCACGACCCTGGCGGAGGCGGGCTTCGAGGTGCAGGTCATCGGCGACGCCAAGCTCCCCCGCAAGGCCCTGGAGGCCATTCACGAGGGCTTCGACCTCGGCTTTCGGCTCTAGCAGCGTCACAAAGAGGCACCCGTTTCCAGCGGCCCTTTCGGTCACGGAGCGGGACACAGTCTTGTCAGGGCGCGGAGCTGCGGCCCCGCTGGTGCGGTCTGCGTCCTGCTCGTCCGCAGGGTGAGGGTTCTGCGCTCGGTGGCGATCTGCAGCGACCACGGCGCGATGGTGACCGTGACGTCGCCGTCTGTTCCGGTGATCAGGGCGGTCGCGCCCACGCGGCGTAGACGCCGGAGAACCTGGGGGTGGGGAAACCGGCTCCAGCCTCGCCGACCCGGCGCACTGCCCGGCGCGCTGCCCGGCGCGCTGCCCGGCGCGCTCAGGATCGCGACCCGGGGCGACACGGCGCGGAGGAAGGGTTCGGACGACGCCGTGCGGCTGCCGTGGTGCCCGACCTTGAGCACGTCGGCCTGCAGGGAGGGCGCCCGGGCGGCCGCCCGGGTGCTCTCCCGGGCGCCCGCCCGGGTGCCCGCTCGGGCGGCCGCCTGAGTGATCAGCACAGCCTCTCCCTCCTGCTCCAGGTCGCCGGTGAGCAGCACGCTCCCTGTGGGGTGCGCCAGCCGCAGCACGATGCTGTTTGCGTTCACCGAGCGCAGCGGGTGGGGATGGACCCGGCCGTGGAGCAGCGGCCCCAGCACCTCGATTCGCACCGGGCCCCAGGCTTGCGTGGAAGGGCGGCGGAGTGGAACGGAGCGCGCCGCGGCCGCGCGGCGCAGGGCGAGCCAGTCCGCTTCGGGCGAGTGGGTGCCTGGGTACCAGACCTCGCCCACCTCCAGGCTGCGAAGCACGTCCGGCAGGCCGCCGATGTGATCCGCGTGGGGGTGGGTGGCCACCACGAGGGCCAGCCGGCGGACGCCGAGGCGGTCCAGCGCCGGGAGCAGTCGTCGGTGTGTGGTGTTCCAGCCCGACCGGGTGACTCCGGGGGCGTCCACCAGGGCGTGGCGGCCGTCGGGGAAGGTCACCAGGGCCGCGTCGCCCTTTCCCACGTCGAAGAAGATCACGCGGAGCGCGTTGCCAGCGCCCGGACCGAGCTGTGAAAGGGCCGCGCACAACAGCAGTCCGGTCGCGGAGAGCACGAGCGCTGCGCGCGCCGCCCGGTGCCGCACGTGCCACAGGCCGAGGAGCGCCCCATAGACGCACGCGGTCTCTCCCCCGGTGGGGCGCCACGCCACCGACATCGTGGGCGCGAGCTGGTGGTGGCCCCAGGTCACCAGGCCGAGCAGCGCCTCGGCCGAGGCCGCGGCGGCCGTGAGAACCGGCTGCCCCAGGTCAGTGCTCACCCAGGCCAGAGTCATTCCCAGCAGGCCCAGCGGCACCACCAGCGCGCCGAGCAGGGGCACGGCGATCAGGTTCAGCACCAGCCCGGCCGCGGTGGCGTGACCAAAGTGGTAGGCCGTGAGGGGGAGGGTGGCCGCAGTGGCGGCCAGGGTGATCCTCGCGAGGCTCCAAAGCCTGGCGAGCCACCGCTCCCGGCCCGGGGGCGCGGGTTGGCCGCCCGGGGCGAGCAGCAGGATGCCGGCCACCGCGACGAACGAGAGCTGGAATCCGGGCCGGAGCAGCTCCGTGGGCTCCCACAGCAGCACCACCAGCGCGGCCAGCGCCAAGGCCGCGAAGGGGTGGGCCCGTCGGCCGAGCAGCTGGGCCCCGATCAAGGTGGTGGCCATGATGCCCGCCCGGACCGCCGGGGTGGCCGCGCCGGTGAACAGCACGAACGCCCACGCCAAGACGAGGCTGCCCGCGGCGGCCGCGCGATGCGGAGCGAGGCGCGTGGAGAGCCAAAGAGACATGCACCAGGCGTGTCGGATCCCCCAGAAGCACAGCGCCACCACCAGGCCCACGTGCAGGCCGCTGATCGCCAGCAGGTGCGCGGTGCCGGTGAGCTGAAACGGGGTGCGCTCCACTGGGGTGAGCCAGCGCCGATCCCCGGTGATGATGGAGGCGAGCACGGCCCGCCCGGGAGACCGCCAGGGTGCGATCCGCTGCAGCGCCGCTCCGCGAAGGCGCTCCTGCCAGGCCGCGCCGCCGAAGGCCGTGGTGCGGCCGGTGTGCGCCAAGGCGTTCGGAGCAATCAATGCGGTCGTTCGACGCTGTCGGTGCTGCGTGCGGGTTTCCAGCCGCGCGCGAAAACGCAGCGTCCGGCCGGGGGAGAGGCTGGGGCACGGTCCTTGGATTCGCAGCAGCAGCCGGCGCGGGCCGTGGCGCCACCCGCGAGCTCCCCGCTGCCAGGTGCGTCTGAGCGGCACCGTGCAGCCGTGGGCGGTGGGCTCGGGTCGTGCCGCCACCACGGCAGCGATCTGCCGCGGTGCGGAGCGCTCGCGGGGTCCCGGGGCCGCCGGTCGCGCCGTGGCCGCCGCCGCGCCGGCGAGGGAGCACAACAGGCAGAGGGCGAAGAAGCGCAGCGGGCTGACCAGCGCGAGCACTCCGACGAGGGCGGACAGGAGCGCGAGCCAGGGCGCGGCAGCCCTGGGGCACAAAAGCCCCACGGCGACCCCGGCCACTCCGCACAACGCGATGGGAATCAAGGGTGGCATACCCCGGTTATCGCCCGCGGAGCTCGGCGGTTGCGTCCACCGCTCGCCCACTCCGCCCCCTCCGGGGGAACCACGCTGCGCTCGGGAGGTGCTGCAAATAGCCCCCCCGTGAACACATACAATTCGGGAAGGGAGGCCAATTTCAGCGGTGATTTCGGTCATTGACTTGAGGTGGGCGACCTTTAGAATGGACTGGCCTTGGCCTTGTAACGTCAGAGACAGCGTTGAGGTCCGCGGGTGTGGCCAGCTCGTCGCGCTCTCTCTTCCCTGCGCAGGAGGATCTGTGAAAACGATTCTGATTGCGATTGCTTTACTGTTTGTGCTGCCCAGCACGCCGCTGGAGGCGCGACGCCGCCGGCGGAAAAAACCCAACGGTAAGGTGGTCGGCGTGCTCCAGGCCCCCTGGCTGCAGCATGCGGCTTCCAGGCGGCAGACGCGGGCCTATTGGAGCTTTGCCGTACCCAACCTCCAGCTGAAGCGCACCCGGGCCTCCTACGGTGATTTTCTGGTGTTCCTGGATGTCTGGGACGAGATGAACGCGCCGAATTCGGACGGGCTCCTGCAGATCGTCGGGGCCGAGCTTCGGCCCCGGATGCTGATCATCCCCCGGAAGGGGCCCAAGGAAACCATTACGGTGCACAGCCTGGACATGATGGAGCATCGGCTGACGTCCAAGGATCATCCGGAGCTCAAGCACCTCGTGCTGCAGCGCAACAGCAAGAGCAACGTCCAGCTCGACAATGTCCTGCCCTTGCAGAACGGGGAAACCGTGACCTATCGGGTTCGCTCCCTCGATCTGAAGCACCTGTGGGGCGAGATCGTTTTCGTGCGCTCGACCTGCTTCACCCTGGCGGGCGCGGACGGCCGATTCGAGCTGACGGGCGTCCCGAAAGGGACCTACAGGCTTCGTGTCTACTACCGTGGGAAGATCCTGCTCACCCGGCCCGTCGAGGTGGGCCGGAAAGCGGTGAATCTGAAAGTGCTGACGCTGAAGCAGGCGGACTGACGACCTGCGCCGCCTGTCATGACTGAAGTGAGGCCGAGATGTTTCTAACCAAAATCTGGTCTGTCCTTGTCACGCTGTTTGCGATCGCGGTCACGGCGGCCTTTCTGTTGGCCACCCCGCCGGCGGAGACGGAGCTGCAGGACGCCTATTACAAGCAGCTCGACGGCGCGCAGGGGCTGGTGGACAGCCATCTCCGCATGGAGTCCCGGCGGCGGCTGGATTTCTTCTCCCTCGTGGGGAAGGACTACAAAGTGGTCAAGCTGCTCAAGCAGCTCCGCGGCAAGGACAAGACCGCTGCCAGCGCCACAGCACAGCTGCTCCAGACCTATGCGTACCAGAAGCTCAAGAGCGGCCGGGCGGAAAAGGCCTTTGCGAAGAACTACACGAGCGTGGAGTTCACCGACGCCGACGGCATGGTGTGGGCCCGCCTCGGCGAGAATGAGGGCCAACACGGCGACAGCCTACGGAGCTTTCCCGGGGTCAAACTGGCGCTCGACCAGGGCGTGTGCGCAGACAACACGTTGGACGTTGGGGGCGCGCTCTACTTTGTCTGGGGTTGCCCCATCCGCTACGTGAAGCAGGGTGAGAAGATCGAGCTGGTGGGCGCGCTGCTGGCAAAGAAACGGATCGACGACGACTTTGCGCGAGGCTTGCTGGCCCTGATTGGGGTGACCGAAGGCGCAGAGGCGGAAGGGTCCGAGGAGGGGAAGGCCGCCAAGGGGAAGGCCGCCAAGGGGAAAAAGGAGCCCAAGGCCAAGCAGCCCAAGAAGAGCAAGAAGCTGAAGATCAATATCGCCTTCTTCCGGCAGCAGAAGCTCGTGGCGAAGACCGGAAAGTCGAAGCTGTGGGCCCAGGTGAGCGGCGTATACAAGAAGCACCAGGCGAGCGTGAACAACCCGTCCATCGGCCGGAGCCCGGCGGTAGAGCTCAAGGAGGGCGGGCGGCGCTACCTGATGGTGATCGGCCGGCTCCCGGGTGAGGCGTCGGGCGGCGGTAACGTGTGGGCGATCCTGTGGCAGTTCCCCACCGTGCTGGGCCCCTCGGCTTTCATGGACAGCAAGCTGCCGCGGGACCAGCTGTTTAAGTACCTCCCCATGGCCCTGTTCGTGGTGCTGGGCGTGCTCGCGCTGTTCCTCACCGTGTTCCTGATGTGGTTCGAGGGCGATCGACCCATCGGCAAGCTGCTCAAGCAGGCCCAACAGCTGTCGCTGGGGAACTCCGACAAGCTGGACGACACGCTGTTCCGGGGTCGTCTGGGCTCCATCGCGAGATCCATCAACGAGGGCCTCGAGCGGGTCGGAGACGCGGCGCCCTCCAAGCCGGCGCTGCACGACAAGGACTTGGACTCCATCCTCGGCGGTCCGGACGTGGCCACCGAGGACTTCGAGCCGCCGCCCAAGGCGTCCGTGGCCACGAGCAAGCCCACCGGCTCGGTGCTCGATGGCTTCGGGGGAGGGGGAGAGCTGCCTCCTCCCGCCGCGAGCACCTCTGGTGGCGCTCCGCCCCCGCCGCCCGACCTGTTCCCCGCGGATGCGGAGCCGCCCCGGCTGGAGCCCACCCCGTCGGGCAATTTCTCCTTTGGCGTGCCCAGCGGCCAGATCCCGACCACCACGCCGGGCCATGGTCCGGGCGGGCCGCCCCCGCCTCCCCCTCCGCTTCCTGCCGGCGCGGGTAGCGCGGACGACGCGGTGTTCCGGGAGGTCTTCGAGCAGTTCGTGGCCACCAAGAAACAGTGCGGCGAGCCGGTGGACAAGCTGACCTTCGACGCCTTCCGGACCAAGCTCGACAAGAACAGGCAGGCGGTGATCGACCAGACCGGCTGCCGGGACGTCAACTTCCGCGTCTACATCAAAGACGGCAAAGCCGCGCTCAAGGCCACCCCGGTCAAAGAGTAGGAAGGCTGTAACCGTTCGCGTGGTAGACGGCACAGCGCCCCCGCGCGCAGCGCGGGCTACCCCTTGAGGGGACGACAGGGGTGTCTTGAGCCGCGGAGCGGCGGATCTGTCGGGCTGATTTCAGCGCTGTGCGAATGCTGGCATTTGCCGGAGATCGCTCCGCCGCTTCGCGGCTCAGCTTTCCCCCTCCGCCCCCTCCGGGGGAACCTCGCTGCGCTCGGGAGGTGCTGCAAATAGCACACCCGTGAACACATACGGAAGGCTTAACTACATCCCGACGTGGCGCCGCAGTTCTCGCATTTATGGCAGGCGCCGTTGCGCACCATGATGTAGCCGCAGACGTGACAGGCGGGGGCGTCGGTTTCGTGGAGATAGGTGGTGACCTCCTCCACGATGCGCGACTCTTCCGGGATGCGGTTCATGGACGTCTGCAGCGGCGAATCGTCCTTGGCTGTGGCGGGAAGCGCCTTGGCACCGCCCTTGTCCTCGGCCCACTGTTCTTCGGCGGCGCGGAGCTGCGACATCTTGGACATCACCGGATGCTTGGCCGTCGCGTCTAAGTGCTTGAGCGCCAGGTACCGGAAGATGTAGTCCATCAGCGAGCTGGCAATGGGGATCGATTCGTTGTTCGTGAATCCCGACGGCTCGAAGCGGGTGTGCATGAACTTGTCGCACAGCAGCCGGAGCGGCACTCCGTGCTGCAGCGCGATGCTGATGCCCGTGGCGAAGGCGTCCATCAGGCCGGAGATGGTGCTGCCCTCCTTGGCCATCTTGATGAAGATCTCGCCCGGCTCTCCGTGCTCGTAGTAGCCGATGTTCAGGTAGCCTTCGTGGCCGGCGACCTCGAACTTGTGGGTGAGGGAGGCACGCTCGTCCGGCAGGCGCCGTCGCACGGGCGCCGGCGGAGCCGTCCAACCGCCCGCGATCTTCTGGGAGGTGGGCTCCACGACCTTTTCGTCCGTGGCGCCGGTGTTGACGGGCTGGGTGCGTTTGCAGCCGTCCCGGTAGATGGCGATGGCCTTCAGGCCCAGGCGCCAGGCCTCGATGTAGATGTTCTCGATGTCCTTGACCGAGGCGTCTTTGGGCAGGTTCACGGTCTTGGAGATGGCGCCCGAGAGGAAGGGCTGCACGGCGGCCATCATGCGGATGTGGCCCATGGGCGCGATGCAGCGGGTTCCATTGCGGGGGCGGAGCGCACAATCGAACACGGGCAGGTGCTCGTCCCGTAGGTGCTTGGCGCCCTCGATGGTGTCGTTCCGGTCGATGTGCTCACGGATGGCCAGCACCTGGGCCTCGGGGTAGCCGAGATGCTCCAGCGCCTGGTTCACCGTGCCGTTGACCAGCTTGAGCATTCCCCCGCCGGAGAGGTGCTTGAACTTGACCAGCGCGATGTCGGGCTCGATGCCGGTGGTGTCGCAGTCCATCATGAAGCCGATGGTGCCGGTGGGCGCGAGCACGGTGACCTGGGCGTTGCGAAGCCCGTCCTGGGAGACGGCCTCCAGGGTGTCGTCCCAGGTGTCCCGCACGGCCTGCATCAGGTCGTAGGGCACCAGCGCGCTGTCGACGAAGTTCACATGACGGCGGTGCTTGCGGATCACCTTGAGGAACGGCGCACGGTTCTCCTCGAAGCTCTCGAAGGAGCCGGTGACGTCCCGGGCGATGCGGGAGCTCTGCAGGTACGCCCGTCCGGTCATCAGGCCGGTGATGGCCGCTCCATAGGCCCGGCCGGGCTCGCTGTCATAGGGCAGCCCGCGGCTCATCAGCAGCGCCCCCAGGTTGGCGAACCCGAGGCCGAGGGCGCGGTAGTCGTGACTGTTGCGCTCGATCTTGGGCGTCGGGTAGCGCGCGTTGTCGACGAGGATCTCCTGGGCAGTGATGACCACGTCGACGGCCTTGGTGAAGGGCTCGACGTCGAAGTCGCCGTCAGGGCGCTGGAACTTGCGCAGGTTGAGCGACGCGAGGTTGCAGGCGCTGTCGTCTAAAAACATGTACTCCGAGCACGGGTTCGACGCGTTGATTCGGCCGGAGTTCGCGCAGGTGTTCCAGGTGTTGACCGTGGTGTCGAACTGCATCCCGGGGTCGCCGCACTGGTGGGCGGCGGTGGAGAGCTGTCGCATCACGTCGCGGGCGCGGATCTCCTCGATGACGTGGCTCGCGTCCGTGACGCTTCGCAGCGGCCAGGCGCGGTCGTGAATGACCGCCTGCATGAAGTCGTCGGTCACGCGGACGGAGTTGTTGGAGTTCTGGAAGAACACCGACGAGTACGCCTCGCCGCCGAAGGAGCCGTCGTAGCCGGCGTCGATGAGCGCCCAGGCCTTCTTCTCCTCCTTGGACTTGCAGCCGATGAACTCCATGATGTCAGGGTGCTCGGCGTTCAGGATGACCATTTTGGCCGCCCGTCGCGTCTTGCCGCCCGACTTGATGACGCCGGCAAAGGCGTCGAAGCCGCGCATGAAGGACACGGGGCCGGACGCGGTACCGCCGCCGTTCAAGTACTCTTTGGACGACCGGAGCGTGGAGAAGTTCGTGCCGGTTCCGCTGCCCCATTTAAACAGCATGCCCTCGGTGTGGGCGAGGTGGAGAATCTCGTCCATGGTGTCGTCGACCGAGTTGATGAAGCAGGCCGAGCACTGGGGCTGATCGTCCACCCCGACGTTGAACCAGACGGGGCTGTTGAAGGACGCCTTCTGGTTGATCAGCAGGTGCGTGAGCTCGTCGGAGAACACCTCGGCGTCCCGCGCGCTCTTGAAGTAGTGCTGCTTGGTGCCCCAGTCGGTGATGGTGACGACCACTCGATTGATCAGGTCCCGAATGGACTGCTCCCGACCGGGAGTGTCGAGCAAACCCCGGAAGTACTTCTGGACCACGATGTTGAGCGCCGTCTGTGACCAAGGGGCGGGCGCTTCCACGTCCCGTTGCTCAAAGATCAGCTCTCCGTCGGGACCCTTGATCGAAGCGGTACGGCGCTCCCACTTGATTTCATCGTAGGGGTGAGTTCCCTCCTTGGTGAAATAGCGCCGAAACGTAAGCCCGTCCCGCACCGTCGCCTCTTCCGCTCGTGTCTTCGGAGCGGGCTGCACCTGCTCCTGTTGGGTCGAATCCTCTTTGATCATCTTCAAACTGCCTCGCCTTGGTATTCCCTGCCTGTTACCGCTTCTGACACCTGCCCGCCGGAGCCTTGCCGTGGGGCAACACTATGAATATCAGACGTTTATGTGCCTTGCTTTCGCCCAGCAAAAAACAGACTCACTTCACCCTAGATTAGAGATATCCCCTGCCGCGTAGCCCGCTATGAAAGCCTAGCTACAAGTGGGCGCAACGAAGATCAGGTTTAAAGTGGATCAAAATACGTGTCAACTTTTTTTCTACAAGATGTAGTGGGTGTGGGTAGGCCAGCCCACGATATCTTGTGGTGCATCCCATTCCGCCTGTGAAGAAAGCTGTGGGTAATGTCCGAGTTTCAAAAAGAACACGATGAGTTATCTACCTGATCACGAAATAGGCACCGCAGTCCAACTTTTTGGATGCCTACGCCTTAGACTGCGGTCAGGGCATACCTTTGTCATACTCCCAGGCCCTATTTATGACATTTTTGCTCATGTTACTGGCAGTTGTCGCGATCGGGGTCCTCTCGTGAGCGCTATATTTTGGAATTGCTCTGTTTTGAAGAGGTGCGCGGGGATCTGCTGGGGCTGCCAGACCTGGGGTGGGTCGACCACTCGGCTGCTCTGACTTCATTCGGACCGCCCGTTCGGAGTGGCTGGAGCTGGCCGATCCGCAGCGGCTCTGGCTCGGCGCGTAGATCTAACCGTAAGGAATACAGTCAGAAATTTTGGGCGGAATTTGCGGGCCTGGAACACCGTACCCAGAGCCGGTGTCGGCGCGATGGTTCCAGGCGCGATTCCTGGGACGCGCCTTCAAGTAGTGCCTGGGTTTTGCCATTTGTTTCGAACGGTTGTGGATAGCGTTCCGGCAAACCCGGTGGAGACATGGGCGAGCCGTTCCCGACTCGGCAAGGCATTGGGTACCGGGATCTTACCAGACCTGGATCGGGAAACCCGCACGGACTGCGGACTTGGGGAGACGCACGGAATGGGGCTCCGGCAACGAGGATATTGTGCAACGGGGATCAGTTTGCAGGGCGCTTTTTCGGTTTGATGACCTTGGTCGGACTGAGCTTTCCAGTTGGGTCCAGCTGGAACGCGAGCGCCCCGATCTTGGGGTCGTACACGAGAGCTCGGAGCTCGATGCGCTCCTTGTCCGTACCCTCGTGCCAAATCAGCATCAGCTCTCCATGGTAGGTGAGCACCCGGTCCTGAGCGCTATCTCCACAGCGCGCTTCGAGGTACAGAGGCGTCTTCGCAATCTCGGTGCCCCGTCGTTCCTTGGGCTTGCCGGCGTTGCCGGCGCCCCAGACCGCGGTGCGCGTGAGGCGGATGCCTTCGACGCCGACGCTGTCTCCGCGCAGCGCCACGCGCGCCGGATGCTCCTGACCTGGGAACTGCAGCCAGAGCTGCAGCCTCGCGTCGGGGTGCGACCAGGTGAGCAGGATGGAAAGCTCCCGCGACCAGGTGAAGATCCCGGCCCGGCGACCCCGGGCGTGGATGCGGGCGCGCAGCGCCTTGTCAGCGCCGGCCGCGAGGCGCATCCGGGCCAGCCGGACGCTGGTGAGCAGGCGCGCCCAGGCCGCGACCCCGTTGCTGCTGCCCCCCACCTCGGCCGCCTCACTCACCCGCTGCTGCAGCCGCAGGGCCCAGTCCAACCGCTGCATGCCGGCGGCCGCGTTGGCCATGAGCAGCAGCACCGAGCTGTTGCCGGGCAGCAGCCAGGCCAGGGTCTCGTACTCGCGATAGGCGTCGCTGTAGAGTCGCCGGGTCCAGGCCTTCGCATCCTTGGTGCGGCTCGCCGCCGCCTGTGCCATCAGCAGATTGCCGAGGCGTCGCCGGGCCCAGGGATCGAAGGGCGCAAACTCCACGAGCTCCGAGAAGCTCCTCCGGGCCTCGGCGGTGTCTCCCCGGCGGAGGAAGAACTCACCCACCTGCTGGCGGACGCCGGCATCGGCGCCCGGATCGGCGCGCAGACGCCAGGCGATGCGCTCGGCCTCAGGGAGCTGTTTGGCGCGCTCGAGGAGGTGGAGCAGCATGACCCGCAGCGACAGGCTCTCGGGCGAGAGTGCCAGGAACTTGCGGACCACACTGATTTTGTCCGTGTCCTGCTTCGCTTTCTTGAGCATCTTTTGCAGCAGCTCCCGGTCGAGCCCACCGTCCAGGGCGAGCCCGCCGCGCACGGCTCGCACGTCGTCCAGGGTGCGCACGCGGCGCAGGATCTCCCGCCGCAGGAAGGCCCGCACCCAGGGCAGCTCGTTTTTCATGCGGAGGTAGAGATCCACCCGCAAGGGTGTGGTGTACAGGGTCCGAAGCATGAGCAGGAGCAGCGCCCGGGCGTCGGTGTCGAGCTGGATTTCGCCGCAGGCAAGGGCCCCGCGCCAGACCCGGTGCGCACCCGCCGCGGAGCGATTCCGGAACAGCCGCTCCCGCCACAGGGCGCGTCGGGCGTCCAAGTACTTGTAGGACTCCTTGGAGCGCTTCCGGGTGCCGTCCTTGTTGAGGCACCGCTTCGGCACATCGGAGATGTCCTGGGGCACAAACCGGAACCGGTGCGTGAACGTGAAGCGCTCGCCGGTGGGCGTCGCCGGGAGCTGGACCGAGCGTGTCAGCCGGAGCACATCCTCCACAACGTCCGGGTCCTTTAGCGTGGACTCCTCCTCGATGCGAGTGACCTTGTGAACAGCGCCGTCGGGGTTGACCTCGATCTTGAGCGCCACCTGCCCGGAGAGGTCGGGACGCGACGCGGCCTTGCGGTCGAAGCTGGCGCGCACGGCGGTCCAGATCTTGTGGTGCAGCACGTGCTGGTAGAGCTGCTCCATGGGGATGACCTGGGATCCGGCCGTGGACCAGCCCGGCTCCAGCGCGATCGTGATCGCGCCGGAGGGCGGCCCGCCGCGGAGGGACGCGGGGACGAAGGTCCCGGCCGGGTCCTCCGGCAGGTGGCTGTGGTACCACTTCTGGCCGTAGCCTCCGATCACCATCCCGCTGAAGGGGGTCACCACACCGTAGCGCACGCCGACCTCGGACACGGCCTCGCGCCCGGCGCCCCGGCGGAGCAGGTCCTGAATCCGGGCGAAGGCCCAACGCCGCCGCAGATCTCCGCGGTCTTCCACCTTGCGGTGCTGGATGGAGACCTTCTCCACAAAGGGGTTTCCGTCCCGGAGGCCGCGAATGGTCACCGACCCGGGCGCCTTGCCCCGTAGGCGGCCCAGGATGCGCAGGAACGTGCCGTCTTCCACCGTGACCGGACGGCGGGGGTAGATGCGGTCCACGTTCGGCCCGAGGTCCACAGTCACATGCCTGAGGGTGGGTCTGGCTGCGTGCGCGACGATTCGCAGCGCGGCCCGTGGCGCCTCCAGCACGTCTCTCACCGGCACCGCGAAGCCGAGTCCGTCAGTGACCGCGTGCAGCAGATCCATGGCGGCGTTCGAGCCGACCCCCACGGCGAAGAGTCGCGGGGGGGTGAGGCGGCGGGCCAGCCGATCCCGCAGCAGCCCCGGCGCCAGCGTTCCGAGGGTGGGGCGGCCGTCGCCGAGGTAGATCACCGAGCCGAGCCCCTTGGGCAGGAGCCGGGAGGCGGCCTGGAGCGCCTGCTCCAGGTCACTGCCGCCGCCGGGCTGGGCCCGGCCCAGCGCCGCGAGCAGCGTCTCTTGGCGCTTCTGGGTCGCGGCGGCGAGGGCGGGGCCCTTGCCGAGGGGCTTGGCGTCCACGCTTGCCACCAGCACGGCAACCTGATCCGCCGGGGTGAGCTGCCTGAGGATCGCGTCGGTGATCGTGCGGAGCATGGTCATTTCGGCCGTGCCGGTTCCGGCGCTGACGTCGGCGACGATGACCAGCTTGATGGGCTGTTGACCCTGGGGCCTGCCCTTGTTGCCCATGGGGGGCACCATGGTAAGCGCGGCATAGGCCGGCTCGCCGGCCTGGTCGGCATGGGCGTGGTACAGCGTGGGCGTGGCCGGTCCGGCCTTGGCGTCCAGGAGCTCGAGCACGAAGTCGGCCCGGGGCCGATAGTCCGACCGGCGGACGATGATCCAGTCACCCTCCCGCTTGGCTCCCATGCCGGCCTTGAGCGTCTTGGCCTGGGCTTGCTTCACGTTCACCTCGAGGGAGAACTCGCCGAGCTTCGGCGCGTCCCCGCCGCCCATGGGATAGACGAAGCGGCGGCGACCGTCCCGGGGGTGCAGCCACTGCACGTACTCCAGCCGCACCACCGTCGTGGCGCCCGGCCCGATGGGGTACATCGTCGCCACGTAGCGGTCCGGCGCCTCCCACTCGAGCACCGTCTGGGAGCCCGGTGACCCGTGCCGACGGGCGCGCGGCACGATGCGGCCCTCCTGGACGTTGTTGGACGGACCGGAGGCAAAGGACCGGATGATCGCGCTGCCGGGCAGGCGCACCCGATAGGTGCCCTCCACCACGCGCGAGCGGGGATTGAAGAAGTGCTGCTCCACCCGGGTGATGGCCAGGTTGCCTTCGATCCACGCCTTGACCTGGTGCTCCCGCACCAGCAGGGGCGAGCGCGCGAAGCCGACCTCGGACTGCATCCGGGCCTCCAGGGTGCCGACGCCGGCGGTCAGCACCTGGGCCCGGGGGCCCGCCTGGGCGAGACCACCGGTCCAGTCGTCCCAGATTGTCCTCAGCTGCGGGTCGATCTTGCCCACCGGGCCGAGGTCGGCGAGCATGCCGCTCACCAGCCGGAGGCTCTGGGAGCCGGACGTGAGGGTGATCTCGGCCGAGCCGCAGTACACCTGGGTCCCCTTGGCCGTGAGTCGCACGTCGTAGCTCGCCTCCGCCCCGGTGACGTCGCCGTGTCCGGTGCGCAGGGTCACGCCGGAGGTGCCGTGCGCGTCCACCCAGACGCGGCCCGCCAGGAGCTGGACACCCTTGGCGGACACGCTCACCTCGGTGGCGCGGTCCAGCAGGAGCCAGCCGCCGGCGTCCAGGGTGAGCGTGGCTTTGCCGTGGGGGCCCGTGCGGAGCACGGCGCCGGCTTCGACGCGGCGATCCGTGTCCACCGCCTGCAGTTCCCGCTCCCCGGGGCTGCGGAGGGTGAGCTTGCCGCGGACCGGGGCGACCAGCGCCACGCTGTGCCTGGGAGGCTTGGGGTTGTAGATCTTGCCCTTGCAGCCCGGCAGCGCCGCCAGGCCCAGGAGCAGGGGTACCAAGACCCGTCCGCCGAAGTGAGTGTGCATGTCGTGACCTCTCATCGCAGTTCCTCGGCTTTCCGACCGGTGATCGCGAAGCGCAGGGACTTCGCGGTCGGCAGCAGCTCGAGGGGAAACTTCTGGAGCCGCTCCTGGGGCCCGCCTTCGTCCCACAGCACGTACAGCGTGGCGCGTAGCGTCCGCGGGCGGACGCGCCCCACCCGCCGCACCTCGAACAGATAGCGGCCCGGCTTGGGTTTGCGCACGGCGAAGGCCTCGATGCCGAACTGTGGCGCCAGCTCTTCGGCGCGCTGCGGCCGCCAGCCCGGGTGCGCGCCCCAGAGCTCGATGTCAGCTTCGGGGTGCGACCAGGTCAGGATCACGCGCAGCTTGCGCGCGTGCCGGAGCACACCCGAGCGACGGGTGCGCGCCACGAGCTTGGCCAGCAGCAGCTTGTCGCCCTTCTTCTCCGCCGCGGCCCGCAGCAGGGCGAGCCGGACCGAGCTCCACAGCAGAGCCCAGCGCGCCGCGCCGCCGCTGCCCGTGGCGCTGGCCGCCACGCGCTGCTCGAGCCTGAGCGCCTCGTCGATGCGTCCCGTGCCGGCCGCGGCCAGGGCCATCAGCAGGAGCACGGAGGTGTCATGGGGCGCCAGGGCGGCGAGGGTTTGATACTGGCGGTAGGCCTCGTGATACCAGCCGAAGGCGCGGTACAGATCTCCCAGCCTGCGCCGAGCCAGCGGATCCGTGGGCCGGAATTCGACGATCTCCGAGAAGATCCGCTTGGCCCGGGCCGTCCTGCCCCGCCGCGCCCAGAACTCCCCCACGGCGGTGCGCAGCCGCGCATCGGCGTACGGGTTGCCGGCCACGGCGGTGCAGAGCCGCTCGGCCTCGGCGTGTCGGTTCGCGCCCTCCAGGAGATCGAGTGCCATGAGCTTGAGTCGCACGTTCTTGGGATAGACCGCGACCAGGGTCAGAAGTTCGCGGATTCTGTCCGCGTCGGTTTTCAGCTTTGCCAGCAGCGTCTTCACCATCGTCCAATCCAAGGCCCGGCCCCCGTGGAAGAGGCGGTTCGCCAGCTGGAGGTCCCGGGCGGTGCGCGTGCGGGCAAAGATCGCGCGTCGCAGGTAGGCCCACTCGCCCCCGCTCAGGTAGCGCCGGTAGCGCCGGGCAAAGCCGGTCATCTGCTGCACGTTGCCCAGGGTGTTCAGCATGAGCTGAAGCAGGGTGCGGCGATCCCGCCAGCGGCGGGCCTCGCAGTGGCGGAGGGCGTCTGTCCACACCTCGGCCACGCCGTGGATTCCCTGCTTCTGGCGGAGGCGTTCCTGCCACAGGATCGAGCGCAGGTGGAGCGGGCGCGTGGACGCGGCAGAGCAGTTCTTGGGCTTGTGGAGCTTGTCCTGGTGGATGTAGACGTGCACGTCCAGCCGGTGCTGACCAGAGCCGCTGCGGCCCCCGGCGCCGAAGGCGAGCCTGCCCTTGAACGCGTCCTTTCCGCCGACGCCGCGGTCACCGAGGCCGCGCGCGAGACCGGACTTTTCGGAGCTCAGCGTGAGCGTGCCGGCGGAGCCGCCGCCGTCCCGGCTCCTGTCGATCATGACCCGGGCGTTCTGGTCCAGGCCCTTGGAGACGATCGTGGTGGACCCCGAGGGCCGCCGCGAGGGGCGGGCCTTGGAGGCGGGTTTCGCGGGATCGGCAGCTGAGTCAAACAGACCGTTGAGCGCGCCTGAGCGGGACCGGGAGCGGCGGCTCTTCTTGTACCGTCTGGAGGGAGGGGCCATGCCCTCCCCGGCGCTGGTCGCGGGTGCGGCGGCCGACGGCTTGGCCGCGGCGCGCTTGTCGGCGCTCTTCTCATCGTCGGCGTCGGCGGCCGGTTCGGCGGTGGGCGTCTTCTGCTGAGTCTCCGTGACCCTGCTGATCGTGCGTCCCTCCCTGGCCCGCTGCGTGCGCTTCTCCTCGCGCTCGGTCAGTTCCTGCTTGAGCCGCTCGTTGGCCTCTCGCACCTTGTTGCGGGTCTCCACGTTGTCCCGGGCCTCCCGGGCGCTCGGCACATAGATGGAGGTGTGCTCCGTGATCAGCCCGAAGCGCGTGCCCAGCTCGGCCACCTCCTCCCGGCCGGAGCCCGTGGCGATGAGCTGGTGCAGGCGGGCCGTGGCCCAGCGACGGCGCAGCTCGCCTTTGTCCGCGACCTTGATCGTGCGCACGTCGTAGCGGCGCTTGGTCTCCTTGCCCTGATACCAGCCGGTCACAGAGATCGACGTGGGCGTGCGCCCGCGCAGACGCCCCAGGACCACCAGGTCCATCCCGGCCACCACGGACACGGGCTGACCGGGGAACACGCGCTCCACCGTGGGCCCGAGGTCCACGGCGACCTTGCTCATGGTCGGTCGGCTGGCGTGAGCCACGACCTTGAGCGCGGCCGCTGCCGCGTGGGCCCGGTCGCTCACCCGCAGGGCCAGTCCCCCCTGGTGGCGGGCGAGGCTCTCGAGCAGGGCAAGGTTCGACTCGTTGCCCACGGCCATGCCGTAGACGCGCACCGGCGTGGCCAGTCGATTCAGGCGCAGCAGCAGCGGCTTGGCGCGCATCTCACCCACGGTGGGGATGCCGTCGCCCACATAGACGACCGCGCCCCCGCGCCCGGACTGCAAAAGACCCGCCGCGTCGGTCAGCACCTGCCCGAGGTCGGTGGCGCCACCCACACCCTGCCGTGCCAGCGCGTCCAGGGAGGCTTCGATCAGCGCCGGGGTCACCTTGGCGAGCCGCGCCTTGCCGCCGCCGGGCTGATGGAGCGCGAGGTCGGCGCCGAGCACCGCCACCCGGTCGCCGGGGCCGAGGTGCCGGAGCAGCGCGTCCACCGTGGTCCGCGCCAGCTGCAGCTCGGTGGGGTCCGTGTCGGCGCTCGTGTCCACCACCACCACCAGGTCCAGTCCTTCACGCCTTCCGGCGCGCTCGAGCTCGGTGGGACGCAGGCGGACCATCAGGTACGGGCCGTCCTTGCCGAAGCCGCGGCTCGCGTAGCCCCGGGCGGCGCCCTTGTTGCCGCCGCCGTGCAGGGCGAGCACGAAGTCGGCCCGGGGGCGGAAGTCGGAGCGGCGCAGCACCACGGTGTTCTGCTGCACTGCGGCGCCCATGCCTGCCTCCACCTTCTTCGCGCCGCTGCTGTCGAGGTCCACCTCGAGGTTGAACTCCTGGATCAGCGGCGCTGCGGTGCCGGAGCCCCCCATGGGATAATGCCAGCGTCTGACATCTCCCTGGCGGTGGACCCACTCGGTGTACAGCAGCACGACCCGCCGGGTGGAGCCGGCCTTGATGGGGTAGATGTGGGCCTTGTACTGCCCCGGGGCCTCCCACTCCAGCAGCGCCGGGTCGTCCCGCGACCCCTCGTAGACCTGGGCGCGGTACTGGGCGCGCGCCGTCTGCTTCTCCTTGACGTAGCCGCACACGAGCTTGGCTGTTCCCAGGGCCGGACGGTCGATGCAGAACGCCTCCAGGATGGCGCCCCGGGGCACGCGGATGCGATAGACGCCTTCCAGGTCGTCACTGGCAGGGTTGAAGAACACCTGATCCACCACCGTGGTGGCCAGGTCCTTGTCGATGCGGGTCTTGATGTCCAGGGAGCGGACCGCGAGGGGGAAGCTCGCGCGCCCCAAGGTTCCCGGGCGCCTGGCGCCGATCTGTCCCATGCCGGCCGGGGCCTCGGGCACGTCGGGTGCGGGCCAGGCCAAACCGCCGGTCCAGTCGTCCCAGAGGTGCTCCGGATCCACCTTGATGGCGCGACCCAGGGTTGCCCGCTCCCCGGCGCGGATCTCCAGCAACCGCCGGTGCTGACGCACCTCGGCGCGTCCCCGGGCGACGTACAGTCGGGGAGGTCCGCCCGGCGCCACCCGGAGCTCGAACCCGGCGCGGCTGGCCGACACCACGGCCGTGCCGACGGTGACGGCCGACGGCGGCCCGGCGGGCGCCTCCACCCAGATCGTGCCCTGGACGAGCTGCACGTCCTCGTCAAAGACCCGAACGCTGGATCCCGGTCCGAGCAGGACGCGCAGGCCGTGGTCGTGGCGGATCCAGGCCCGGCCCGTGGTGGTGGAGACGGTGGCGCCCGCGCCGACGCGGGTCTGCCAACGGGCCAGGGCCGAGACGCCGCCCTGGGTCAGCGACACCTCGGGACGGACGACGTGGAGCGTTGCCACCGCGGCCCCGCTCTGGGTCTGCGGCCGCGCCTCCTTCCCGCAGCCGGGAAGGGCCAGGATGGAAAACCCTGCACCGACGAGCAGGGCGAGCGTGGATCTGGAAAACCTCATGCAGCCTCCTTGCGCGGATGGACACCTGTTGCACTACATACGCGCAGCCAGCAGTTTAGGTTCTCTACCGTGCTATTGACGTAGTCCGGGACTCTATCACGGTGGCCCCGGGATAATCGCGATTTTTTGGGGTTGTCGGCGCCGCGGTTGCGCGGCTTAGTTCGCGAATTCCTGCGCGGCGAACTCTCGGATCACGGTCACCTGGATCTGGCCGGGAAAGCTCAGCTCCTCCGAGATCTTCCGGGCGATCTCCGTGGCCAGCTCTGCGGCCCGTTGATCGTCGATCTTCTTTTCGTCCACCAGGACCCGCACCTCACGTCCGGCCTGGACGGCGTGGGCGCGGTGGACGCCGCGGAAGGCCGTGGCGAGCTCCTCGAGCACCGCGATGCGCTCGCCATAGGTTTCCACCAGCTCCCTGCGGGCGCCGGGACGGGCACCGCTGATGGCGTCCGCCGCGCCCACCAGCAGGGTATAGACGGAAGAGGTCGGCTTCTCGGCGTGGTGCTCCCCGATGGCACCCACCACTTCGGGCGGCTCCCCATGGCGCTCGGCGATCTCGGCGCCGATGAGGGCGTGGGACCCCTCCACCTCGTGGGTGAGCGCCTTGCCGATGTCGTGCAGCAGCCCGGCGCGCCGGGCCAGCTTGACGTTCAGGTTCAACTCGGAGGCCATCAGTCCCGCGAGGTGGGCGACCTCCAAGACGTGCTCCCACTGGTTCTGGGTGTAGGACGTGCGGAAGCACAGCCGGCCCACGAGCTCGGTGATCTCCGGGTGGGCCGGGCGCAGGCCGAGGAGGCGGAACGCCTGTTTGCCTTTCCCCATGACCTCGGCTTTCACGTTCTGCGCCGCTTCGTCGATGACCTTGGCCACCTTGTCGGGCCCCGGGTCGGGCAGGGTCAGGATTCTCTCGAGGGCGCGGCGGGCGGTCACCCGGGCCACTCCGCCGCCGGTTTCGATCCGCACGGCAGCGCCATCGTTGATCCAGCCGATGGTGACGCCCGTGGTTTCCTCGAGCTCCTTGAGGTAGGCGCTCCCGTCTCCCTGGAGAAACGCCTTCTTCTTGGCGTCCAGCTCGACGTTGTAGGACTGGCGGTCCATCAGGTGCCGGGAATCGATGCGTTCCACGGAGATGCCCATGATGCGCTTGGCCTGCCGGATGGCAGACGCCCCGGGCTCTGTTTCGACGTTGCGCAGCCGATCCGAGGCCTCGGCGCTCGCCTCGTCCACCAGCTGTCCGGCGATCTCGGCCCGGCACTCTTCGTCGGACTGCCCGGCGAGCTCCTGCAGGGTGCGGTAGCGCTTGACCGTGAGCGCGTCGGCCTCGGTACGGATCGACTTCGCCCGGTCGACGGCTGCCTGGACCTCTTCGGCGCGGCCTTCGACCTCCTCGGCCGCCGTGTCCTGAGCTTCCTGGTCGGCGGAGAGGGACTCGGCGAGCTCGGACACCGCCGCTTCCCGCTCTGCATAGCGGTCCTCCTGCTCCGACCGGGCGCGCGCGAGGCGGCCGCGGAGGGCCAAGGCATGCTCGCGGGCGCTGGCCTCGCCCTCCCGGCGGATCGCCTCCACTTCGGCGCTCACCCGACGACGGATGCGGTCGGACTCCTCACGGGCCGCCTCCAGCTCCTGGCGGTTCTGGACGATCACCCAGGCGATGCCGCCCACGGCTCCGATGGTCAGGGCGAGCAACGACAGTAGGATTCCTTCGATCATGGCTTCGGAATGATGGGGGCCAGCCGCCGGGGTGTCAAGAGCGTGGATCCACCCCGGCCGGCGTGCTACACTCCACCGAAATGCAAAGGAGAAGGATGTTGAAGAGTTGGCTCATCGTGGGGGTTAGCCTGGTATTCCTCGGGATTTCCGGACCCGCGGCCGCGGAATCGTCTGAGGATGCCGAGCTCAATCGAGGCCTGAAGCTCACCCAGAAAAAGAACTATGAGGCCGCCATCGCGGTGTACGAGGCGGTCTTGAAGAAGCAGCCGAAAAACCGGGACGCGCTCTTGCGGGTGGGGCCGCTGTATTTCCTGGTCGGGAGGCTCGAGAGCGCCCGTCACGTGTATCACCAGGCCACGCGCAAGCTGCCGTCCTTCGCCAAGGGCTGGTACTTCTACGCCTATGCCCTGCGTCGCCTCGGCAGATACCAGGACGCGCTTCACGCCTACGGCTCCTACCGGAAGCTCCAGCGCGGTGATCCCCACCCGTTCTACGGCATGGCGCGCTGCCATGCGGCGCTGAAGCAGTACGCCGACGCCAAGCAGGCCTACGACCGGTTCATCCGGCTGTCGGCCGCGCGCAGGGATCTGGCGGGGTGGGTCACCCGGGCCCGCGCGGAGCGCCAGGGTCTGGTCAAGCGGTTGGCCGTCGCGGCGGCGGCCGAGGCGATCCAGCAGGTGCTGCTCGCCGCCCGGCGGGCGTTCCAGGAAGGGAAGCTGCTCGAGGCGGAGAAGCTCCTCAAGGCGGGCGTCGCCAAGTACGGGGGATCGTTGCTCCTCTTGGACGCGCTGGCCGACCTGCTCATCCGGCAGCAGCGGTGCGGCGAGGCGATCCCCGTGCTCCGCAAGGCTGTCGCGACGAAGGCCTTTCCTCAAGGGCGGTACAAGCTGGCGCTCTGCCTGCGCCTCGGCAGGGACTATCCGGCGGCGGAGATAGCGTACCGGGCCGTGCTCAAGCTCGTTCCGCGCCACCCGGACGCGCACTACGGGCTCGCCGAGACGCTGCGGCTGCAGAGCAAGCTCTCCGAGGCGCTGCGGTTCTACCGGGCCTACGTGGTCATCGAGCAGCGACCCCTGGAGCAGAAATGGGTCACCAAGGCCCGCGAAACCATCACCCTGCTGTCCAAGCAGCTGGCAGCGGCGAAGGCGCCTCCGGTGGCGCGCGTGACGCCGCAGCCCGGACCCGGCGTCCAGCCCGCCGATCCGGCCGCCGGGATCACCGATCCTGCCATCCGCGCCATGCTCGCTGCCAAGCGCCGGGTGGAGCAGCGCCAGCGGGGCGTGGACGTGGAGTCGCCGGCGGCCCCGGCAAGTCGCGCGGCGCCCCGGGAGCCCCTCTCCCGGCCGCGCAACACCTGGGCCGAGCGCCGTCAGCAGCGGCTGGAGGCGGCCCGCAAGCGCCGGGAGGCGGCGCGTGAGCGGGCCCTGGAGCGTCGGCGTCAGGCGGCCGAGGCACGGAAACGGCGGGCCGAGGAGCAGCGGCGCAAGCGGGAGGCCTACCTGGCGGCGCAGCGGCGCAAGCAGGCGCAGCGCGCCGCCGAGCTCGTGCTGCGGGGACGCTCGAACAAGCTCACCCCGGAGATTCGCAGCGCCCTCGTCGACCAGGCGGAGCAAGCCGCCCAGAAGGGAAAGTCGGGCCGCGCCCTGGAGATCTGGCAGCGCCTCGACGAGCTCGAGCCGAACAACGCCAAGGTCTTGGAGTCCCTGGCCACGACGGCCTCGGCGGCCGGGAATCACCAGGCGGCCGCGGGCGCCTATGCCAAGCTGCTCAAGCTCAATCCCAAGGACATCTCCTTGTACTCGAAGCTGCGGGCGGCGCAGCAGCGGGCCGGTCTGGCCCTGACGCCCCTCCCCCTCAAGCTCGTGCTCTCCAAGGAGATCCTGGCCGCCCGGCAGGCGCTGCGGCACGGGCACGCGGAGCAGGCCACCACCTGGGCCAAGGCGGCGCTGCGCATCAAGCCGGGCGACGGCTACGCCTACGTGGTGCTGGCCGACGTGCAGCTCTCCCTGGGCAAGCGCAAGGCCGCCCTGGCCTATGCCGCCAAGGCCGCTCAGCTCGGCCCCAAGCTCGCCGGCCCCTACCGCGTGATCGGCGACTACCACCTCCGCCTCCGGGACCGCACCCAGGCCTTGAGCAACTACCGAGCGTTCATGGCGCGCGTGGCCGGGGATCCCACCGAGGCCCACAACCGCCTGCGCGTAAAGGCCATGGTCGACCGCCTGTCCAACTAGTCCCCTGTCCCAGAGGTAGCGATCCATGCTGTGCTCGGACCCGTCCCGCTGTCACGCCCATGGCAGGTTGTCCTCAGCACCGCCGCGTCAGGACGGCCTCTTCAGGGGCCCTGACGCGGCGGCCCGTGAACAACGGCCAGTGGCGCGCCGGCTCCACGCTCGGGCTTGTCGCAGGATTCCCTGGGCAGCGCGAAGAGCTGACATCGATCCAATCGCTCGCGAAGCTGGCGCGGGGCTCGCCGCTGTCCACGGTGGGGCGCGGCGAGCCCCTGAAGGAGGCACGTCGACGCGCC
>JBDRSE010000032.1:0-10389 GCA_043825095.1 bacterium
GCCCCGGGCACCGTCGGTGACTACCGCCGACGCGTCCGCGGGCGCGGGGGGGACGTCTACGCGCTGCGCGACTTCCGCCCCGGGGACGACCCCCGGGAGATCCACTGGAAGGTGTCGGCTCACCGCAACCGCCTGGTGACCCGGGAGCGGGAAGCGGAAGCGGCTCGAGAGCTGACCCTGCAGCTGGATCACAAGCTCGACGTGCCCGAAGACACGAGCCTCCTGGCCGCGACCGAGGGGATCGAGCTCGCCATTACCACCACGGCGTCCATCGCCGCCGATCTCATCCGACGGGGTTACCGCGTCGGCCTGGTGACCCGCGACGGCACGCTGCCGGCGGACGTTGGCCCCGCGCACCTGGCCCGGCTGCTGCGTTTTCTCGCGCTGCTCAGGTACGCCGATCCCGACACGCCTCTGTCGACGCCGCCGGGCTGGGGCCTGGTGCTGCACATCGGTCACACCGGACAGGTGTCCCTCCGATCCCCGGCCGCTCCCGGGAGGAGGTCGGCCGCGTGAGGTTCCGCAACGTCCACAAGGTCGCCACCTATCTGATGGTCACCGCCAGCCTCGGCGCCCTGGCCTTCGGCGGCAACTTGAACGGCGGCATTACGCTCCTGGTCCTGGTGGCGGTGGTCATCAGCGCCGTGCTGCCGGAGCGCCGGACATCCTCGGTGCTGTGGCAGACCGTCTGGACCGTATCCACCTTCGTGGCCCTGGGCCTGTGCATCGTGGAATTCCTGCTCCAGAACGAGCTCGTGCTGGCCACGGTCAACTTCCTGCTCTTCCTGCTGGTGAACAAGCTCTTCAACCGCCGGTCGGGGCGGGACTATCTGCAGCTCTACGTGGTGACCTTCATGATGGTCGTGGCCGGCTCGGTGCTCAACATCGGCCTGTCCTTCGCCGCCTGGTTCGTGCTGTACATTGTCGCCACCACCTGGTCGCTCATCCTGTTCCACCTCCGCCGGGAGATGGAGGAAAACTACCTGATCAAGCACTCCACCGACAGCCTCAGCGAGCGCGTGGCCGTGGACCGCATCCTGAACTCACGCCGCATCGTGGGCGGACAGTTCCTGGTCGGAACCTCGCTGGTTTCCATCACGGTCTTCGTGCTCGCGATCGCTACGTTTCTGTTCTTCCCCCGGCTGGGCTCGAGCTCCTCCTTCGGAGGACGGGGGCAAGAGCAGCACCTGACCGGCTTCTCGGAACAGCTCGCCCTGGGAGGACACGGCCGGTTGCGAGACAACCCGAAGGCTGTGATGCGCGTCTACCTGAAAAACCGCCCCCGGGGGCTCCGCCCCACGGCCCTGCGCTGGCGCGGCACCGCCTTTGACAAGTACGAGCACGGGCGCTGGATCCGCACGACCGCGTCGCCCACGCCCATCGCGACCCGGCGCCGGAATCTCCTGCAAATCCACCGCCCCAAGCACAGCCTCCCCGGCGCACGGTCGGCCAGCCATCACATTCACCGAGCCCTGATCCAGGAGGTGTTCCTAGAGCCCATCGGGACCAGCCTCCTGTTTGCCGCCGACCAACCCCTTGCCGTGGACGTCCGGAGCTTCCGCGGCTCCGAGAAACCCGAGTTCCGCGTGGGGCCGGGCGGTGAGCTGCGCGCAAACCTCGGCCACAACGGCGCCCGCTACATCGTGTACTCCGATCTGACCCGTCCCTCACGGACCCAGCTGGAGGCCACGCCGGACTGGGGGGTCAGGGCGGACATCAAAGCGGTCTTCGTGCGACCCGAGGAGCCGCCGCCCCTGTCCCTCCAGATCCTGGCCAGCGGGATCACCGCCGGCGCGCGACATCGTCTGCACAAGGTGGAGGCGGTGCTCGGCTATCTCGGCCGGGGGTTCCGCTACTCGCGGGTGCTGCGGCACCCCGGGGGACGGGATCCGGTGGAGCTCTTCGTGCTGGACACCCGGGCAGGGCACTGCGAGTACTTCGCCTCGTCCATGGTGCTGCTGCTGCGCGCCGTCGGCGTGCCGGCCCGGGTGGTCACCGGCTTCTCGGGAGGCACCTACAACGACTACGGCGGGTACATCCTGGTCCGCCAAGGAGATGCCCACGCCTGGGTCGAGGTCTGGTACGAGTCCATCGGCTGGGTTTCCTACGATCCCACTCCGGCGGCAGGCCGGCGGTCTGTAACGGCGGCGTCGATGTGGGACCGGCTCAAGCTCTTCTTCGACTCGATCCGCATGCGCTGGCACCGCTGGGTCATCGACTACAACGTGAACCGGCAGGTGGGCCTGTTCCGGGACATGAAGGTCGGCATGACCCGTCTCAAACGACGCGTCGGCAGCGGGCTCTCCGCCTCTCCACTGCTGGGCTACGTCGGCCTGGCCGTGGCCGTGGGCCTGCTCGGCCTCTTTTTCGCCCTGCGGCAGCGGGAGCCGGTGCCCGGTGAGCTCGAGCGGCTGGCCGCGGCCAAGAGTGCCCGGCTCAACCGCCCCATCACCAGGCTGCTCAAGGGGTTGGCGCGTTGCGGTTTTCGTCGGGAGCCGGGTGAGACACTCCGGGAGCTCACTGATCGCGTGGACCGCGCCGTGCCGAATCTGGACCCCAGAGCGCTCCGCGTGACGACGCTGTACTACCGCCTGCGTTACTCGGGCCGCACCGCCGCGGCCGACTCCGTGGAGGAGCTGAACCGGCTCATCGGAGACCTGCTGTCAGCGTTGAAGGAGCGGCAGCGCAGGTGACCGCAGCACCCTTGCCCTCGGGCGCCGACCCAGCTATCGTGACTAGGATTCAGGAGCGGCAATGAGCACCTGTCCCCACTGTGGATACACCGACCCCGCCGCCTGGGCGGACTGCCCCGGCTGCGGCCAGCCGCAGCCGACCCCGGCGGCCTACCCGCCGGTGGACCAGACGCCCCCGCCGGTCGGTTACGGCGGTGCCTACCCCCCGCAAGGGCAGAATCCCTATGCGCCTCCGACAAGCCCCCATGCGCTCCCTGCGGCCTATGGCTATGCCTATTCCCAGCCCTTAATGTTGCCCACCTCGGGCAAGGCCGTCACCTCCCTGGTGCTGGGCATCTGCTCCATCGTGATTCCCTACATCGGCGTCATCCTCGGCCCCATCGCCATCGCATTTTGGGGGGCATCGCGCGGCGACTTCCGGCACAATCCGCCCCTGTACAAAGGCGCGGGCCTCTCCACCGCCGGGCTGATCTGCGGCATCATCGGGACGCTGCTGTGGCTGCTGGTGTTCGTGATGATCTTCGTGATCGTCACGAGCATGAAATCCGCCTCCCGCCACGACGGCTTCTGACCCAGGACCCTGCTCCGCCCTTACGCAGTCCAGATCAAGTCCGCTGTGCCGGATTCTTTGCCGCTACATGCGGGTACGGACACCTGCTCCCCAGGGCAAAATCCTGATATAGTCCCGTGGCGGCTATCGTCCGGGAGGAGGAGCATGAAGACCGGCGCTGTCATCCCGAGACTGGCCCCAGCTGCACGAAACAAGACCGGCGCAACGGCCAAGGCGCTCCTGAAACAGGATGCATAGAGGAGAGCGTGCCCCATGAAAGACAACGAAATCTTTAGAGGCTGGACCACGTTTCACAAGGGGATCGACGGCAAGGCGCTGGAGCTGTCCTTCAAGGATCACCTCCAGTACTCCCTGTCCAAGCACCCCGCGTTCGCGACCACTCACGATCTCTTCCTCGCCCTGGCGCTGTCAGCCCGGGATCGCCTGATCGAGGGGTGGATCCGCACGCAGCAGCTCTATCACGAGCAGGACGTGAAGCGGATCTACTACCTGTCCGCCGAGTACCTCATGGGGCGGGCCCTGATCAACAACCTGATCAACCTCGACCTCTACGATCCCGCCCGGGCGCTCTGTGCCCGGCTGGGAGTGGAGCTGGCGGATCTGGCAGAGGAGGAGCCGGACGCGGGTTTGGGCAACGGGGGGCTGGGTCGCCTGGCGGCCTGCTTCGTGGAGTCCATGGCCACCCTGGAGCTGCCCGCCGTGGCCTACGGGATCCGGTACGAGTACGGCATTTTCGAGCAGGTCATTCAGCGCCTGGCGCAGCAGGAGCGCCCCGACTGCTGGCTCGAGCGCGGAAACCCCTGGGAGATCGCCCGGCCCGAGAAATCCTACCGGGTCCAGTTCTACGGCCGGACAGAGCACCACCGCGGCGAGGACGGGCGCCTGGAGGTCCGCTGGCTCGACACTCGGGACGTGGTCGGCATGGCCTACGACACTCCCATCGACGGCTACGACAACCTCACGGTGAACACGCTGCGGCTCTGGTCGTCCAAGGCCACCCACGAGTTCGACCTGGAGTACTTCAACCACGGCGACTACCTCAAGGCCGTGGAGGAGAAGAACCTCTCGGAGAACCTCTCCAAGGTGCTCTACCCCCGGGACGAGTTCCCCGCAGGCAAGGACCTGCGGCTCCAGCAGCAGTACTTCTTCGTGAGCTGCTCGCTGCAGGACATCGTCCAGCGATACCGAAAGGACCATGACACCTTCGACGCCTTCCCGGACAAGGCCGCCATCCAGCTCAACGACACCCATCCCTCCCTGGCCGTGGCAGAGCTGATGCGCCTGCTGATGGACGAGCACCACCTGGGCTGGGACGAGGCCTGGGACCTCACCCGACGGAGCTGCGCCTACACCAACCACACCCTGCTGGCCGAGGCGCTGGAGCGTTGGAGGGCCTCCCGGCTGGGTCGACTGCTGCCGCGGCACCTGGAGATCATCTACGAGATCAATCGCCGCTTCCTCGAAGAGGTCAGCGAGGCCTACCCAGGGGACGCTGATCGGCTCCGCCGGATGTCCCTGGTCGAGGAGGGAGACGAGAAGAAGATCCGCATGGCGCACCTGGCCATCGTGGGGTCCCACTCGGTCAACGGCGTCTCCGCGCTCCACACCGAGCTGCTCAAGGACAAGCAGCTGCCCGACTTCCACGAGCTGTACCCGGACAAGTTCAACAACAAGACCAACGGGGTCACTCCGCGGCGCTGGCTGCTGGCGGCAAACGAACCCCTCTCGGGGTTGATCACCGAGCACCTCGGCCCAACGTGGGCCAAGGACCTGGAGACGCTCACTCGGCTCGAGCCCCTCGCCGAGGACGTCGCCTTCCGGCGAGCCTATCGCCAGGCCAAGCGACGGGGGAAGGAGCGGCTGGTGGGGCACTGCCAGGAGCTCACGGGGATCACCCTGGATCCGGACTCCATCTTCGACGTCCAGGTGAAGCGGATCCATGAATACAAACGTCAGACCCTCAACCTCCTGCACGTGGTGACCCACTGGCTCGCCCTGAAGAACGACCCGCACGCCGACGCCCCCCCACGGAGCGTCCTGTTCGGCGGCAAGGCGGCACCCGGCTACGTCGCAGCCAAGAGGATCATCCAGCTCATCTGTCATGTGGCCGAGACGGTGAACCGTGACCCCATCACTCGGGACCGGCTCCAGGTGGTGTTTTTGCCCAACTACCGCGTGAGCCTGGCCGAGCTGCTCTTCCCGGCGGCGGACGTCTCCGAGCAGATCTCAACCGCCGGCTACGAGGCGTCGGGCACCGGCAACATGAAGTTCATGTGCAACGGCGCCCTCACCCTGGGCACCCTGGACGGGGCCAACGTGGAGATCCGCGAGGAGGTGGGAGATGACAACATCTTCATCTTCGGCCTCGACGCCGAGGAGGTCGCCGCGCTGCAGCCGCACTACCAGGGTGTGGAGTACCTAGACAGCGCGCCGGGGCTCGCCGAGGCGGTGGACCTGATCCGGAACGGCTTCTTCAGCCCCGAGGAGCCAGGGCTGTTCCACAGCCTGGTGGACACCTGGCTGTACTACGATCCCTACCTGGTGCTCGCCGACTTCGCAGACTACCACCGCGCCCAGCGGGATGTGGATCGAACCTTCCGGGACGCGGACGCCTGGAGCCGGAAGGCCCTGCTGAATATCGCGCACTGCGGCCGCTTCTCCTCTGATCGCACCATCTCGGACTACAACCGCGACATCTGGCACGCCGCGCCCCTCACCGTGGACCGGGGCTAGAGACCGGAGCCCCGAGTACCGAGCCCTGGGCCCCGAGCACCCGTACCGTGCTTCCCGCGGCGAGTCCTCCAGATCGACAATCGGGTTGGGCTCAGCCGGAAAACGGGCTAGACTGGTGACATGACGCGCCATCCCGGAGAAAGACTGAGTCGCCAGCTCGGTCATGTGCGGCGTGGCCACGCCCGGACGCGCGGCGATGCCTTGGTCCGTGAGCGTGCAAAACGCTGGCTTGTGCAGCATCCATCGGCCCGCCCGGAGATCGATGCGAGCTGGCTCGATTGCCTCGATGGGAAGGGCCCCCTCTACCAATGGCTCGAGCAGGGCGGTGTGCCCGAGCATTGGACCGGAGCTACGCCGCTGCGGGCGCTGCTCTCCGGACACCCGTTCCGCGATCTTCCGCAATGGTCGACCCAAGTGACATCCCACGCATCGTAAGCGATGCGGCCCGGCTTTTGCGGCGGGGCGAGCTCGTCGTCTTCGGCAGCGCTGCGCTGGCCTACTGGCTCGAAAACCCACCACGGACCCGAGACGTCGATGTGTGGTGCAGCCCCGCCGCTGAGGGCGATGCGATCCAGGCGTTGATGGGCGAGCTGTCCTGGTACGACGAAAAACACGGGGCCTATGTTGAGGTGTGGGCGCCGGAGACCTTCTCGGCGCCGTCCGACTGGCGCCGGCGCGCCCGGGTGCTGCAATCCGACGAACGTCCCGCGGTGACAGTCATCGTGGCCCACCCCCACGACGTTCTCCTGGCCAAGCTGGAGCGTCTCGATCCCCACGATCTCGAGCACGCCGAGCGAATCCTGTGCGAGTATCCACTGGATTCGAAGGCGCTGGACGCACTGCTTGCCAAGAGCCCCTACCGCACGCGCGTCATCGTCGAGACCGATCGCCGCGAGCGTTTCGAGCACGGCGTCACGAAACTGAGGCAGATGCTGGCTCGTTCCTGACGGTTCCACAGCCAACTCGGGCCCGGATGACTCACCCCAAGACCCGGGTGATCCTCCACGTGACCTTCGGCCGGACCCGGTGGAGGCGGGTCGGCCAGGCAACGGACCTGAAGCGTCTGGTCACGCCCCTACGCCGCCTACTCATTCCCTCCCGCCGCGCCAGCCCAGAATGGATGGGGACGGCATCGCGCTCACGGGGCGATCCGGGGCCCGATGTAGGAGCGCGCAGCGACCACGTTGTCGTACCACTTCCGCGTCTCGGCGGTCAGGTTCGAGCCGATGTGCAGCGAGAGGCCGAACCGGTCGACGGTGAGCGTCGGGACGTCGCGCAGCCGCAGGTTCTGGAAGTCCGCCTTGAGCTCGCCGTCGAGCCAGAAGGCGACTCGCCCATCGCGACTCCCGGGCGTGTTGGCCTGCACCATGAGCTCGTAGCAGTACCAGCGGTCGAGCTCGGGGACGACGTTCGGCCGGGCAACGAACTCGGGGCCGAAATTCCCCGGGAGGCTCGTGTTCGGCATCACGTCGCCGTTCGGGAAGAAGTGGTCACCCCAGATGTCCCGCTGCTCCGGATGGTAGATGTAGGTGTTGAGCCACCCGGGGTTGGGATCCCCCGGCTCGCCGCGCCAGCACTCGTACTCGACGAGGAACTTGTTCGTGCCGTCGGCCGGGACCCCGGGGGTGGCGTTCCCGTTGACGAAGTAGTGCGAGGAGATGCCTCCGCCGTTGTGGCTCGAGCCCACCACATCGAAGGACGGGTCGAACTTCGAGTAGAAGCGCAGAAACAGCGCGTCGAGCTCCGGGCTCACGGTGCGCGCCACGCCGTTGCTCAGCTCCTCGGCCTGCTGCGGGCTCGTGAAGCGCAGCGCCTGCGCCCCCGCAAACACGTGCTCGGAGGCCGTTTCGATCTCCGCGTTGTGGTACACCCCTGCGTTCCAGTTCTGCCCGAGCTCTGCGCCGCTGCCGTACCCCTCGAAGTCGTCGAAGAAGAGGACGTCACTGTCGCCCGCGATGCCTTCGTCGCCCACGTATCGGGAGGCGATGCCCTGGTTCCCCGAGGGCAGGTCGCCGTTCGGGAGCGCGCCGTCCTGGGCCGTGCCACCGTCGTGCGGGGTCGTTCCGCTGTCCGGGGCGGGCGCTCCGTCGTCGCCGCAGCCAAAGTGGAGCACCGCAACCATGACCATCGACACCAGCCGGCTCGTGATGCGCATCTGTGACCTCCAGTCACCGATCCTACTCCGACACGGCGCCAGCCTCCACCCTCCTTCTGCAAAGAATGCCGTGATGGGGTCAGACCCCACTACAGCATGGGCTGGTGGAGATAGGAGCGGCCGTCGGGGCCGTAGTCGGACACGACCTGGCCGGCGCCGCGCAGGAGCCAGCGGGTGGTAAGCAGGCCGTCGACCCCGACGGGCCCGCGGGCGTGGATGCGGGAGGTGCTGATGCCGACCTCGGCGCCGAGGCCGTAGCGGTAGCCGTCGGCGAAGCGGGTGCTGGCGTTGTGGAACACCGAGGAGGCATCCACGGTGCGGAGAAACCGCTCGGCTACGCCCGTGTCCTCGGTGACCACGGCCTCCGTATGGCCGCTGCCGTAGCGGTGGATGTGCGCAACGGCCTCGTCGATGTCGGACACGGTCTTGAGGGCCACCACCAGGTCGCCGAACTCGGCGCCGAAGTCCTCGGGCGCGGCAGGCCGGGTGCCGGACAGTGCGCGGGCCGCCGGCTCGTCGGCGCGGATTTCCACCCCTTGGGCGAGGAGGGCGTCCACCACGGGCTGGAAGCGCGCCAGCAGGTCCGTGTGGACCAGGAAGGTCTCGGCGGCGTTGCAGGCGGCCGGGTAGTCGCACTTGGCGTCCACGGCGATTCGCGCGGCCCGGGACAGGTTCGCGGCCGCGTCGAAGTAGACGTGACAGACCCCCTCGGCGTGGCCCAGCACCGGAATGCGGGTGGCGGCCTGGATGGAGCGCACCAGCTCCCCAGAGCCGCGCGGGATGACGAGGTCGATCAGCTCGTCCAGCTCCAGGAGCGCCGCGATCTCCTCCCGGCGCTCCACCTGGCAGACCACCTCGGGGCTCACCCCGCAGCGGTCGATTGCGGCCCGCAGGCACCCGACCAGGGCGCGGTTGGAATGGAGGGCTTCGCTTCCCCCCTTCATGATCACGGCGTTGCCCGAGCGCAGGGTGAGCAGCGCGATCTGCACCACGACATCGGGGCGACTCTCGAAGATCACGAGCACCACCCCCAGGGGGCTGGTCACCTTCTCCAGCTCGAGCCCGTCGTCGAGCAGGGTGGCGCTCAGCCGCCGCCCAAGGGGGTCCGCCGTCGCCGCCAGCTGGCGCGCGCCGTCCACCAGGGTGGACAGCTTCTTGCTCGTGAGGACGAGCCGGTCGCGGAGCGCAGGTTTCAGCCCGGTCCGATCCGCCTCCTGGAGGTCCAGTGCGTTCGCCGCGAGGAGCGCTTCGCGACTCGCCGAGAGCTCTGCGGCGATCTCTCGCAGGATCCGGCTGCGCGTGTCCGGCTCGGCCTGCGCCAGGCTGCGGCTCGCGGCCCGCGCGTCTCGGGCCAGGGTCATGAGGTCCGGGTTCATTCAGCCCCTCCGCTGTGGTTGCCGCGGTGGTCGTCCACACGGCCGTTGAACTCGGCGTGCGCCTGCGTGAGCACCAACCGCTGCCTGCGGATCAGGGTTCGGATGCCCTTGGGCGCCTGTCCCTGCATCCAGGCCCGTGTCTGCTCGGCGTCGGTCTCGACGATGCCCCGGCCGATGACCCGCCGGGCAGGGTCCACCAGCTCGACGACATCTCCCCGGTGGAAGTCCCCCTGGGCAGACGCCACCCCGGCCGGCAGCAGGGAGCCGTGCTGCTCCGTGAGCGCGATCACCGCGCCGGGATCGAGGTGCAACGCGCCGCTCGGTGTGGCCGCAAAGGCGATCCAGCGCTGGCGCGCGGAGAGGTGACCGTTGGGTGCGAACCAGGTCCCGACGTCCTGCCCCGAGAGCACGCCGGCGAGCTGTCCGGGGATCAGCCCGGAGGCGATCACCGCGTGACAGCCGGAGCGCGCCGCGATGGCCGCGGCCGCGACCTTGTTTCGCATCCCACCGCGACCGACTCCGCTGGTGGTTCCGGTCAAGCTCGCGGCGAGCAGGTCCGCGTCGGCCACGGCGCTCACGAGCTGCGCCTCGGGGTGGGTCAGGGGGTCTGCGTCGTACACCCCGGGCACGTCAGTGAGCAGCACCAGCAGCTGAGCGTCGAGCTTGGAGGCCACCAGGGCTGAGAGGGTGTCGTTGTCGCCGAACACCTGCGGTGCCGCGGCCACGGCGGCGTTCGCCTTCGCGCTCCCGGTCGCCTTCGCGCTCCCGTTCGCCTGCGCGCTCCCGTTCGCCTGCGCGCTCCCGCTGCGCTCCGCGAGGCGCACGCCCTCGGCGGGGGGCAGCACGGCGTGGGGAGTGAGG
>JBDRSE010000033.1:0-12781 GCA_043825095.1 bacterium
CGGCGGATCGCACACCGGCAGGGGCCAGCATTCGCAAAGCGCCGATACCACCCCGCCCGACCCGCCGCACCGCGGCGGAAGACACCCCTCCCGTCCCCTCACCGGGAAGCCCGCGCGGCGCGGGGGGCGCTGTGCCGTCTCCCACGTGAACGGTTACAAAAAAGGAAAACAGACGGGCGGGGTCGCTACGGAGTGCCATCCTCTGTGGGATAGTCCAAGATGATCCCCACCTGGGTCTTGGTTGTGACCGTGATCTGATCGCAGTCGGTGACCTGGAGCGTCACGGTGATGGGGCGGTCCGGGGTGACGCGAACCTCGAGGGAGGAGGCCTGGAGCGCCGCGTCCCCGCCCACGGGGATGAAGGGGACGTCCAGGCTCCAGCGGAAGCTCACGCCGCCGGGGCAGGTGAGGGGCGGGCCGGGGCCGTCAACGGACTTGTCACAGCTTTCGGGGTGATCGATCTCGTCGCAGGATTTCCGCCCGTCCAGCAGGATCAAGCTCTCCACACCCACGGGCACGTACCGCGGCTCCACCTGGAGTCGGGCCACGGGGGGACGACCCTGGTCCTCCACACAGCCGCCGAGCAGGGCGAGCGAGAGCAGAGCCGAAGCGGGTGCGCGGAGGAACCCCATCAGACGGCCGAGATGATCGCCCTGGACGCGTCGTTCATCCGGATGAGACGGTCGATGTGGCGCCGGGATCCAGAGGTGATGGACTCGAACAGCACGCCGAACCCCTCGGGGAGGATCAGCCGGGACGGAGACTTGTCGCCGGGCATCACGCGCTGGATCACGCACTCCCGCTTGCGCCGCCACAGCACCCAGCCGATGCCTTCCACCTCCGGCATGCCCGGCAACGGGAAGACCAGCATCACCCGGCTCAGCAGGGGCACCGTGGAACCGTTGATGAACGCGCCGTTGATGGAGAGGTCCCGGATGACGCCCTCGATCCGGGTCCCGGCCAGCTCGGAGCTGGGATGCACGCGCTCGTACACCTCGGCAAGATCCTTGGGCATCTCCAGCTCTTTGGAGGGAATCACCTCATAGGTCACCGGGAGGTTCACGAACAGTCGCGGCGAGCGACGCTGCTCAGAGGCGGATGACATAGAGCGAGAATATCTACCCGGACGGGCTTTGTCGAGTGGTTTTAGGGAGTTCGCGACGGGCCAGACAAAACCTCTGCAGCCTCGCGGCGAGCCAGGGCCGAGCCGGCGGAGAGATAGTACTTCTCCAGGAAGATGGGATTCTCCTCCTTGTAGAGCGTGGAGGCCACGCGATCCGCGGTGCGGATGAACAGCTGCTCCATCCAGCACAGCTCCCCGGTGACGCCGTCCACCCGCCCGGTGGTGGCGTAGTTGACGCATCCGCACCAGTACATGCAGCGCCCCTGCAGCACGCACCCGGCGCAGTCCTTGGGGATCACGTTCTTGGCGTTGCGCAGCGCGTCCCGCCGCGCCGGATCCACGCCGTCCCAGATGTCGCCGATCTGCACCTTCGGGTCGTCGTCCATGCCCACGAGCCGCTCGCAGGGATAGAACTGTCCCGTGGGAGACACGGCGATCTCCTCGCAGCCGAAGTCGCACTGATCGCTGCAGGAGTAGCCCTCCTTGAGCCGGGTGATGATCTTGGCGTCCAGCGGGTTGCAGGTGAAGTCGTGGCCGGCCCGGATGCGCTTCAGGTAGGACTGCCCGAGGCGCTCCACCGCCGCTTCGAACACATCGCACGCCTCGTCGGTCCAGTCGCCCTCGTAGTTCATGTTGAAGGTGATGTCCCGCACGCCGCAATCGAAGATGTACTCGAAGCCCTCGTCCACCCACCCGGCGCTGGCGGGATCCACCACGGCGATCACCTCCAGGGCCGGATACCGCTTCACCGTCTCCCGGACGTTCTGCACCACCCGCGAGTGCGACGACCTCCCGCTGGGATAGTTCCGATACACATCGTGCGCCCGCCGCTCCCCGTCGAGGCTGACACCCATGTGGAAGCCGTGCTCGAGCAGGAAGTCCAGCCGCTCGCCGCAAAGCAGCGTCCCGTTGGTAGTCACCACGAACCGCACGTGCCGATCCAGCTCCTCGGCGCGCCGCTCGGCGTAGTCCACGCAGCGCTTCATCAGGTCCATCTCCATGAGCGGCTCCCCACCAAAGAACGACACCTGCGACCGCCGCCGCGGGCCCGAGAGCGCCAGGTCGATGGTCCGCCTGGCGATGTCCCAGGGCATGCGACGCGAGAACTTGTCGCCGTTGTAGCAGTAGTCGCAGCGTAGGTTGCAGCGGTGGTTGAGAAACAGCGCGAGCTTCATCGAGACTCCCACTCCGGGACGCCGCCCGGAGAGAAGAAAGTATAGCCCGCGCTCTCCGCCCCGCAAAGGGTCACGTTCCCGAGCCGAGAGCCTTGACCCCGTCCGTGCCCACGGAATAGAAGGTCGTGCATGACCCCTTTCTCCTATGCCGCCGCGGGAACGACCCTCGCGTTGCTCTTGCTGCTGGTGGCCGAGTGGCGCGGGAGCCAGCTCGGCAAGTGGCTGACCAAGCCCCTCGCCTCCGCCGGGTTCCTCGCCGCGTCCCTGTCCGGGGGCTGGCCGCCCACCCCCTTCGGCGCGGCAATCGTCGCGGCCCTGGTCCTGTCCTACGGCGGAGACGTATTCCTCATCCCAAAATCCACTCGCTGGTTCGCCGCCGGCTTGGCCTCTTTCCTGCTCGGCCACCTGGCCTACGGCGTCGCCTTCCTCGCGCGCGGTGTCAGCCCACTTTGGACCGTAGCCGCCCTGCCCCTCGTCGTCGCCGCGGCCGTCCTCGTGCACCGCTGGCTCCGCCCCCACGTCCCGGCGAAGCTCAAGATCCCGGTGCTGGCCTACGTCGCGGTCATCTCCGTCATGGTGATCCTCGCCGTGGGCACCTTCGGCGCGCGTACCGACCGCCAGGGCTGGCTGCTCCTCGCCGGCGCCCTCTCCTTCTGGGCCTCCGATCTCGCCGTTGCCCGCAACCGCTTCGTCGCCCCGGGCCTGTCCAACCGCCTCTGGGGCCTCCCCCTGTACTACGGCGCCCAGCTCCTGTTCGCCTGGACCCTGTTCGTTTAGCTGCCCAAAGTGCCAGGCCCGCCTGGTCGGTACCGCAGATGATGCCTCGTGCTACGTGCTGCATGCGCCGCGGCAGCCATTTCGGGTTGGGTTCCGGCGAGGCATAGGTTAGTATTATCGAACGCGATCTTGAATATGGGAGGAAGGCTCGTCCCTACAGTGTAGGTCTGTCGCATCAGTAGGAGGACACATGTCCAAAATCGGCGTCGGTATCGAGGCACAAATCAACTGCGCAGCCTGTAGAGCACTCACACCGGTTAACGCACTTGCGGAGGGGGTGCACTGCGCGAGCTGCGCGGAACAGTTGGTCATTCCTCACGAGGCTTGGTCAGAGTTGCTTTCCAGGATCGCCACCGCGTTCGGTTTCCAGGAAAACGGCGCCACCTGCGAAGCAGATTTGTGGCCTGCTCCTCACAGCGGAATGGTCCGTGTCACACGAGAGGACCCCCGGTTCTCGGACACCGATTCTCCCATCAACATGATCGACGCCACTGCCGCCGCGGCCACGGGATACCTAGCCAATCCCGACACCGGGGTCATCACCTCCATCCGGGAGCTTCCGGATTCGTACCGAGAAGAGCTGCCTTCGGTTTCACATCTGGTGTGCGAAAGCACCGACCAGCTCCCCGCAACCGATGTCGGCACGGCGCTGCCGCCGTCCGCGCCGTCCGCGGAACCCGTCGTATTCAAGTGCCCGCAGTGCGGGGGGGTGCTCAGCGTCGATGGCTCGGCACGCACCACGAGCTGTGAGTTCTGCGGGGCATCGGCCTATCTCCCCGACGATCTGTGGCAGCGGATCCATCCCACGACGCGCGTTTCACGGTGGTTCCTTTGGTTGGACCCTACCCGCTGTGGTATCCGGTCACTGACGATCGAGCGGGCAATGATCGACGAGGAGGGACGGTTCTTCGTCAAAGGGGAGGTACACCCCTTTGAGATCTTTGCCTCGTACAACAGTGACTTTCAGCAACGCTGGGGGGTTGCAAGAGACTGGCATGTCGATTCGATTGCCAGTTTTGGCACGGACCGGTTGGCGCTGTGGTCAAAGAAGCGCCCAAGTGTAGAGTTTCTGGCGACGGATGACGGACGACTTGAGTTCAAGCTCGGTGGTCGCAAGGGGAGGCAGCCGCAGAGTAGTCAACCGTTTGATTTAGACAACGTCGAGTGGCTCCTTTTAGACCGTGACAACACGCTTCTGGTGTACCGGCGAAGGGAAGAGAAAAACGACCACGAGCTCGAGCGCTATGACTTGGAAGGCAACCGGATCAAGGTGTGGGAGGGCGACAAGGCTGACGGCGGTTGGATTCGCCGCACGTTCGGTTTTCCGGGGGGGCAGTCCACCCGACTCGGACGACGGTGGCTCTGGTGCTGGGACGATCGCGTCAAGCTCTATCTCGGTCGGGACGGCTCCTACTATTTCTACACGCACCGAGAGAGCCTGCTCTACCGCTACTCCCGCAGTGGGGAGCGCATCTACCGAAAGTACTTCCCCTACACCACCGAAGACATATGCGGTGATGGCCTAGGGAACGTCTATATATTGATCAAGGATGAGGAACCTGTTCCGGGCGTCAAGAATGCTATCGGACAGTCGGTCACATTCCGAGATGTCGTGCAGATTACCCCTGCAGGGGACGAGCTCTATATTGTCATTCCGAGCCTCAAGAACGGGGGGTTCCTGACCCAGGAAGGAACCCTCGCCATTGGCCCAGACAACTCCATCTACGTCTTTGGACGCGCCGGCTGCATGCAGCAGTTTGCCGGCGATGGCTCACGCCTCTTTGCCAGCGAACCGGCGAAGAAGGCGCTCGAAGAGTGGCGCGCGAAGATGGACGAGGCTGACTACTAAACAGGGGGGCGTCGCGGATCTCTAGAGACACCCGAGACGCCCCCCGGAGACGCCCCACCGAGGTTGCGGGAGACACGCCAGGTTCCTCGCCGCGGCCCTGCCTGCGGGTTGGCCCCCCACCGCCCTGGACACGGCGATCGTCATCGCCCCCGTGCTCACCTACGTAATGGTGATCCTCGCCGTGGGCACCTTCGGCGCGCTCGGCGCCCCAGGAGCAGCAACAGGAACAGCGGAAGCCCCAACGCCAACCCCGACCGGGCGGCTGAACCGCCGCCCTCGGATGACCCGGTCGTGTAACAGCCACAGCCGCGAGCGCCCTGTTTTGCGCCGGATCGCGGCTTGGCCTTGGCCTTGGCGCCGGCGCTCATCGCGGGGCCGGCCGCGGGGTCCATCGTCGCGGCGGTCAGGCGCCGGGGCGCAGGAGGGGGCGCGTAGGGCTTGAGCAGCGTCGTCGGCTGGCGCGGGACAAACGCGTGCACGGTCAGGGCGACCTTGTGCCGGGGCTCGTCCCGTCGCTCCCAGGGGCAGACCTTGATGGGCAGCCAGGCACACTCGGGGATGACGTCGCCCGGCTCGGGATCCGGATGCAGGGAGCTCCAGTCCTTGCGGTCGATCCAGAACGCCGCCAGGGCCTCGCCGCGCGGGTGCCAGAACAGGCGCGCCTCTCCACTGTAGGCCTGTCGGTAGCGGTAGGTGAGGATCTGCCACTGCACCGGGGCGTCCTCGGGGTCCTTCAGCTTCTCCTCGTCCACGTCATCGTGCTTCACGAACTTCTTCACGGCCTTGTCAAAGATCGCCCTCCGCTCCTGCCAGATCTCTGCGTGACGCGCCGCAAAGGCGAGGTCCATCTGCGGGGCGCGGCTCGTCAGCAGGCGCTTCGGCTCGCCTTTTGCGAGGTACTGCAACCGCAGTGACGTCTCGGCGAGACCGACATGCCGCTTGGACCAGGTCCCGAAAGACCACTTGAAGCCCCGCCGGGTCGGCGTGATCCAGTAGCCTCCCACCCGACCCTTCACCACGCCCCGCAGCTGCACCGCCTGGCCCCGGATCGGTGAGCCTCGGGGCGAAGCGCGCCCCGTCTTCGCCTCCTGGAAGCCGTGCTTTCTGAGGAGGGCCTCCCCTTCCAGGAAGGTGAGGGCCTGGTCCCAGTGGCGGCGATAGGGCTCGGGCAGCTTGCCCACCCGGTCGAGGCGGTAGGCGCGCACGACCTTGCCTGTGGCGACGTCCACGAAATACCCGAGCCGAACACCCGCCGGTTTGGGCCCGACGTTCTCGAGCTGCAGCCAGTAGTGCAGGAGCGTGCCGTCGGCCGACCACATCACGCGGTCTACGTCCACCACGGCAAAGGTCTGTGGGTCGTCGCCCGCCGCGCGCGGTGACCGGGCTGCGCCGGAGGAGCCGGGGTCGGCCGGACCGAGTGGATCCCGCGACTTTTCGAAACGCTTCCACGTCACCCCGCGCGATGCGCCACCCGGCGCGGCGCCGAACACCTGGCCGAGCTCGGCGATGGCCACCGAGGCCCCCCCATCCCCGTGCACGGCCGCAATCTCCACGCGGACGGCGTGGCAACGCGCCGGCTTGGCCAATGAAACGAGGTGCGGGCCCGCGCTGTCGGGCAGGTCCGCGCGCGTGATGAGGGAGGTCTCTCGCGGGGTCACGCAGCGGAGCGCAACCCGGGCGGGCCGTACGCGGCCGGCGCCCGACTGCCCGCTGAGCACGCGAACGCCTTTCAGGTCCTGGTGGGGGTCCGAAGGGAGCTGTACGAAGGAGCGCTTGGCGTCGCCCTTGGGGCTCACCCACTGCGTCTCCGGATCGCCGTCCACCACCAGCCCCACATGGGTGTCGACCCGATCGCTCGCCAGATGGCCGCTCTCGCTGAGCAGGCGCAGCAGGTCCAAGCGGCTATGGGTATGCCAATGACTCTGCTGACCGCAGTCCCATCGCTTGTCCACGGTCACATCCAACTCCAAGCCCAGATCGTCCTTCACGGTGGGCTCGAGGTTCACGAACCGCCGGATCGAGCGGAGCCGGCCCTGGTGGTACAGCAGGATCTCGCCCTTGCCGATGGGGCCGCGCCACTGCGCCCCGGTGTGCAGGATGTAGTGCAGAAGGTACTGAATGCTCGCTTTGGAGGAGTCGTAGTCGTCGTACCCGTGGTAGAAGCTGGTGGCCGATTGGCCGAGGGTGGAGAGGTACGTGGTGTGGACCCGCTTCTTCTGCGCGGCGTCGAGATCGATCCCAAAAGTGAACCAGCGGCGGTATCTGCCCACCCCCGGATACGCGCGCACGGTAAAGAAGCGCGATCCCACCCGCGCGCCGAGGGACGAGATGGTGGGTAGGGTCCAGCTCTGTCCCACCTTCCGCGGCGCCAGGCTTAAATTCCAGCTCAGGCTGTAACGGTAAAACGCCTTCAGCTCCGGAAATCCGAGCTCGAGCCGCGCTCGCGGCCCCTCGTTCACGAAGTCGTACCAGACGTGGGCCAGCAGCTGCGGCTTTCGCCGCTTCGCGTCCCAGTACGGCACCAGCACAACCCGCTCCGCTGCCATGCGCACCTGGTTGTTTGTCAGCGGCACAACGTGAACCACGCTGCCCCGCAGGTCGCTCTTCCGATAGTCGACGTTCATCGTGTCCGCCCGCCCGACCATCGGAAGCCCAAGGCCGAGAAGCAACACCCCGCAGGCCAACAGCCCACGACAAACAGCCACACGGCGCACAGCCACACGGCGCACAGTCACACGGCGCACGGTTACACCCACGGTTCCCTCTTGGCCCCTGCGCGGGGCGACTCGATACTATACCAGGAGTTTGAGACAGATCCTGACCAACACGCCCGGCTGCCGGCGTTCCCCTTGACTCGTACTCTCGATCTCCCGGATAGTGCTCGCTGCGACCCAAAACCAGGGAGATGCCTTCCGCGCTTTGAACCAGTCTGCTTGACGCGCAGCTGGACGCGAAGCGCCAGACGGAATTGAGTGCCTCTCGGTGATTCAACATCGCGAGGGTGAGGAGAACGACATGCGTGAACGATGGTGCGTGCTGGGGTTGCTGGCGTGCTGCCTGACAGCGTGCGGTGACGATGACGGCGGCGTCAACAACCAGAACGAGAACGACAACAATAACAACGGCCAGCCGGGGGTCGTGTGCGGGGATGGGACCTTGGCTGGGCTGGAGGAGTGCGACGACGGGGCCGCCAACAGCGACACGGCGCCCAATGCCTGCCGGACCGACTGCACCGAGGCGCACTGCGGGGACGGCGTCACCGACACCGGCGAGCAGTGCGACGATGGCGCGGCCAACAGCGACGTGGTCCCGGACGCCTGCCGCCGGGGGTGCCTGCTGCCCGCCTGCGGAGACGGCGTCGTCGACGTCGTCAGTGGGGAGACCTGCGACCACGGGGACACGCCCTCGACGACGTGCGGATCACTCTGCCAGGTCGTCATGTGTGGCAACGGGGTCGAGGATCCGGGCGAAGAGTGCGACGACGGAAACTTCGCGGCCGGGGACGGCTGCGGTCCCACCTGTCTGATCGAGGCGTGCGGAAACGGCTTCGTGGATCCCGGTGAGCAGTGTGACGACGGAGTCTCCAACAGCGACACGCAACCGGACGTCTGCCGTACGACGTGCGTGGCGCCCCACTGTGGAGACGGAGTGACCGACAGCGTCGAGGCCTGCGACGACGGGAACGTGGTCAGTGGCGACGCCTGCAGCGCGAGCTGCCAGGACCTCTGCGGCGACGGCGTGCGGAGCGGCCCCGAGGCTTGCGACGGCGCCGAGTTCGGCGGTCTCACCTGCACGAGCTTTGGCTTCTACGGCGGGACCCTCGCCTGCGACGCGAGCTGTGCCCCCGACCCGGCCGGTTGCAGCGGGCAGTGCGGCGACGGCACGAGAAACGGCCCCGAGGTGTGCGACGGCGGCGATCTGGGCGGCCTCAGCTGCCAGACCTTCGGCTGGCACGGCGGCACCCTCTCGTGCGACGCCGGCTGCGGCGGGGTCCTCAAGACCGCGTGCACCGGCTACTGCGGCGACGGCGTGGTCAATGGCAACGAGCTCTGCGACGGACTCGAGATGGCGGGACAGTCGTGCCGGCTCTTCGGCGCTGCGGGCGGCGGCCTCGGGTGCAACGCCTACTGCCAACCGACCTTCGATCGCTGCTTCTGGGGCGTTGGACGCAGTGTTCCTTCGGGGGGGATGGGGCAACTCTCCACGGTGTGGGGCACTGCCTGGGATGACGTCTGGATCGCGGGGCTCAATGGCACGATTGCACACTACGACGGCTCGGGCTGGAGCGTTGTGCCGTCTGGCACGTGGCAATACCTCGAGCAGATATGGGGAAGCGGCCCGAGTGACGTCTGGGCCGTCGGCGCGAGCGGTACGATCGTGCACTACGACGGGACGAGCTGGAGCGCCGCGTCCAGCGGAACGACGAGCTACCTGGTGCATGTCTGGGGGACCGGACCGAACGACGTCTGGGCCGTCGGCGAAAGCGGGACGATCCTTCACAACGACGGCACCGGCTGGACCACGATGTCCTCCGGAACGGCGGAGACGCTCCGCGGCGTCTGGGGGACGGCTGTCGGCAATGTCTGGGCCGTGGGCGACAACGGAACGATCCTGCACTACGACGGCACCGGCTGGAGCGCAGTGGCCTCCGGATCAACAGCATACTTGCAGGCTGTGTGGGGGAGCGGGCCGAACGACATCTGGGCCGTGGGATGGGGAGATATCCTCCACTACGACGGGACGGCCTGGACCCTGTATCCCGCAGGAATCCTGGACACACTCAAGGACGTCTGGGGGACCGGCCCGAACGACGTCTGGGTCGCGGGGGGGAATGGCGATATCCTCCACTACGACGGCGTGAGCTGGAGCCCACTGGTTTCTGGGACAACCGCCTTCCTCAGCGGGGTTTGGGGATCGACGCCGGCAGATGTCTGGGTCGTCGGAGACGCTGGAACGATCCTTCATTACGACGGGTTGGGCTGGAGGGAGGAGCCCTTCGCCCTCGGAGGAAATCGCTTCGCCGTGTGGGGCTCTGGCGCAAACGACGTCTGGGCCGCCGGAGAGCACGGAATTGACCACTACGACGGAGTCGGCTGGAGCCAGGACTTGAACAGCCCATCCATTTGGCTGCACGCCATTTGGGGGAGCGGCCCGACCGACCTCTGGGCCGTGGGAAACAGTGGGGCGATCCGGCACAACGACGGAACGGGCTGGAGTGCCGACTCCTCTGGGACAACGTCCGATCTGTACGGAGTGTGGGGAAGCGGGCCGGTAGACGTGTGGGCCGTGGGTGACAGTGGAACGATCCTCCGGAACAACGGCGCGGGCTGGACCAGCGTCACCTCCGGCACGACACAGAATCTGCAAGCCGTTTGGGGATCCGGACCGACCGACGTCTGGGCTGTGGGAAACAGTGGGACGATTCGTCGCTGGAACGGGTCGAGCTGGGCCGCCGTGTCTTCGGGGACGACCTCAGCGCTGCTCGGAATCTGGGGAAGCGGCCCCAGCGATATCTGGATCGCGGCGTCTAACGGGGGCATCCTGCACTACGACGGGACAGGCTGGAGCACGGCAGTCGCCGGTACGACAGACTACATCTACGCCGTGTGGGGAAGCACGCCGCGCGACATCTGGGCCGTGGGCACCACCGGGGCGCTCCTGCACTACGACGGGACCACCTGGAGCGCCATGGACTCGGGAACGCTCTGGTATCTATACTCGGTCTGGGGAAGCAGTCCTGCGGATGTCTGGATCGTCGCGAGCAACGGCACGGCGTCCATGCTTCACCTCGACCACACCCTGCCGGCGGTCTACGGCGGCGCTTGCACTGCGCCGCTGGCCGCGTACTGCGGGGCCACGCTCACGGGCAGCACGGCCGGGGCGGATGTGACGCTGACGTCCTACTCCTGCGGGTCGAGAGACGACACGGGCGGCGAGGTGTACTACCGCCTGGAGAATCCGGTCACCGGGAGCGTCACCGTCACCCTCACCCCGGCCGACGGGGATCTCGACCTGATCGTGGTGGGAGCGGACGGCGCAGGTGGTTGCGACCCCACAGGACAGTGCCTGGCGGCCAGCCAGACCAACGGATTGGGTTCCGAGCAGCTCATCCTCCCCGCCACCCAGGGGGAAACCTACTACCTCATCGTCGACGGCTACGCCGGGGCCACCAGCGCCTACACCCTCGACGTGACCTGCACCAAACAGTAAGGAAGCTGGGTTGAGCGTTGGGGTTCTTCCGATTCATAGGTCGCGCAGGGTTCGAGCGGGGGCAAGGGGTGGCCTTCGACGCCGTGTTGATCGCCGTGGCGGCCGCGGTGAGCGAAGACGCGGTGCAGACGTGGCTGTTTGAAAACCCACGGAGTCTGTACTACGGGCTGTCGCTGCTCCACCTGCTCACCTTTCCGGCGCTGCTGACCGCGATCATCGCGGGCTATGGGCGCGCCGGATCCAGGGAAGAGCTCCAGCGTCAGGGCTCCGGCTTGTTGGGTTGGGCCGGCGCCCTGTTCTTCGGCGGCAGCTTCATCGTGCCCGGCGTGTTGGGGCTGATCGTCGAGATCAAGCAGTGGGTGATGATGACCACCATCTTCGGGCCGCTCCCGCTGCTCGGGCTCTGGGTCGGCGCGCTGGTCTGGGCCGAGCGGCGCCAGCTGATCCGGCCGCGGCGCGTGGGCGAAAAACCGCACTGGCTCCCGGTGCAGCTGCTCGCGCTGCTGACCTGGGCCTACCTGGTCTGGACCGAGACGATGCTGCTCGTGGCGGCTGGAAAGAGCGGGCCGCTCAGCAGCGTCGGCCTCCCGCTGGGAGTGCTCCTCGGATATCTGCCGGTGCGCGTGCTGCTGTACTATGTCCGCGACAGCTACCGTTGGGAGGCGCTCGTCATCGCCGCGAGCGTGCTGCACCTGCTCTACCGCGTGGCATCAGCCGCTCATCCGGGAACCTGAATTCCCCCAGCGCACGGCAACGTTCCCAACGAGGCCCACGACCTTCTGACCAGGTGGGCCGACACCACCGGCCCCTCTCCCATCAGGCCCTCGGGCGGTCCGTCGACTTCTGGAAACGCCTCATTGGGAAGGGGTAGACAGACAACCCCATTGGATGTCGGTCGCAGTGGGGGCGCCACCTGCCGGTGCACCGAGATTGAAGTTTCCGTCATTGACGGAAATGACGGAAAATAATAAAAATGGCGCCGAATTTACTAACATATACCTGATATTTTAAAGTTTTCATCGTATACGGCGGGTCTGGAGTGCTTTCCTGTCGACTTGACGGACACTCTCGCGCGGCTCGCAGCCGACTACAAGCATCCGGCTCCACGCCGCACTCCTGCCGGGCGTTGCTCGGTTGCCGATACCAGAGCGACAGTGATTGGCGCGCGGTGTCCAGCCCCTGTTCGTACCGTGTCTGTTCGACTAGGGAAGCTCGATGGTGGGGTTCTTCTTGCGGGGGCGGTAGGCGATGAGGGTGCGGCCGATGATCTGGACGACCTCGGCGCGGAGCGTTTGGGCGATGGCGTCGCGCACCTCGGCAGGATCGATGGGACACTCCTCGCCCAGCTTGATCTTGATGAGCTCGTGGCTGTGGAGCTGGGCTTCGACCTGCTCGAGGACCGACTCCACGAGGCCGCGGACGCCGACCTGCACGACGGGTTTGAGGGGATGCGCGAGGGCGCGCAGATGACGACGTTGTTTTCCGGTTTCCGTGTACATGGCGACGCGGTGTATGCCGGAAAGCGCGGGAGGCGTCAATAGAAATCGCGGAGCTAGTGCCTGGTCCCAGAAGTAGCGATCCATGCTGTGCTCGGACCCCTCCCGCTGTCACGCCACTGGCAGGTTGTCCACAGCACCGCCGCGTCAG
>JBDRSE010000034.1:0-12120 GCA_043825095.1 bacterium
CGGCACCCCCGGCTGCGCCAAGAACGCCTCCGACCGGGCCGGCACCGTGGTCCGCCCCCCCAACGGCGCGGTCACCTACGTCTCCGGCAACCCGACCGCCCCGGCAGCCAGCGCCGACACCTACGCCGACCCCTGCGAGAACGGCCTCGGCACCCCCGGCTGCGCCAAGGACGCCTCCGACCGCTCCGGCACCGTGGTCTACGTCGACTGAATCCCACCCCCGGCACCCACTCTCTCCCGAGACTCTGTCGACCCGCCGAGGTCGAGGGGCTTCAGCGGGGCGCGCAATGGGCCCGGTGAAAAGCGCTGCGATCGCCGTCGGTCAAACCCAGCTCGCGCAACACCTCGACGGGCTGCGCCGCGCCCAAGCGCCGGCAGACGTACCAGAGCATCAGGTCCACCCGGCGGGCGGTTGAGTGTTCTGCCATGGACCGGGCCCGGCGTTCCAACGCCCCGGGGATGTCCGCACCGGTCCGGTACGGCGGAAGCCAGTCGGGAGCCAGCACAGACGGAACCGGGGGGCGGCCCGGCTTGATGCCCAGAAAGCGACGGACCTCGGAGACGAACCGCTTGTTCTCCTCGAGAAACGGGAAGTGGCCGCTCTTTTCGAACAGGACCAGCCGGGCCCGGGGGAGCGACCGGGCCAGGGCGCGGGCAGCGGCGGGAGGCACGATGCCGTCATGGCCCCCCTGGATCATCAGCACCGGTGTCCGCCGGAGCCTTCCGGCGGCCTCGGCGGTGCGGTATTCCAGCAGGGGCTTGTTCCGCAGATCCGGAGCGGCGGCGGAGCGGACGATCTCCAGCATCGAGGGCGGCCGACCGGGCCGGCTGCGCAGCCATCTGGTGTAGTCATCCAGACGGCTCACCACGGTTCCGGCCCGCACCAGGCCACTGCGGCAGCCCTCGGAGCGGTGACAGCGGGGAAAGAGCTTCCGGGCCTGCAGCGACAGCGCGAGCTCCAGCACTGTGAACCGTTTCTTCGCGGCCAGCATCCGGTACCGGAGCGCCTCTGCGGCGTCCGGCGCGGCCCGCGCCATGAGGTCGAAGGCCGACGAGATGCGCTTGGGCAGGTCGCTGAGGCCGGAGACCCAGACGACTCCTTTGACCCGGCGGGGATAGCGGGCGGCGTACTCCAGCGCCACTGCACCGTTGTCCCCGTGGCCGAAGAGGAAGACCCGGGGCGCGCCCACGGCCGCGCGCACCGCCTCCACGTCCGCGATCCGGTGCGACAGCAAGAGGCTCTCCGGCGCCGGATCGAAGTAGATCACGTCATACTCCGGCTCCAGGTGGAGCCCGAACCACTCGATGCAGTAGGGGCCGCCCAGCACCAGCACCGTGGCCCGGCCGGGCCGGGCTCCCCGGCGCACGTAGCCCACTGTCACCGACCGGCCGTGCGGGCGCAGGGATCGCGTCGCCGCCACCAGCGGTGTGCGCTGCGGTCCAAAGGTGCGTGAGCAGGCCGGGCCGCACGAGGTGGCCGCGACCAGCGCTGCGATCAGGATCACCAGCGTTCGGCTCATGGACCGGTTCTCGTCCCGGGCGTGGCCGGGCAGCGGTTGGTCTGGTGGTACCGGTGGTAGCGCAGCTCTTCCTGCCAGTACGAGCCGGTCATTGGCCAGGAGAGCTCGCCGCCTCCAGCAGATGGAAGGCTGCGGTCCCGGGGGGTGGTACGCGTTGAAGGCAGCCTCCGGCGTCCGATCCCGCGGCCGGTCCGGTCGGTCCGGATCGCGTTGACCTCGAATTGCAGACTCGAGACATTCAGCAGCACGCGACCCAGATCGTCCACGGCGCGCTTGATCCGAAACCGGGCCTTTGTTCCCGCCTGGGCCGTGACCAGGGACTTGAGCAGCGTCAGCTCCGTCTGCACCCACGACGCCACGGCCGTGGTCTTCCAGGCCGCTGGGGCCGCCTCGAAACGCTTGAGCTGACGTTGGAGGTTTTTCACATACTCGAACGTATGGCTCACGGATACATCTCTCAGGGCGGTCCGGGCCGCGACGGCCAGCGGGGCCGGGATGGGAGAGCCGCCGCGGCGGATCTTCACGGCGAGTTTGTAGAAATCCAGCGGGTCCGGGTATTTCCGCAAGAGCTGGCGGAGCCCCTTGGAAAGGGGCCTGAGCCGCTCATCCAGCCGCTTCAGGGACTTTCCGGCGGCGTGGAAGCGACAGCGCAAGAACAGGACAATGGCCTCGAGCATACCTGCCTCACCTGCGGCGACGTGATTCGGGAACCGCGCGGTCAGGATCTGGAGGTTGGTCAACGCCTGCTGCAGAGGCAGGCTGGAGCGTTTGAGCTCCTGCGTCCGCCGCGTGGCCGACAGGAACAATGCCCAGCTCTGCTCGAAGAGGGCCTGCGGCCAGTGGCGGGAGGTGGCAGGGATGCTGTCATAGTACTTCACTGCCAGTCGCAACATCCGGCGGGCGGCCTTGGGGCGCAAAGCCCTTTCCGATCGATCGTCCCGGGGCCCCCCGAGAAGGCCCACCCCACCGGCCTCATAGAACACGCGGGCCATGTTCAACCGCGCCAGAACCCCCAACCTCGCCAGCTCGGCATCTCTGCGTCCCGAGGTCCGGGCGTGCCGCAGGACCTTGTGGAACGGCTCCAACACCGACGCCATGCGCCGCAGTCGCGTCTGCGCGATCCCTTCCAGGAGCCGGGCCTTGGCAAACCACGGGGACTGCGGGCCGACCCGGCGGAGCCACTGAACCGACCTGCGAAGGCTGGGGGCGTCCCCCTTGCCGAAGTGGTAGCGGCCCATGCAGTACCGCAAGAAATGACGCACCGGCCGGACGAGCGGTGCTTCGAGCGCCTGCGCAGGATATCGCCCGATCTGCCCCAGCACCCCGGCGGCCGGGCCCAGCTTACGCTGCAGGGAGGCCAACCACAGGAGGGTGGAGTGGTAGTACTTGTGGCTGGCTCCGGCCGTCACGACCTTCTCGAAGTACGAGAGCGCCGGGGCGTAAAGCTTCAAGTGGTAGAGCGCCTTGCCCAGAAAAAACCCGGCCCGCATTTTGGTTTCCACCCCGTCCCGGGTGCCCGTCAGCACCCTGTGCAGAAGCACCGTGGCGCCGTGGTAATCCCGCCGCTCGTAGGCCCGCAGGGCGTCGCGCATGTCGGGTGACGGAGGCCGGGGCGCTGGCGCCGTCGGCGAGAGGGTCGGGGGGCTGGTTTTTCGTCCTTGGGGTTTGGAGCTGCGCCGCGCCTCGGCCGGCCCGCCGGCCAGGGACAGCAGCGCGGCCAGGGCCACGATCCGGGCGTGTGCGGGACGCGCCGCCGCGATCCGGGCGGTCGCGATCCGCCGCGGGATTGGGCTCGTATACATGATGCACTCCTGATCTTCCCGGCAGGCATATCCCGATTCCCGGACCGCGTCAACGCAGAGCCTGGGCGGCGCGTCTGGTCACTGATCACGGCCCGGCGCGAAGCCTTACGCGCGGCGCGGACAGGGAGTAGTATTTCCCCTGTGAGGAGGACTCTGTGAAACGGCCTCTCTGCCAAGCTCTGTCAATAACCGTACAGCGACTGCCTCGCGTTGCGGCCCCACGGCACATCATCCTGCTTGGGTTGTTGGTGAACGCAGCCGGCTGTCGCACCGGGCCTTCGGCCCCGGCGACGGCCCACCGCGCGCGGAGCAGGCCTGGGCTGGACGCGGACCGGGCCGCAGCGCTGGCCCGCTGCCTCCGGTCGGGCCACGATGCCGATGGCCAGCTCGGCGATCCCCACACCCCGGAGTGGGTCATCGGCTCACCGCGCTTCCGCGCCGTGCTAACGGCGCTGGACGACGAGGATCGGGCTGCCGCGGCCGCTGTTCGGCTGGCAGCGCAGGAGCAGCTCCGCGCGCGCGGTTGGCGCGAGGCAAGGCTTTGCCTCTCCCGGGTTCGCCAGCATCAGGTGACCTTGCGGACCCGACGCGCCCAGCAGGTGCGGCGCTGGGAGGAGGGCCGTGCGAGGGAAGCAGCCGCGACGAGCGCCGCGTTGAAGACGGGAGCCGCGGACCAGGCGCAGGCCGCCGCGCTGCTGCTCAAGCGCGGGGATCTCGAGCTCGAGCGTTCCTGGATGCGCGCCAGGGGCGCTCTGCGCCGGTTGGAAGCCCAGCGTTGGGCCCACTCGACCTCTGAGCGCCGTTCATCAGGCCGTGAAGCTCCCGTCGGCCGTACCGGCGCCGGGCCGCGGCCTCGAGAGCCTGGCTCGCCGCCGGCGGGCCTCAGGAGGGCAATTGACTCCTACCGGCTCGTCCTCAAGCAGTACCCGCGCGAGCCCGCGGCCGGCCGCGCCCGCCTCCACCTGGGCCTCTCGCTCTGGGTGGCGAGCGTGGTCCAGCTCCTGCACGCCTTTGACGAGCGTGACCGCAAGATGCGGCTGCTCGCGCCGGTGATCATGCCTGTCTCTCCGGCCCTTGCGGTCACCGGCCTCATGACCGGCTTGGACCCCGGCAGGGTGCGTCTGGAGGGTCTGGGCCTGCCCTGGTACCCAGGTGCCGGGCGGCTCGTCTCGCCCACCTGGCCTCCACTGAAGCGAAGTCCTCGAGAGTCGGGCAGCGCCTTCTCGAAACAGGCCGCAGCGCTCGCCCGGGAGGCCATCGACGCGCTCCATCCCCTGCTCTGCGCGGGGAGGCCAGGGCCGTGGACTCCCAGCGGCGCTCCGGTGCCGCCCGCGGGGTTCCTCTACGCCCCAGGGACGGACGTAGAGCGCCGAACGCAGCGGGCAACCGGGCGGCCCCGGCTTGCGCCGCGGAAGCGTCCCCGCCTGGCGCCGAATCCCCTGGCGGGCTACGACCCTCTGCGGGCATGTCGACCGGCGGCAGCCGCGCCACGGTCATCCGGCAGCAACCGAGCATTCACCGGACCGGAGCGGCACCTCGCGTGGCTGGTGGTCGGCGTGGCTTTCACCTGGCTGGACACCGCCGGCATGATCTCCAGCGCGGATCGTCAGCGCCTGACAGAGCGCCTCAAAAAGTACTGGAAGCGAATTCGGGCGAGATCGCCGACAGAGCGACGGCGCCAGCTGGCCATCCGCACCTCCGAGCTCCTCGCCGAGATGCAGGGCAACGTCAGTCAGGTGCTCTTCCGGTATGCGTTCTCCGCGCTGAGGCAGGCGCAGCGCAGCGGCTCGCCGCTGGCCATCGCACGGGCGGCTCGGTATCAGCTGGGACACGCCTGGTTTCGAAGCACCCCCGGCCGGTTTGTGACCTCCGACGTGGATGAGCTCGACGAGAGGCCGCCCACCGTCGCACCTCTGCCCGATAGTCTGGACCGGGGAGCAATGGCGCTTCTGCGCCTGCTACCCTCGATACGGCACCCCCGTTGGCGCCGGGCCGTCGCACAGCAGGGGGCCCTTGCGGCGATGTTCAGTGAGGGGGTGCACCCCTCGAAATGGCTCGCGCAGCGCCTGGCGCGGGCGCGCGGGACCTCAGCGCGAGTCAGTGGCGCGGGAAGGCCGGCCTCTCCTGTCGCCGAAGCGCGCGACTCCCTGGAGACGCGACGCGCACTGGCCGATCTGTGGTTCCGCAACTCCTTGCCCCCCCCGGACGCCCCGGAACCTGAGAACTGCGAGGCGGAAAGCCTCGTCAAGGCGCTGGCCATCTACCGCAGCATGCTGGCCCACGAAGGTGATCGCTTCAACGCCTCCCAGGGCGCGCAGGGCCCACCGCCTGATCGTGGCCTGGCAGCGGCGCAGATCCACGCCATCGAGATCCTCGACCTGCTCGCCAAGAACGCGGACCCCCGCGTGCGGGCGGCGTACCCTCACGCCTCGGGCCTGGCCGAGCGGCGGGCCGCGGCGAAGCGCTTCCTCACAGCGCCGGGCAGGACCCCTTCGGGCTTGGCCCGGGTCTTCTGGAAACACTGGGGGAGCGACCCCGTCGTGGCGCGCCAGTTGAAGTTCCTGCGCAAGCAGGTGGCAGGCAAGCAAGCCCGAGGCAAGCTGGCCCGAACGCCGGCAAAGTAGAACGTGGCGCAGCCCGAGCGGCCTGCAACGGCTCAACCGACGTTGCGCATCATGCTGACATATTGACAATTGGATAAGTAGCATGGACGGCGACTGACTCCAGAGCAGCCGTGCCGCCCATCAATCGTCCATCCGATGCGTCGGACCCGGTCATCTTTGTTCGACGCGTCCCTCGAGGCGGACAGAAATGTCCAACAATTGGTGCTTCAACGCTTATTAAGGCATGGCGCGGTATGTGCATGAAGGCTAGTGTAGGAGGAAGTACATGCTCGATCTCAAGCTGCCAAGCGCGACACGAATCCTGCTACTCGCCGGCCTGCTTCTCTGGCCAACTATATCAGACGCCTCGCCGAGCCACCGGCGCCCCCGGGTAAAAAACGTGATCCTGATGATTGCCGACGGCTGGGGGTTCAATCACGTGGACGCGGCGAGCCTGTATGAAACCGGCCGGTTGGGCAGTGTGCTGTACGAGCGCTTTCCCTTCCAGTGGGCGATGACGACGTACAATGAAGGTGGATCCTACGATCCGTCGAACGCGGTCGCCGACTTTTCGTATGTGTGCATCGCACCCACCGATTCGGCGGCCGCAGGCACTGCGCTGGCCACCGGCTTCAAGACGTCGAACGGTGCCATCGCCGTGGCTCCCGACGGCACCCCCCTCGAGACGATCTTGGAGCGCGCTGAGTTGTACGGCAAGGCCACCGGGGTCGTCACCACGGTTCCCTTCTCACACGCAACCCCTGCGGCCTTCACCGCCCACAATCCCGCGCGCGGAGACTACTCTGGAATCGCTCAGGAGATGATCTACGACAGCCGGGTGGATGTCATCATGGGAACGGGCCATCCCTGGTTTGACAACGACGCGAACGCGACGGAGGTGCCCAGGGGCTTTCATTACGTCGGCGGTGAGACGACCTGGCTCGATTTGCTCAGTGGCAGTGCCGGGGGAGACGCCGACGGGGACGGAGTGGCAGATCCGTGGGTGTTGGTCGACACGCTCTACGACTTCCGAGCGTTGATGACCGGCCCGACACCGAAGCGTGTGATCGGCATCGCTCAAGTCCACCTGACGCTGCAGCAATCCCGCTCGGGCGACCAGCACGCGGCCCCGTTCGAAGTGCCTGCGAATCAAGGCGTTCCGACCCTGGCGGAGATGACCAGTGGGGCCCTGAACATCCTGGATGACGATCCAGACGGGCTCTTGCTTGTCGTCGAGGGCGGGGCGGTGGACTGGGCCAGTCACGCCAGCCAGTCCGGTCGGATGATCGAGGAGATGCTCTACTTCAACCAGGCCGTAGAAGTGGCGGTGACCTGGATCGAGCAGAACAGCAACTGGGGCGAAACGGTGCTCATCGTGACCGGTGATCACGAAACCGGACACCTCTCCGGCCCGCGCTCGGATCCAACCGATACGGACTTGATCGGCACCGGAGCCGGCATCCTGCCGCTGTTGACCTGGCATTCAAGCGGACACACCAACAAATTGATTCCGTTGTTCGCCAAAGGCGCCGATGCCCGGCTGCTGGGGAGCTTTGCCAGTGGCTTCGACCCGGTGCGTGGCGAGTACCTCGACAACACCGATGTCGGGGAGTGGGTGTTCGCTCAACTGCAGTGAGCTGGGCCGACCGTCCGGATCGGTCAGGCTCAGTCGAGGACCTTGTTGATGCGCTCGGCGGCGCGGGTGGCCATGGCCATGATGGTGAGCTGGGGGTTGACCGCGGTGGGGCCCGGGACCGTGGAGCCGTCCACGATGAACAGGCGCTTCACGTCGTGGGTTTCGTGGTCGAGGTTGACCACCGAGGTGGCCGGGTCGTAGCCCATCTCGGCCGTTCCCAGGGGGTGGAAGGCGGTCCAGACCAGATCCGAGGCGACGAGCTTGCGCGTGCGGTAGGCCTCCACGTCCTCCCGGCTCTCCAGCACGGGCATGCGGTGGCCCAGGGGGTAGCAGCGCTTCGCGCCGGCGGCCCGGAAGATCTCGAAGATGCGGGTCACACCCTGGCGCAACTGGCGCAGATCCGCCTTCTGCAGCCAGTAGCTGACGAGGGGGGAGCCGCCGGGGCCCACGCGCACGCGGCCGTTCCGGGTGGAGTCCTTGACCAGCACGCCCATGGTGGCGATGCGGTCGTACTTGTCCATGAACTCCGTGAAGCGCCGGCCGTTGATGGGTTGGGCGCTCGACACCATGTTGATGTCCAGCCCGACGTTCACCAGCATGAACCCCTCGCGGTGAAACTGGTCCACGCCGACGCCCGACGGGGAGTACTTGTAGGCCTCCACGGGGTGGTCGAACTCGGCCGAAGCCGGCACTCCGGGATGGAGGGAGAGGTTGCGTCCCAGCTGGCCGGAGCTGTTGCAGATCCCCTGGCTGAGCAGCAGCAGGGGCGTGGGAACGGCCCCGCCGGCCAGCACCACGGCCTGGGCCCGGATGCGGATCTTCTTTTTACGCACCACCGACTCGGCGACGATGCCCACGGCCTTGCCGTTTTCGATGACCACCCGGGTGGCCTTGGACTCGGTGAACAGCACGGACCCGCGCTCCAGGGCCATGGGAATGTAGTTCCGGTCCATGCTCAACCGGGCGCCGGAGGGGCACCCCCAGTCGCAGCAGCCCTGACTGTCGCAATCCGGGGCGTTGCGCCGGAGCACGAAGTGCGACCAGCCCAGCTTGTCGCAGCCCCGGGCCACGATGTCGCCGACGGGGCCGATCACCTTCGGATCGTTGGGCTGGACGTTGATGTGCCGCTCCACGCGCTCGAAGTGACGCTCGAGCCGCGCCGCCGTGAGCTGATCCGTGCCGAGGCGCTCACACCACTCGTCCAGGATCCACTCCGGCGTGCGGAAGCAGATGGCGGTGTTGATCGCCGTGGACCCGCCCACCAGCCTGCCCGCGAGGATCGGCACCACGCCGTTGCCCCAGGCGACCATGGTGCCGTGGCCGCGATAGAAGTTGTTGATGGAGGTCAGGCCGCTGCCGTCGAAGGAGTCCCGCCGGTGGAGCTTGCCCTCCTCCACGAAGACCACGGCGTGGCCCTCCTCGGCGAGCTCCTTGCCCACAATGGCGCCGCCGGGGCCGGTGCCCACCACCACCACGTCGCACTCGAGCTCCTCGTCGTCCTCCCAGTCCTCACCGCACTCCACCTGACCCAGCCAATTCACCGGCTCGGCCGGCCCGCCCTTGGGAAAGTCGACGCCGTAGTTGGCGTAGACCTCGGTGTGGTCGAAGTGGGAGATCTTCACCATGTTCGACAGCAGCCACAGGGGCCACCGCATCACCGGAGAGCGCTCCCACTTCTGGAGCAGCCGGTCCTGGGCGTCGGCCGAGAGCTTCTGGAACCGCCGCCCGGTGCTCGCCACCGCGGCCAGGTCAAAGGTCTGGATGAGCTTGCCAAAGGCGTCCGGGCTGAGCCCGCTCATGTCGGCGGCCACCTGAATGGTGGTGTTGATCGTGCGGTCGCCCACGGCAGGGACGCGCTCGCCCGCGGGGATCATGGCGGTGAGCAGGCTCCGCGCCGCGGCGTACTGCCTGGGGCTCAGGGGGGGATCGTTTGTTGTCATTGCGCTCGCTTCTCGACTCGTGTGGGGAGCATGCTGGAATTCACCCGGTTGTTCAAGTGTCGGTGTCGGGATTCGGGCGCTCGGTCAGGCCACCGAATTTGGTATTGTATTGCCCAATGACGTACGATCAGCTCACCTGCTACTACCTCTCCGGCACTGGCAACTCCTACCGCGCCGCCCAATGGCTGGCCGAGGAGGCCGCCGGAATGGGCACCGCGACCTCTGTGATTCCCATCGGTCAGGCACGGCCACACGAGGAGCTGCAGGCCGGCCCCGGCCAGCTCGTGGGCATCTACCATCCGACCCACGGGCTGATGCCGCCCTGGTCGATGATCAAGTTTCTGGTGCGTATGCCATGGGGACGCGGAGCGCATGCGGTCATCGTTGCAACAAGGGGCGGCCTCCCGCTGCGCTCGCTGGTAATTCCGGGCGGGGCCGGCCTGGCGCTGTTCTTTCCGCTGCTGGTCCTGCTGCTCAAGGGCTATCGCGTGCGCGGCGGCCTCGGTATCGATCTCCCGGCCAACGTGCTCAACCTGCACTGGGGGTTCCGTCCCCAGAACATCGACAAAATCATCGCCTGGGGCAGACGGCGTCACCAGCGGCTCGTGGACGCCGTGCTGGCCCAGAAGCGCTACTGGCACCCGCTCAACGTGCTCTGGGAGTTCGTCTGGTCCGTCCCGTTCGTGCTGTGGCCCATTTTTCCCATCGCCTACCTGCTCGTCGGCCGTGTGTTCATGGCCAAGCTGATGTTCGCCGATCCGTCCTGCACCGGGTGCGGCAGCTGCGCGCGCAACTGCCCGAGCCAGGCGATCTCAATGGTCGGCCCCAAGCCCAAAACGCCCTTCTGGACCCACCGCTGCGAGGCGTGCATGCGCTGCATGGGCTACTGCAAATACCAGGCAGTGCAGGCGAGCCACCTGTGGTCGGTGCCGGTGGCCTACGCAACAACGTTGCTCTCCGCGTCGTTTGTACAAAACCTCTTCGCGAGCCTGGTCGGTCGACGCGTTGCGCTGGTCAAACCCGCCTGGGAGCTGCTCGCCCTCCTGCTGGTCTTTCTCTCCCTCCCGCTGCTGTACTACGTGTTCTGGGGGCTCCAGCGGATCCGGCCGCTGCGCTACCTGTTCACCTACACCACATTCACCAAGCTCTTTCCGCGCCGCTACCATGCCCCCGGAACCACGGCGCGTGAGCTCTCCCGTCGTTCGGACTCAGAAGCGGTTGGCGGGGGCGCACCCGCGCGTCACGAAGACGAAGCGATGCGCTGAAGCCGTCGGTGACGCAGGCCCAAGTGGACCGGCAGATAGGCAAATGCCGCGATCTGGAAAGGCCTTGTCCTACAACGCGTTGCGCCTACTCCCGCTCATCGGCGCCGAGGTCCCAGGTGTCGGCGGTCGGGCGGGGATCCTGGTCGGCGTCCCAGCGGCGGTCGGTGTTTCCCGGGCTCCAGTTGGGGTGCCCAGCAATCCCGACCGCGTCCAGCCCGACGTCCACGGCCGGAGAGGCCGCGGTGAGGGCGAAGGTCGCGCGGATCTCGGCGATCCGGGACAGGCTCGGCGCGGAGGTGTCGGGGATTGCCGGGGCGGAGAGCCCGGGGTCGAGGTCGTAGACCCCACCGGCCTCGCCGGTGTAGGGCGTGTCCGAGGGAGTGACGTTGTCGTAGTACAGGTTGTAGTCGTGGTACCAGGGCGATGGCAGCGCGTCGCGGATCCAGAAGAACACGCCGGAGCCGTCCTTGGCCGGATGGTTGGACTGGAAGATGTTGTTGAGCACCCTCGTGTCCCACACGGCGTGGCTGTTGCCGCGGGTCATGATCACCGAGCGCAGCTCGCTGCCGGTGTTGGCGTAGAAGGTGTTGTTGTAGACCCAGGTGTCGTCGGCGTTCATCACCGCCAGGGCGGCGTCCCCCCGGAGCCCGACGAAGATGTTGTTGCGCACGATGGCGTGGGTGACCACCGCGGCGGTGGGATCGGGAATGCCCGCCTCACCGGTGCCGATCCCGACCGCGGCGTTGCTCCAACCGCCCCCGGCGGAGGGGCCGAACACGTTGTTCTCGTACAAGATGTTCTCGGCGTAGATCTTGCTGTAGATCAGCCAATCGCCGATGCCGTCGATGTGAAAGAGCCAACAGCCCCGCACGATGACGTTGCTCACCGGAGGCGGGTCCCCGGTGGTCGCGCCGCTGCCGAAGATGTCGATCACCTCCTGGAACATGCCGCCCGTGCGGTGGGCCGGGTTCCAGGCCACCAGCCCCTCCAGGAGCAGCCCGCTCACCCGGCCGGACACCTTCACCACGTCCATGTCGTGCGGCGCGTCGTGGGCCATGGTGTTGCGAATGGTGATGTTGTCCGCGTCGACCACGCGGATCAGGCCGTCTCCGGGTGAGCCCGCGTCCCAGGTGCCGTACACCTCGAACCCGTCCAGGCCCGCGTTGCTCACGCCGTCGAAGCGCACCGCGCTCTGCTCGCCCGAGAAGATCGCCGCCGTCAGGGGCCCGTCCGCCGACACCAGGGTCACGTCGCTCGGCACCTCGAGCCAGCTCTCGGCGTAGGTCCCGGCGTGCACGCACACCACGTCGCCCGCGGTCGCCCGGGACAGCCCCTGTCCGATGGAGGCGCAGGG